>CAZGHH010000017.1:12922-22005 GCA_964525485.1 uncultured Candidatus Peribacteria bacterium | reverse complement strand
GAGCACACGACTGAAAATCGTGGTGTCGGCAGTCCGATTCTGCCCCCCGGCACCAATTCCCTTCTGCAAACAGATTAGCAATCCTTGAAATTATATTTTTCATTCATCTTTGTATTTCTTAATGCTTTGCCTTATAATTAAGACATTCAAAATCCTTTAACCCATCTTTTATGAAAGTACGTACGCAGTTCAAAAACATGACAGACAAGGAACAGGCGATCTTTTCAGATTACTTGGAGAAAAAGATTGATCCAATTGCAGGGTTGTTAGTAAATTTTCCGGAAGATAGTGTTATGCTGGAGGTTAGGGTTGAAAAGTTTGAAAAACATGATGCTTTTGACGTAGAGATGATATTAAAAATGCCAAGTAAAACAATACAGTCAAAAGAAGCGAGCCATACAATAACAAAAGCACTAGATCTATCAAAAGACAGACTGGTTACGCAAATCAAGAAAACAATGGATACAAGAAAACACGCATCAATTAAAAGAAAACCCGCAAAAATACAAGAAATAGCTGAAGAATTATTAGAATCTTTGGAAATGGTGTAAGGGCTCAAATAACAGACAAAACACAAAAAAAGCGGAAATCCATAAGGGGTTCCGCTTTTCTAGTAGCTACCAGAAAAAAACTTATTCAGCTGGAGTTTCAACTTCAGCTTCTGTCTCAACTGGAGTTTCAGTTGTTGGAGCTGTCTCCTCAACGACTGGTGTCTCTTCAGTTACTGGAGTTTCCTCCTCAACTGGTTTGCAACCAGCAAATGCTAGAACGCTGAGAAGTGCTAGACCTAGAAATAACTTCCTCATAGCAAGGGGGTTAGAAAATATTTATATTTCATTTATCGAAGAGATTATATTGATTTTTGCGAAAATGTAAAAAGAATATAAGGGGGATTAGTTGATTTTTATCGTAAAAAGTGATCTTATAATACACGGCACTTAAAGCATAATAAATAAAGAAAATGATCAGTAATAGAAATTTTATTCACGGTGAGAAAGTTGCTAAGACAGCATTAATAGGAGCCACAATTTATGCCGGAGTAAAATTAACAGTTGCGTACATAACCGGAATTGAAGTCGTGCTAGCAGACGCGATAGATGCCTCAACAACAATAATTATGTTGTTTGCGAGTTATATAGGTCTGAAACTATCAAGAAAATCGGCAAATAAGAATTTTGAATACGGATATTACAAAGTGGAAACACTCGGGAGTTTGATAATATCAATTATAATACTTTATGCTGGATACGGAGTGTTTACGAGAGCTTTAACAAATATTGAGGGAGATTTTGAGGGGTCATATCACATAATCGCCATAATAGCATCTGTAATCTCAATTTTTTTATCACACTTTACATCGGAGGCATTGAGAAAAGCAGGATTAGAGGCTAATTCCAAATCTTTGATAGACAATTCGGTTCAGCAAAAAATCGACGTTATAGTCCAATTGGGGGTTATAGCGAGTATCGTAAGTAATTACATGGATATTAAATATGTGGAGGGCATAGCAACGATTTTAATATCACTGTTAATATTTAAAGTCGGACTCAAAAGTGCAAAAGACGCTTTATTTTATCTACTTGATTATTGGGACAATCCAAAGTTAATAAAAAAAATAAAAAATATAATTACGGAAAATTCGAATCTTATTAAAGGGATTAAGAAGATAAGAATGAGGAGGGCTGGGACCGTAATATTCGGAGAAATTTTTGTTGAAGTAGATCCGTTCGTTGATCTTAAAGATTTGGAAGAAGAATTAGCAATATTGGAAAATAAAATTAAAGAAGAAAATAAATATATTAGAGACTGCTCCATATATACGTACATAAACAAAGAAAAAAGAGTAAAAATAGGTGTTCCAATTTTTAGCGGGTATGGTTTGAATGCCAAAATAGCAAGAAGTTTGAAGCAAACACAGGCATATGAATTTATGATTTTAAAAAATGATAAAATTATTAAACAATATAGAAAAAAACTTGGCAAAGGCGAACGCAAAACAGAGTCATTAATAAAATTACTTAAAAAAGAAAAAGTTAATTTGATAATAGATAACGGATTGAATTCTTTGGTATATTACGATTTGAAAAAATATAATCACGTTCAAATATATCCGAACTTTTCAAATACACACAAAGTTAAAGACGCAATAGAATTAATAACTATAGATATCTAAAATGTTAAAAGTAGTTTCTGTAATATCTTCAATAACATCCATAAAATCACTTTCAGAAGCTGATGTTGTTGAATTATGGGTGAAAAAGATAAATAAAAAAGATTTAATAAAAACTATTGAAATAATAAAGAAATCAAATAAACCAATCATATATAAAACAACATCGGCAAGTATTGATAAGCTCAATGAAGAAATTCTAGAGACCAGCGAATACATAGATATTGATTCCGAGTCAGACGGAAATTTCATAAAAAACATCAAAAAAAAATACAAGCGGATAAAAATAATTATCTCTCATCACAATTTCAAAGAAACACCATATGAAAAAGAGCTGGCAAAAATTGCAAAAAAAATTTTAAAGAAAAAACCTGATATTATTAAGCTTGCGTTCTTGGCAAAGAGCGTGTCTGACAGCTTTAGGATTCTTGACTTTCTTCAAGATTTAAATAAAAAGGGTATAAAAGCAATTTGTGTGGGAATGGGAGAGTATGGACTATTGACGAGAGTGGCGGGAGATTTATTTGGAAATTACATGATGTATTTCGCTCAAAACAACAAAATGAAATCCGCTCCAGGACAAATAACAATTAAAGAATTTAAAAAATTTAAGTATGAGTCTTAAAATTGGAATAGTAGGTCTGCCAAACGTGGGTAAATCAACGATATTTAACGCCCTTGTCGGTGCAAAAAGCGCTCAGGCGGCAAATTATCCGTTTTGTACAATTGATCCAAACGTTGGAGTGGTAGAAGTGCCTGATGAAAGATTGGAAAAATTAGCGGAGATAGTACACACGGAAAAAATAATACCTACAACTATAGAGTTTGTAGATATTGCAGGGCTGGTAAAAGGCGCAAGCCAAGGTGAAGGACTTGGGAATCAATTTCTAGCGCATATAAGAGAATGTGACGCAATAGTTCAAGTTGTAAGAGCGTTTGATGATTCAAATATTATTCATGTGAATGGTACTATAGATCCGGGAAGAGATAGAGAAATTATAGACATGGAACTTATATTGGCGGATCTTCAAACGGTTGAAAAAAGATTGCAAAAAGCCCAAGGAGAAGCCAAATCTCAAGATAAAGAAAAACTTGTCTATTTGGAATTGGTAAAAAAAATGTATGACCATCTCTCAGCAGGTCATCTTGCGATTTCGCTCGACTTGGATCAAGAAGAAAAACTTAAATTACGTGATCTGCATCTTTTGACAGTAAAACCACATTTATATGCCGTGAATTTACACGAAAACCAGATCAAAAGTTTTCAAAAATCAGAATATGTGAATAGCTTAAAAGTTGATGATGAAAATAAAATAATTCCAATATGCGCAAAAGTGGAAGAAGAATTAATAGGGTTTTCAAAAGAAGAGGCAGAAGATTTGTTGAAAGAAGTCGGATTAAAAGAAACAGGACTAAATGAGTTGATAAAAGCGGCTTACAAAAGCCTAAAATTAATTACATACTTCACGGCGGGACCAATGGAAGTTCATGCATGGACAATTGAAATTGGTACAAAAGCACCGGAAGCGGCTGGCGTTATACACACGGATTTTCAAAAAGGATTCATCAAAGCGGAAGTAATGAAATATAAAGACTTTGTTAGTCTTGGAGGTGAACAAAATGTTAAAGAAAAAGGACTATTAAAAATAGAGGGAAAAGAATATATAGTCCAGGATGGTGATATAATGCATTTTAGGTTTTCAAATTAAAATTAAAAATGCAAATAATACCGGTACTCTACATATTGGACGGGAAATGCGTGTCTTTGTACAAAGGCGATTTGAAACAAAAAATTGTTTACGATGGCAAACCGACATCTTATGCTAGAGAATTTTCACGTAGAGGATTAAAAAGATTATTAATAGTGGATTTGAATGCAACACAGGAAAGAAAAATAGTTAACGAAAAATTTATAAGAGAAATAATCCAGGAAAACCCAAATACTGAAGTTCAATATACCGGAGGAATTAGCGATATCGAAGAAGTTGAAAGAGGACTAAATGAATTAAAAATATCAAAAATTATAATAGGAATTTCAGGGCTTAGAATTATACCAAAATGCATACAAAAATTTGGAGCCGATGTTATTTATTCAGGGATTAAAGCATATGGCAAAGACATAATTTCCAGCGCTTTGGACAAGCCGTACGAAGTATTTGATTTTGCTCAAGAACTTGGAGGTCTTGGCGTTAAGAATTTTTTCTATCACGATATATTCAGTGAAGGAACATTGATTCATCCAAATTATGACGAGGTTGAAAGAGTGATTAAAACAACAGATTTAAATGTTTTTATAGGTGGAGGAATAGCGAAAATCAAACACTTGAATTTACTGAGACATATCGGAATAAAAGGTGCATACATAGGAAGAGCTCTGATGGAAGGATTGCTTGATGCGGATGAACTGGCGAGATTTGAGAATTTATAAATACTATCTCGATTTGAATTTTTTGTAGTCGAGAAATTCAAGGGCAAGATATGTATACATAAACAAAACTCCAAAGAACATAACAATCCAGTTCAAATAAATTTCAAAAATATAAAGCTCAACAATTAGCGCTATAACAGCGACTGTTGAAGTGAAAAACGTCACTCCCCAAAGCCATCTGTCATCTCTAATCCCCGGGAAAGTTTTTCTTATAATTTTTTTCAAATAAACAACAGTAAAAAGAAGCATAAAAAGTCCCAAATACAACAAAGCTTCAGAAAAATATCTATAGTGATAAGAAAGTCTTAACTGCGAAATTGAGTTAATGAAAATAGGATGAAAAATCCAAAACGCTAGAGTTGCTATTGAAACGGAATAGAAGGAAAACATTCCCCATCTAAATGACCTATAAACCTTCTCAACACCGTCGAGTTGTTCTATTTGCTGACATATTTCACTAAATTCATTTAAGTTGGAAAAATTTATGTAAAAAAACATCAAAGCCTTTCTTTGGAAGAGAGAAACATGCCCTTTAACAAAAATAAGATCTGCATTGTATATTGATAAAATATCCAGAATTTCCTTCATTACGCCTGGCCTGTTTTTAGCTGAAATTTTTAAGAAAATATTATTATCATCTTTATCTTTATTACTGATAGATTTTAATATTTTTATAACTTCAATTGCTTGCAAACCGCCCTCACCAATGGAGGCAAAAAGTTTTTTCCTAGTATCAAAATCTCTGTTTGTTTCAACGCGTATAGCTAATAATAATTTTTTAAAATTAATATCTTCAACAAGTCCAAAACCAGATCTGTCCAATTCTTTTTGCAACATTTCGGTTCCGGTCGTGATTTTGTTTTTTAAACTTTCTTTGCGAAGGAAAAGTTTAATTTTATTCTTAGCTAGGCTTGTTTTGGCAAAAGAAAGCCAACTTACATGAGGAGTAGAGTTCGGATCAGTAATGATTTTTACATAATCTCCGGTTTTCAAAACAGTAGTTATTGGCTTTACTTCATAATTCACTTCACAATTTTTTGCGTGGTTCCCAAGGTCAGAATGTATTGCATAAGCAAAATCAATTCCGGTGGCATTTTTTGGTAAATCAAGAGTCTCTCCGGACGGCGTGAATACAAAAATTCTGTCCTGGAAAATATCAATCTTAAGGTCAGACATAAAATCCTCTCCTAATTTTTGAGACCTTTGTATATCGAGTATTTTTGAAACCCAATTAGACCTTTGGTCTTCAATTAATTTTTCACTCCCATGCCCTTTTGATTCATCGTAAAAATAATGAGCGGCAATGCCGTACTCGGAATCCATATGCATCTTTTCAGTTCTGATTTGTATTTCCGTAACAATTCCATTTAGACCAAAAACAGTTGTATGAATACTTTGATAACCATTTATTTTTGGAACCGCTATGTAGTCCTTAAACTTACCCGGTTTCGGGGTGAATATGTTGTGAATAACACCAAGTGCTGCATAACAATCAGTAACTTCATCAGTAATAATTCTGAAAGCGATACGATCATGCAAACTATCGATAGTTTTATTTGAAGAAGTGATTTTTTTATAAATACTGTAAAAATTTTTTTCTCTGCCTGTGACATACGCCTTGATATTGTGGGAGGTCAACTCTTCACTTATTAACTTTATCATCTCTTGTAATGTTTCTTTGTGGCGCTCCTTACTATCCAAAATTTTCTCTCGTAATTTATCAAATTCTTCAGGGTGTAAATGTTTGAAACACAAATCTTCAAGCTCTGATTTCAAACCTTGTATTCCAAGCAAGTTTGCGATCGGGACATATATTTCTAGTGTCTCTTTTGCGATCCTTATGCGTTTTTCAGGATTTGGAACGAACTCCAGTGTTTGCATATTATGCAAACGATCTGCAAGCTTAATAAGTACAACACGAGGATCCTTTGCAGTGTGAATTAATAATTTTTTTAGAGATTCTATCTGTCTCTCATGCATATCATTTCTATAATAGACCTTTGATAATTTTGTAATGCCATCTACAAGGAAAGCCACTTCATCGCCGAATTCTTTTTTCACATCTTCTATAGTTGCTTCAGTATCTTCAGGCACATCATGTAGCAGAGCGGCAATCAAAGTTTCTTCATCAGCATGCAATTGAGTAAGATTTTTTACGGTTTCAACAGGATGAACGATATAAGGTTCCCCACTTTTTCTGAATTGATTTCTATGATGAATTTCAGCAAACTCGAAAGCTTTTTTAAATTTTTTAACATCAAAATCTTGGATATAAGCGCTTATACTCTCGACTATTTCGTCCAGATTAAAGTATTTTTCATAGATTTTTGCGTTTTCTGAAACCATAAGTGCTCGTAAATATGTCACAAAACAGCAGAAAAGTCAAATATAGCAAGGGGGGCATTGAAAAGAACGTCAAAATCAGGTATAATTAACAGATTAAAAATAAATATGAAAGATAACTATTTTGTATTACATATAGGGCCGGACAGTGTTCCAAATAGACCAAGCAGCAAGCCAACAAAAACGGAAAAAATTGAAAAAAAAGAAATCAAAGAAACTATTAAGAGATCAAATGATGGAATAAAAGAAGTATTAAAAGACGGAGCTAAACAATTTTTCGTAACTTTACTCATATTAGTAGTAGGATTTTTTGCTATCAATTATCAGGCTTATTTTTCAATATTAAAAAACTATGTTAATGGTTTATTGAATAAAAATGAGCAAACAATAGAAATTCAAAACACAGATACAGCCTCAGAAACCCAGCAAAAAATTCTTTCAACAAATAAAGACACAATCAATCAAGTAAAAGAGATCCCAAATTTAACAATGGAAATATTTCCGACAGACATGAGGTTAATAATTCCAAGAATAGATCAAAACATCCCTGTTGTTAGAGTTCCCAGCGAAAATTTAATTAAAAGAGATTGGAAGGCATTGGAGCAAGATATGCAGGAATCACTGAAAGATGGAGTAGTTCACTATCCGGGGACGAGCATGCCTGACCAAACAGGGAATACAGTTATAACCGGACATAGTTCATATTTCCCATGGGATCCCGGAAGATTCAAAGACGTATTTGCACTGTTGCATCAAGTAAACGTTGGGGACAAAATCATCACTTATTACAATCAACATAAGTACATTTATGAAGTTTCGGAAAAAAAAGTAGTATTACCCACTGAAATAGAAATACTTAAACAAACACCAGACAAAAGATTGACTCTTATCACATGTACGCCAGTTGGGACGAATTTGAAAAGGCTTGTAGTGATAGCAACACTGATCGAAGAAGAAGTATAAATTAGAGATTTTTAAGCTGCTCAAGTAGAGCGGCTTCTTTTTTGGCTTCTTCGAGAGCCTCAGCCTCCTCTCTTGCCTTGATTTCTTCACGTCTGCGTCTCATTTCTTCCTCTGAAATTACTTGGTTTTGGCTTTGGTTTAACTTTGACATCTCGCTTTGATACTCTGTATCAAGTTTTTGAAGTTGTTCCTTTTCGTTAACCAAAATATCTCTGAATTTTTTCACTTGATCCTCAGTCATTATTGGCAAAATTTGAAGCCAGTATTCTCTTTCATCAACATCCATAGATTCTGTTTCAAAAACCAATTTCATTAAGTCTGGAAAAGTTTCTCTGACCAATTTAGGAACAATATAATACTGCTCAACCTCTGCAATATATTGCTCGTTTGACTTGGATTTATCTGCCTGAATAAGCAGGCTTTTGCTTTGAGATTTTTGTGCGGATTGTTGAGGGTTGGTGTCAGTCATAATTATTACGCAATCGATTATACAGAAATTTATTAGTTAGTGCCAGCATCGGGAGTAGCAGTCGCAGGTTTATTGTCAGGACCGGTCGCAGGCTGTGCATCCGCGGGTTTGTTCGCAGCGTCAGGCTGTTGTCCATCCGCGGGTTTAGGCTCGCCCTCCGCAGGGGCAGGTGTTGTCCCACTGGCAGTTCCGTCTGGAGACGCTTTACTCGCAGATTCATCGGTGCTAGTGGTTTCTTCAGGTGGCTCTTTTTCGGCTTTTATCTGGTCGAATATATCAACATTAAATTCACTTTCCTCTGGCTCAAAAGCCCCTTTAAAAAATACACCTTGAAATAATTGATAAAGTCCGGCTGAATCTGTTGTAGGGTCTATTTCGTGTAATCCTTCTCTACTTTGGTATCTTATTTTATGATCCGGACAAACAACAGCTGCCATTACGACAGATTTTCCATCAACGATTGGAGAAAAAAACGCGACAGTATTTACAGCAAGAGTCTTTTCTTTGGCCCTTTGAATAAAACTGACATAATCTTTTAGGTGAAAATATGGATGTCTAGGTTTATTTTCCTCTCCTTTTAAATGATATTTTGAATTTAAGAATCTAGCATACAATCTCTCTGCGTCATTATCCTTTATTTCAGGCAGGTCCAATGATCTTTTAACATATTCAACAGAGAGCATTGAATCTATTAAGTCGATTTTGTCGCT
>CAZGHH010000017.1:0-12822 GCA_964525485.1 uncultured Candidatus Peribacteria bacterium | reverse complement strand
AAGTCTTCATCTTTTTTAGTTTTTTTATTTTCTTTATCTAGTTCTTCTTTGCATTTTAAATATGCTTCTTGTATTAAAGTCTTAGCATATGGACCTTTAGATTTTGCGTCTAAGTATTTTGTAATATCATCGACAGACATTTTTTCTTCATGATAAATACTGGAAACCATTGATGAATAAGTATCCGGATTTGCGGAGAAACCTCCGAGTTTTCCAAAAAATAAACAAAGCGCATATCCCATCTGCAAAACCATAGATTTTTGTGAATCAGGATTTTCTGTCATAAATTTTTCAAGGCCTTTTGCTATGTACATGTATCGTGCATCACCGGTAGGAAGTGTAGGAGGAGTATTTTCATAAATACCAATTAAAGCATCGGTAACTTGAGGATTGCCACTTGCCACCTCACCTGCAGTGGCCTTAGCAGCAGTTTCTGGGGTTACAGGCGTCTCAGTGGGAGATTCAGCTTGAGTTGCTGCAGGGGCATCAGATTGCATTGCAGGAGTTGCAGAAGCTGGCGCAGGAGCTGGCGCAGAAGCTGGCGCAGGAGCTGCAGAGGCTGACACAGGCTGAGTATCCGCGGGTTTGTTCGCAGCGTCAGGTTGTTGTCCATTCGCGGGCTTGTTCGCAGCGTCAGGTTGTTGTCCATCCGCAGATTTAGGCTCGCCCTCCACAGGAGCAGGGGTTGCTCCACCAGCAGTTTCGCCTTGAAGAGCGCGTCTTTGGTCGGCAATTGCAGATACATCAACATTTTCAGCAGGAGTATTTTCCGCCGTATTTGTTCCATTGTTCCTTTCTATTCCATTTTCTCCGCCCATACTTGCAAGTAAATTTTAATTAAATTAAACTCTATTCGATCCGGTAATTATATCATAAAAATGGACCAACAGGAAGCCAAAAAGCGTATTTCTCTTCTGAAAGATAAGATCGTAAAATTAAATTACGATTATTTTGTATTGGATAAGTCTGAAGTTGCTGAATCCGTCAGAGATTCATTAAAAAAAGAATTGAAAGAGCTGGAAAATCAATTCCCAAACCTTATAACTAAAGATTCACCGACACAAAGAGTTGGAAGTCAATTATCCGGAAAATTAAAAAAAATAAAACATATAACTCCAAAAAAGAGCCTGGAAGATGTTTTTTCAGAAGAAGATATTAAAAATTGGTACGAAAAAATAGACAAATTAGTTGAGGAAGATTTTAATTTTGTATGCGAGTTGAAGTTAGACGGGTTGAATATAACCCTTCACTATGAAAAGGGGGTACTTGCAAGAGCTTTGACGAGAGGTGATGGTTTTGAAGGGGAAGACGTCACCCATACGGTTAAAACAATAGAATCCATTCCTTTAGTACTCACAGAGGCGGTTGATTTGGAAGTATCGGGTGAAGTTTTTATGCCAAAAAAATCATTTGATGAAATTAATAAACAACAGGAAAAAAATAATGAGAAAAAATATGCAAACGTTAGAAACTTGGCGGCAGGCGCAATCAGACAGTTAGATCCGAAAATTACAGCAGAAAGAAAACTCGACGCAAAATTTTATGAAATAGGAAGAAATAATTTGAAAAACATTCCAACGACACAAGAGAACGTATTGAATACTTTTAAAAAACTTGGACTACCCATCGAAAGTAGATTTGAAAAATTAGAAAACATCGAAAAAGTCATAGAATTTTGCAATCAATGGCGCAAAAAAAGAGAAGAAATTCCTTATGAAATAGATGGGATAGTGATAAAAGTAAACGACTTGGAAGTTCAGAAAAAAATGGGGAAAACAGCCAAAACTCCAAGATATGCAGTGGCATATAAATTTCCTGCACAAAAAGTAACAAGTAGGATTTTGGATATAATTTTGCAAGTTGGAAGGACAGGGGCGATAACTCCTGTGGCTGTTATGAAACCGGTTTTGGTTGCGGGATCGATAGTATCAAGAGCAACTCTTCATAATGAAGATGAAATTAATAAAAAAGACATTCGAATAGGGGATACGGTTATTATTCAAAAAGCCGGAGATGTAATTCCGGAAGTTTTGGAAAGTATGAAGGACATGCGTACGGGAGAGGAAGAAAAATTTAATTTTCCAAAAAATTGTCCGGTTTGCAATCAATCAATAACACGAAAAGTAGGTGAAGCGGCATATCGATGTAATAACGCAGAGTGTCCTGCTAAACACGAAGAATCATTTAATCATTTTGTATCGAAAAAAGGTTTCGACATAGATGGCCTTGGGTACAAAGTTGCCAGACAACTCATTGATGAGGGGCTTGTAAAAGATTTTGCGGATGTTTTTGTGTTAAGGAAAAAAGACTTGATGAAGCTGGAACTTTTCAAAGAAAAACGCGCAGACAACTTAATTGAATCAGTTGAGCATGCAAAAAAAATATCGGTTGAAAAGTTTATATTTAGTCTCGGAATAAGATTAATAGGGGAAACAAGCAGTTATGATATTGCCAACTATTTTATAAATCACGCGAAAAAATCTGAGAAAAAAATTGAAAGAATAAAAAAAGAAAAAGAGAATATAAGTCTTTTTGATTCGGTAAATGAAGAGTCGGGCAACAATTATGATGAAGATTTTTCAATTTTGGATTTGATAGAGACGGCAAAATCAATTTCATTCACGGAAATGGAAGCAATTCACGGAATAGGAGAAAAAACAGCAGGTTTTATATACGACTGGTTCAACGATGGTGAAAATATAAATTTATTGGAGAAATTATACAGAGTTGGCGTTGTGTTAGATGTCAAAAACATCACTCAAAAAGGAAAATTATCCGGAAAAACATTTTTAATAACCGGCTCTCTTTCAGAAATGTCTCGCGATGAAGCGCATGAATTTATTAAGAGCAAAGGAGGAAAAATATCAAATTCAGTCTCGAAAGAATTAGACTTTTTGGTGGTCGGGGAGTCTGCGGGTTCAAAACTTGAAAAAGCAAAAAGCCTAAACATAACAACTATCACAGAAGATCAATTAAAAAAAATGGCGCTATGATTATTCATCGATCAACTCTCCGCCAAAAACATCCATAGCATCATCCAAAACACTACTTGGATTTTTATTTTCACTTACTGCAGAAGAAATTTGAATTTCTTTAACTTTGCCCAAAATTTTCAATTCTTTACCAAAAACTTCTTTGAAAACTCTTTCTATTTCTATGCGATTATCATGTTCCATCACTTTATTCCTATGAAAATTCGATTTAAATTCTATAGTGACTTCAGCACCGTCAATCTTGCTAATTTCTCCGTCTATCAATGATCGTTTGCAAGCCGGAATTTCTATTCTTTCTATAATCCTTGGCCAACTCGTGCGAACAGTTGAAAGATCAAAACTTGAAAAAGAAGAAACATCAGAATTAGATTCGGTAGTGTTAGATTCAATGATATCGGTCTTAGAAAAGTCACTTTTAATTGCATCAGCTGTTTTTTTTGAATCCGCTATCTCTCCGCTATTATCTGATTTGTTTCCAAAAGCTTCTTTTATAGCATCGACAGTCTTAGATTCGGTTTTAGTGTCTTTCAATGGCTTCAAAGTGGGAGTAGGCAAAGGTATGGAAGTACTAACAACAGGCAAACTAGCAAGTCCTATCGATTCAATAACAGCTATTTCAAGAGGTAATTGAGGGATTGTATATGTTTTTAATCTTTCTTTCGCAATTTGAAAAGAATTTATAATTGAAAGATATTTGGAAATTAAATCCTGTTCATTTGCTGTTACGGAATTTAATAATTTATCTCGCACTAAATTAATAAATTCATGACAAAATTGATTTAAATCATAACCCTGAGAGTGTACGTCGCGAATTGTATTCAGACAGAGATCAGCATCACTGGACATTATTCCTTCCAACAATTTGTCCAAAGTCTCAAAGTCGGAAATCCCTAAGATATTTTTTACATGCTCAAAAACCAACTTATTCTCAACGGTAAATTGCTCAAGTAATTGAATGGCATCTCTCAAACTTCCCTCTACATGTCGTGCAATAGCCTCTACAGCCTTATCCTCAGCTTCGATACCTTCGATCTGCGCGATATAACTCAAACGAGCCATCAAAGCCCTCTCATCAATTCTTTTAAAATCAAATCTTTGGCATCTTGAAATAATAGTTTCAGGAACTTTATGAATTTCAGTCGTAGCCAAGATGAAATAAACATATGAGGGCGGTTCCTCTAGAGTTTTAAGTAGTGCATTGAAAGCTTCTTTTGTAAGCATGTGGACTTCATCGATGATGTAAACTTTTGATCTTGCTCTGCTTGGTGAAAAATTAATTTTCTCTTTTAAATCTCTAATTTCATCGATTCCACGATTTGAAGCGGCATCGATTTCTATCAGATCAATTAAACTTCCGTCATTTATCGCATTGCAAATTTCACATTCATTACAGGGTTCGTATCCATCTTGTAGACTCAAGCAGTTAAACGCCTTTGCAAGCAGTCTGGCTGTCGTAGTTTTGCCGGTTCCTCGAGGTCCACTAAATAAATATGCATGAGACTGTTTCCCGTTTTTTATAGCGTTTACTATGGCATTTTTAATATTGTCTTGACCAACAAGATTTTTGAAATTGAAAGGTCTATATTTCCTATACAAAGCTAATTCAGGCATATTGCTTTTAAGTTTTGGGAGCTAATTCTACCACAAACATTGAAGATTTAGACAAGGATTTCTCTGGTTTTTTGAATAAAATCCTTGATATTTTTCTCAAAAATTGACTGATCGAACTTCATTGCATGTTCCCTTATCTTATTTGGCTTATAAAATTTCTCATTGTAGATTAATCTCGCAAGACCATCTTCGATAGATACGAGATTTGGTTCGTAAAAAAATTCCCCTGTCATACCGGGTACCACAGTTTCCAGCGCTCCACCTTTCCCAAAAGCCAAAACAGGTTTTCCACAAGCCATCGCTTCGACAGGCACAATACCGAAATCATCTTCACCCGGAAACAGTAACGCGCGACAATTTTCCATCAAATTCTTAACTTTTTCATCACTCAAAAATCCTTTAAATTCAATATTGGAAGCAGCAATCGATTCAAGATAACTTCTATGAGATCCATCGCCGACTATTACAAGTTTTCTGCCAATTTTATTAAAAAGCTCTACAGCCAAATCAATCCGTTTATATGGCGTAAGAGTTGAAACAATCAAGAAATAGTCACCTTTTTCACCTTCGTTTGAAAATCTTTTCACATCCACCGGCGGATACAAAACATCAGAATCTAGCCTATAATATTTTTTTAATCTATCAGCGACGGTTTTGGAATTTGCCAAATATTTATCCGGTCGATCAGCGGAAAGCCTGTCCCACTCTCTCAACTGTTTCATTAAAACCGAATATACGATTCTTTTGAATCCGGAAATATGATTTTCCTCAATATACTCAGATGCATGATCCCACGCATAACGCATTGGAGAGTGACAATAACAGATATGAGTGACATTTGAAGGGACAACTACCCCGTGTGAATAAGCAGAAGAAGAACTCAAGACAAGGTCGTATCCGCTAAAATCAAATTCCTCTATAGCTTGAGGCATTTTGTGAGTGAAAATTTTATATCTTTTTTTAATGAATCCGGGATAATTTTGTAATTTGGAAGCCACGACACGGTCACTCGAAAAAACATCTCCCATAGATTTTTCGTCGTACAGAAGAGTATGAATAGGAGCATCAGGGAACATATCAGCAAAAACTTTCAGAACTCTTTCAGCTCCACCAAGTTTGAGAAGAAAATCATGTACCAATGCTACTTTCATAGAGGAAATTAAGGGAAAAATAGAATAAAAAAGGACCGCTTACATTTGCAGTTTAGCAGTCCTTTTAATTAATTCAAAATCACTATTACTCAGCTTTTGTTTCGGCTTCTACAGCAGTCTCGGTTTTCGTGACAGCATCAGCTTCCGCCTGCAATTTAGCTGCGGCAGCTTCAACATCAACATTGTTCAATAAGTCCTTGTTGAATATATTACCGGCACACTTCATTATACCCTCTTGTACTCTTTTCAAAACATCTTCATCTTGTTGAAATTTTTGAGAGACAACACTCATCTGTTCTTCGTTCTCAACGTCAAATCCATATTTAGCAAAAACATCTTTTGTTTTCTCTTCAACTTTTGCGAAATCTTGGAAGAAATTTTCATCCTGGAACATAGCACATCCAACCTCTACAGAAGCGTTCACAAATCTGTCTTTCTCGCTCTTACTTCCGCAAGCTGTAAGTGTAAGCACTAGCAGAGTGAGAAGAGAGATACTAAGGAATTTTTTCATATTATTGATTTGTTAAAAATATCCGACAAGAAATCTCTCAAATTAGACCACAAAAGTCAACCTGCTAATCTTTCCAAAAATTTAAAACCTGTTCTAAACTATAAGAATTTAAAACATCATTTTTCGTGAGCATTCCTCTTCTGCCGACAAAAACTCCATATTTCAATAATTCAGGCTGAAAAACATCATGACTATCTGTATTTATTGCGATTTTCACGCCTTTATCTTTGGCAACTCTTACATATTTATCAATCAGATCAAGCCTGATAGGGTTTGAATTGATTTCTATAACGACATTATTATCTTTGCACGCATTGATTACTTTTATCATGTCGAAATCCATTGGGGCCCTTTTGTTTATCATGCGACCTGTTGGATGTCCGAGTATTTTTGAATATGGATTTTCAATAGCTCGAATCATACGTTTTGTTTGTTCTTCAAAATCAAGCCTTGAATGCATATGTGCAGAAACAACCACTATATCCAATTCTTTTAAAATTTCTTCTTCAAAATCAAGTGAACCATCTTTTAATATATCAACTTCACTACCCTTTAAAATTTTAAACCCATGTGATTTTTTATTAATTAAATCTATCTCTTTCCATTGTTTGCGAATTTTATTTTTATCCATTCCTCCAACTATTCCCATCGCCGCGGAATGATCTGTCATAGCTATATATTCAAATCCAAGTTTTTGGTAAGCAATAGCCATTTCTTCCACGGTATTTCGTCCGTCACTGTAAACCGAATGCATATGTAAATCGCCTTTTATATCGCCAAGTTCAATCAATTTCGGAAATTTTTTATTTTTCATTGCATATTCAATTTCATCTTCACCGTTTCTCAGCTCAGGCGGAATAAAAGCTAATCCCAAAGATTTAAATAAATCCTCTTCACTTTTACAAGCGACAATATCGTTAGTATCTCTTTTGAAAACACCATATTCACTGACTTTCAGTCCTTGCTTTTTCGCCATATCTCTTATCAGTATGTTGTGATTTTTACTACCTGTGAAATAATGTAAAGCCGCACCAAAAACATTGTTTTCAACAACTCTCAAATCGACCTGTATGCCACTTTCCAATACCACTTGTGATTTTGTTTTTCCTTCGGAAAGTATTTTTAAGACATCTCCATATTTCACGAAATGCGACATTATTTTTGAAATATCATCTGGATTATTATTTTTGGTTGTAGCCAAAAGATCTATGTCGCCAATTGTTTCCATTCTGCGTCTTAGGCTTCCGGCGTATTCTATTTTTACGACAGCCGGACATTTCTCCATATATTCAACAAAATTCTCAGCTTCTATTAGCGCCTCATTTATCATTACTCTATCAAGTTGAAACTTAGACCTCTCTTCTAACGACCCGAGTATCTCTTTTTGGCTTTTTTCACCCATTCCGGGAAGAGTAGCTATCATTCCGCTTTCTGCCGCATCTTTTAATTTTTTAACAGAATCTACCCCAAGATCAGTATAAAAAAGTTTAACTTTTTTTGGCCCTATGCCACGTACCTCCAAAATTTCAAGTAGTCCGATCGGAATAGATTTACGAATTTCAATAAATTCTTTTACATCACCATTTTCAATCAATTCGATTATATATTTTTTAATATTTTTTCCTACGCCTGGAATTTTTTCTATTTCATCAGGATTGTTTTTGTATATTGATCTTAAATCTCCGGGATAATTTAAAACTCCCAACGCGGCATTGCGATAAGCGATTACACGAAATTTGTCATCACCTCTGATTTCCAAAATATCTCCGATTTGCTGCAAAATTTTTGATATTTGTTTATTGTCCATTTTAATTTATTAAGACGTCATTTTTATTTTGTGAGGACGTCAAAAGTTTGTTTAACGGATTTTTCCCAAGAAAAATGATTTAATCTTTCTTTTCCACCATCAATTAGTTTTTTTGAATAATCTTTGTCTGAAATTATTTTATCAAGTCCACGTGCGATATCCTCTGGGTCGAACGGATCCACATAGCAAGCAGCCTCACCCGCGACCTCCGGCAAGCAAGAAACATGCGAAGTCAAAACAGGTTTGTTAAAACTAAACGCCTCCAAAATTGGGAAACCAAAACCTTCATAAAGTGAAGGGAACGCAAAAAGCGAACAATTTTCATAAAGGTAAGTTTTTTCAATTTCTTCTATATATCCTGGCATTATTATTTTTTCTCCCAAATTCAATTTCTTCACTTTTTTAAAAATTTCTTCAAACCCAATTCCTCTTTTCCCAGCCAAGACAAGTCTGAATTCAGGCTTCGTTTCACTAAAAATTTTAAAGGCCTCAATTAAATTACACAGATTTTTTTTACTTTCGAGCCTGCCTACGAAGAAAATATACGGAAACCGATCTTTCCCAAATCCAAAAAGTTTTAAACTTTCAGGAATATCGTTTGTATTAATTTTTTTTGGCAATTTATATCCATGATAAACAACTTCTATTTTATCAGGCGGACAATTATAAAGTTTAATCAAATCCTCTTTTGTAGCCTGACTCGGAACAATAATCTTCCCGGCTTTTTTGACGGCATATTTTGTACTCCAATCCAAATACAAATACTGATGCGGAGAATAGGATTTTTTCAGATATTTGAAAGCGACATCATGAATTGTAATAACTGAATAATCAGGGCGAATTAACGGCAAGACATGTGAAGGAACAAATAAAACATCAGGAGGATTTTTGTGCATTTCCAGTGACAATTTAATCAGCGTCCAAAATCTTTTAAAAGGAAGATTTTTTTTTATAACTTTGCGAGGATGTTCAAATTCTTTTGGGATATTTATTTCACGCGGAGAATATAGAGTGATTTCAGTGTTTTCATGCTTCAAAGTCTCAGCTATCAAACCATTTATTATGTGATAGCTGTACCATTCAACGCCGGTTGCAGTTTCTGTTGTATATCTGGAAGCATCTATACCTATTTTCATACAACCAGCATAACAACGCCTTTATCCTCTTGCAAGGACAAGACCGTAAATTTTCTTTGGCTTAAGTGGTTGCAAAGCTCTCGCACATTCATTCAAAGTTGATCCTGTAGTGCATACATCATCAATAATAATGAAATTTTTGCCGCTAAATTTTGCAATTTCTTCGGGGGTGAGATTTTTTAATGTGAATGCGTTTGTTAAATTTACAAGTCGTCCTGCTCTCGATAGTTTGGCTTGTTGGAGAGTGTTATATTTACGGTTTATGATTTTAATTTTTATGGGAATTAACGGGTGATTTCTGATAATTTCTTCACATAAGATTTCGGATTGATTGAAACCACGCATTTTTTCTCGCTTTGAATGCAGGGGAACGGGGATAATGAAATCGGAATTTAATTCAATAAATTTATCGAAATATTTGTTTGTAATTGGAGATAAGATGTTTTTAATTTCATCCGAAAACTTGTATTTAAATCGCGTTATTAATTTTTCAATGATTCCATTTTTCTCGTATTTGCAACAGACGATAATTCCATTCAAAAAACACGATTGACCATTAAAAAAACCGTCTGTACACTCCTTGGAACAAAAATTGCCGAAAGGTGATTTTGCCCTACAGTTAGGGCAAACTTGCGTGTCGATAAAATTAATTTCCCTCCCGCATTTATCACACAGATTAAGTCCAATTTCACCACATCCTGCGCAATTTAAAGGTATTAAATAAAAAACGAGTTTTTTTATGAAATCAAAAATATTCATGTGCTTAATATACAATCGACAACTTAAAAAAAACTCAAAAAAATTAAAGAAAATCTTTAAAAAATATTTAGGTTTTTATGAAAAATCACAAAAACTTATAAACTCCCAAAAAACTTTACTTTCAGACAACTTTTATGCAGAATAAATATTGAAAGAAGCTCGCGAAGTTTCGATCACCCTCATTGAATTTAATTTCACCCCAAAATTTAACCTCATTCCAAATGCAAAAACAATATCTAGGATTGAACCTGACTCAAAAGCAATTGTATTCAGGATTTTATATGTTGACTGTCTACCACATGGTCCCGGCAAAAGGAGAAGATTTTTTGAGTGCCGCTACGGAAGTTGCGGCTGAATCTAGTACCGGATCAAATATGCGCGTAGATACGGCGACAAAGTTTTCTGACAGCATAGACGCAAAGGTATACAAAATTGATAAGAAAAAAAATCTAGTTTACATAGCATATCCGATAGATATTTTTGATAGAGGCGGTAATGTCCAAAACATTCTCACATACGTAGCAGGAAATGTTTATGGCATGGCAAACATCTCAGCTTTGAAACTGCTTGATATGTGGATTCCAAATTCAATGTTAAAACGACACGATGGGCCATCATGCACTATTCGAGATTTAAAGAAATATTTGGGAATAAAAAATCGTCCGGTTTTAGGAACAATTATAAAACCAAAAATTGGCTTGAAACCAAAAGAATTCGCAAAAGTTTGTTATGAATTTTGGATGGGCGGCGGAGATTTTGTGAAGTTCGATGAACCGCAAGCAGATCAGGTATTCTGTCCATTCAAAGAAGTGGTGAAAGAGATTGCAAAAGTAATAGATAAAGTGAAAAAAGAAACGGGAAAAAACAAAGTAATATCTATAAACATTTCTTCATCGGACTACAAAACAATGTTAGCAAGAGCTGAATTTGTCAGAAAAACAATGAAGCCGGGAAGTTACGCGTTTTTGATAGACGGTCTCACGGCTGGATGGATGGCCGTTCAGACATTGCGCAGAGAATACAAAGATGTATTCATTCATTTCCACAGAGCGATGCACGGAGCTTTTACGAGATCCGAAAACGTATTCGGATTTTCAGTGCCTGTACTCACTGCGTTAGCTAGATTGGCAGGTGCTTCTGGAATGCATACTGGAACTGCCGGAATAGGGAAAATGAAAGGAGATAAAGAAGATGTAATGGCGGTACACACAGCGTTGGACAAAGTTTCAAAAGGAGAATTCTTCAAACAAGACTGGCACAATATTAAACCATGTACCCCAATCGCATCAGGCGGCCTGAACCCAACTAAATTGATTCCGGTAATTAAGGCTTTCGGTACGACAGACTTCATCACAACTATGGGAGCAGGATGTCATTCTCATCCAGGTGGTACGCGTAAAGGCGCGACCGCATTAGTCCAAGCATGCGAAGCGTGGGAGAAAGGCGTAACTATTGAAAAATATGCACGCACCCACGAAGAACTCGCTCAGGCTATAGTGAAGTTTGGAAAGAAGGGAAAATAAACACTATTCCCCATTCAAATAACGTAAATCACTCTTCGTCAGAAGATCTTTTTGGCGAGCAAGGCTTGCGTATTGCTTGAAATATTGTATTATATGCAACTAAAAAATAAACAAGATTATGACTAATGATCGTTTTATGGGTGAATTCAAAGCTTGTCTAGGTGCGAAATGCCCTAGCAGTTGTTGTCTTGCAGAAACTTTTCGGGCGCCGGATGGTTCAGATGTTGTTATGCATTCATGGTTTAGGGATCAAGATGAAATTGATAATATAGGAGGCATTCAAGAAATAGAAAAATTTGGAGTGGAAATAAACCAAGTTAAAGTTCTACACGACAGGAGAGTTTACACTGCGATGGCAGTTAATAACTGTTTATGTAGTCACGGATGTGCATTACCAAGAGAGAAAAGGCCTGATGTATGTAATACGTTCCCATTTAATATATCAAATTCAGACAATCCGATAGATCAAGGGTGTTGCGCTGCTAAGCAAATTTATTATGAAGCTAAGGATAGCGGAGCTTTAACTGCCATTTTACAACTTCGAAAACGACTAGGCTTTTCTGATAACAAGACTTGGGCAAAAAAATTGCGATCTATGATGAGTAATACATAGCGGGATAAAGGTGGGAGGCAGTGTTTGTACGAAAAAAGATTGTAATAATACTTATTTAAAGCTATACTAAATATAGTTTTAATATAACCAGTTTGTCATGGTCACTCAAATAGTTTTTAAAGCTGATAAATCTTTGAAAGATGAGGCAATGGCTAAGGCTCAATCTGAAGGGGTAACCCTGAAAGCCGTATTGTTTAACGCGCTAAAGCTCTACACGGAGGGAAAATTGAATTTTGGTCTACAAATTAGTGAGCCAGAGGTAGAAATCCTTGATGTTACGCCAGCTGTTCAGAAAAAAATGGACGAAGTAGCTAAATTTTTAGAAAAAATATAGATGAGGATAATTTTATGTCATTCAATTTTAAAAAGGGAAATAAACCCTTTGATAAAATATTTCTCAAAAGGAGATATCAAGAAGTATGTTGAAAAAGCTGGAAAAGGACTGGCGACAGAAATTAAAGGTTCAACTATTCAAGGGACGAAACTTGTAAAGGTTTACATGACAGGGACGAGTGGAGCTGGAAGAATGGTTGTTTTGATTTATGTAAGTAAAGATTATTACTTGCCTGTTTTAGTAAGGTTAAAAAAAGACAAAATTGTTGGGATGAATTTGAGCAAAAGGAATCAAGCTTTTCAAGAATTGTTGAAGAAAAATTTGAGCTTGGCTGTAACTGATTTGAAAGAGGGGAATTTTGATGAACTGTAGAATGGTGGACGA
>CAZGHH010000016.1:0-22616 GCA_964525485.1 uncultured Candidatus Peribacteria bacterium | reverse complement strand
CGTTGGTCTCCAAAACCAAAAGTAGGGGTTCAAATCCTCTTGGGCCTGCCAGAGAAGAGTTCGTTGTGGTGGTAACGCGGTGTTTTTTAACTCGTCAGAGGTCGGCAAGTGTTCTCTAAGCCTGTTTTTTTTGATGTTCGTTTATTGCTTCTTGCAGGGTTGTAATCCACTCCTTGTAATCTTGTTGCGTGCCGAACTGGACTGTCCTTTTCCACAATGCTCCTTTATGATTTTTTGGCTCTTTTTCATCTGTCAAAATAACAATATCATCTATTTGATGTACCCCTACGGTATCGTTTAAAGTGTTATTCCTTTTTCTTTTTTGCATTTTTGCTCTTAATTCTTCTTGGGCTGGGGAAAGAATTTCTCTCAATTGTACGATGCGAGTTTTTCCAATATGTTGTGAGCCTGTATTTGAGGGATACCTTCCCTTTAATAATGTAAATCCTTCCAGTAAAATCGGAAATCTACTCATTATAACCAGAATCTTGCCTTCTTCGGTTGTTTTGCTTTGTACAAAAAGGGAATCGTGTCTTGCGAATTCCGGCAATTCTCTGACGGTTATTCTGCCGAATTTATCAAATGTAGAACGCCCATCATTTCTTCTCGATTTTTGCGGTGGTTTTATAATCGATGTTTTTGGATCGTTTACTGACGATGTTGATGTTTTTTCTTCCGGTAATGAAACCTTTACTCCAAATTCATCGGCTAATTTACCTAGAATACTAAGGACATCATGCCGTGTAGTTGCTCTTAGGATTCCTTGAACGATTGTTAGGCTGGCTTTTCCTGTCATCGTTGTAGGGTCTTCTTTTAAAGCCTGTAAATCCGGTTCTCGTTCGTCAGGAGTCCCAATATTTGATGACGATGTTATTCTGTCTGGCATGTTTTAATTGGTTTTTTAAATTTTGGAGGGCTATTTTGCGTTAAATTTTCTAAAAAGTCAATACTAGTCTTATTAAAGTCTAAAAGGTTTGTTTGTTGACTTTTTTAAATAGAGCTGAGAGAATTCCTCCCTGATTTTAATAACCTTAAAAATATGGGTTTTCAACTTCCCGGAGGTCCTATCCCCGGAGATCCTACTCATCCTCTGAATAATTCTTCACTCCCAGGTCATTTTATAT
Source organism: uncultured Candidatus Peribacteria bacterium (assembly GCA_964525485.1). Classification (GTDB taxonomy): domain Bacteria; phylum Patescibacteriota; class Gracilibacteria; order UBA1369; family LOWO2-01-FULL-3; genus DAONBD01. Next base: position 21,492 of record CAZGHH010000016.1, on the reverse strand, counting down.
GGTACGCACAGGGTACTGATGAAAAATCTGCCGAAGGAATGTCTTATGTCCCAGGAAGTCTTACTCCGAAATTACCGGAGGGATTTGTGTATACTCATGCTTTGAATATTGCTCATAATGTGCCGATTATCAAAATGGAAAGAGCTGGGGAAATTACTCCTGCTGAAGTTGAGGCTATTTTGAATGCAGTCAGATTGAAGCTAGGAAAAGCGGCTTTTGCTTTGAGTTTTCCAGGATCCGTTCCGGGTAAAGAGGTTTTGTATAGCGATCAATAAATACGATTTCTATTGTTTTTTGTCAGGCGGAATATTGTAGTAGTTGTAGAGGAAGCTGGTGATTTTTGAAGATGTTTTTGCGGCGGTGGGGTCTCCCCAGACTGTTGAACGGGGTCGGTCAAATTTTACACATATTACGAATTTCGGATCATCGACCGGACCGAAGCCGCAAAATGAACCAATCGTGGTGCCGGCTCCTGTGAGAGCTACACCGTTTTTATATGTTTGAGACGTTCCTGTTTTTCCGGCTACGAAATGTGTTGGCAGTTTTGCATTTACAGCTACACCACTTTCTACGGTGGCGGCCAGCATTGCTCGGAGTTTTGCGGAAGTTTCTTCAGATATGACTCGACGTATTTGATATGGTTCACTTTTTGTAATTTTCCCTTTTTCGTCGCGAATTTCCGCTACCACATGTGGTTTCATTAAAATTCCTCCATTTGCGATTGTGCAATATGCATTTGCCAGTTGAAGCAAGGTGACGGTGAGACCTTGTCCGAATGACCTTGTAGCCAATTCGGATTCCGTCCATTTTTCATAGTAAGAAAGTTGTCCCTTGGCTTCGTTCGAAAATTCTATATCCGTTCTCTCCGTGAATCCGTATTTCAAAAGATAATTGTACATTAGTGCCGGGCCTATTGTTTTTGCCACGAATGTCATTCCCGTATTTAGAGATTCTTGTAAAACCTTTATCATTGTCGTTCCCGGGCCGTAATATCTGTCGAGAGAGTTGTGTATAAAATAATCATATTTTCCGGTGTGTTTGTTCCAGTCCACTCCGATAGGGCCGTAGTCGTTGAATGTAGAGTTAGGGGTCAAATCTCCGTCATCTATCGCTATCGACATGATGATTGGTTTGAATGTTGAACCTGGTTCGTACGGCAGAGAGACTATTTTGTTTTGATAGGCTTCCGGACCGACGTAGTTTTCGTATCTGTAATATTCGGTTTTTGCTATTCCGTTTTCGTCTAACACTTTCTCTTCAAATACATAATAAAAGTCGTGAGTATCTTTGTTTCGGTAGAACATGTATAGGCCTTCTGATTTTGTTGGGACTAGCTGGGCAATCTCCTCCGGGGTAAAGCTGATGTATACTTTTTGGTATATGGCTGTGAATTCGTTTGGATTGAATGTTGGGTAGTTAACCATTGCCAAAACATTCCCGGTTTTTGGGTCCATTACTATAGCTTGGCCGGAGTCTGCATTGTATTCTCTCGTATCAGCGGCCATTGTTTTTTCGAGAAATTGTTGGATGGAACGATCTATTGTTAATACCACGTCTTGCCCATCGATTGCAGGTTCTATTACGCTTTCACCCATAATTACTTGTCTTCCCATTGAGTCTTTTTGAGCCTGGAAAGTCCCTTTTTTACCTGAAAGCTCTGTATTAAAAGTTCCTTCTATTCCATATTGTCCAAACCCTTGCCCGTCTACGAATCCCACTATGTTTGCTCCCAATGTGTTTTCAGGATAGTAGCGCAAATATTCTTCTTTCATTCCTATTCCGGCGTATGTTTTTTTGTCTTTATTGAAAAGTTCATGAATTTTTTGTGAGACGTCCGGGTCTAATTTCTCGGCAATTACCACGTATCTATTTTTGCCTTGTAGTATTTGCTCGAGTTTTTTTGTCGGGATTTTTATAATAGGGGCCAGGTGTTCTGCCGCCGCTTGTGTGCTTGTTATTCTTGGAGGGTATGCGTATAGAGTATCAATTTTTACTTCTATCCCGTTTAATTTAAATGAATTTATTTTATTTATTTCATCCGAAGTCAGATTGTCTGCGAGTATAATTTGCGGACGTTTTTTTTGGCTTATTTTTTCAAGGAAATTTCCTTTGAATTCCGCATATAATTCATCATCCGTTTTTGCTTTTAAAATAGTCTGTTTTTCTTCTTCAGTTATTTCTGCGGGAAGCCGTTTTGCCGCTTCTGAAATACGAAAATCGTCCTTGGCGCGTTCTTTTGATTTGTTGTATATGAGGGGCGTGATTGTTTCCACTATTTGTTGAGGGGCTGTGATGATTGCCGGGTCGGCATACATGGTCTCGAGGGTGATGTTTGTGGCTAGCAAAAACTCTTCATTAGAGTGATAGTCTTTTATAACTATTTCGCCTCTACGTGCCGGGAGTTCAGTGTATCCATAGTGTTCTTTTGCGGCGATATCTCTGTAGTGATCGCCCATAATAACCTGGAGATAAAAAAGTCTTAGAATAAGTATTGCTGTCAAAACAGCCGCTCCTATGGATAGTACTGTTAATTTATTGATCGGATTTTTTGGTCGGAATGAGTACATGTTTTTTGATTTGTTTTTGGGTCTTTTTTTGTCTGTGGCGTGTGGCGAGAGTATATCATAGAGCTTGTTTTGGTTTAAGATTATATTTGTAGGTTGTTTTGCGAAGTCATGTCGTATTTGCTGTCCCTTATTGTATATTCGGGATGTGAATTGTAGGTATTGCGTGTTTTGTATGTGATGTGTGTGCTATATTTCTCTTGCACTCTATATTTTTTTGATTTAGTGGGTGTTTTTAAGAGTTTTTAAGAAAAATTTCAGGTTTGTTGTGTTTGGAAAGATAATTATATTTTTCGCATCTTAAATCTCTCAAAATGCGTTTACATGAGCTTTTGGTGGTGCGATAGTCGATGTACTTGTATCGCTGTATCGATACAGCGATACAAGGGAAGTCTTGAATTACTTATTAAAATGATAAATCAGTCACTTATCTCATTCTCTTCTGCATTTAAGCACATACGGACGATTCGTGAGATATCTTTTTTTCTTACCGCTCTTCTTACACCGCAAGAAATTATTCAAATCCCAAAAAGATTAGAGACTCTGAAGATGATAGCGGAGGGGAGGGACAGAAGAAAAATTGCTGAAGATTTAAAAATTTCGACAAGCACTGTTTCGAAAATGGCTAATATTTTTGCCGACTTGGAATCCGAAAACCCGCTTTGGTGGACGAATTTTAAAAATCGTCACGGAATTTTTGTGCGGAATTTCCGTGAAGCACGATTCAAAGTGATTCAAAGTGATTAAAATTGCTCAAAAATGATTAAAAATTAGCTTATGGTGGCGGGCGATGATAGGATATATGTGTCGAGATATTGCAGAATCGATGGACTCGATGGACTCGACGATTTCGATGGACTCGATGGACTCGATGATCTCGAACGTGACAGTAATCTTTTAATCTTAACTAACTTATAAATATGTTTAGGAAAACAACTCTCTCAAACGGACTACGTGTTCTTACGAATAAACTTGAAAGTACTAATGCTGTGACGGTGCTTGTTTTGGCGGGTGCGGGTAGTAGATATGAAAAAAAAGAAATTAATGGAATTTCACATTTTTTGGAACACATGTTTTTCAAAGGTGCCAAGAAATATAAAAATTCAAAAGAAGTTGCGGAAACTATTGATGGTGTTGGAGGGGATTTCAATGCATTCACAGGTAAAGAATATGCCGGATACTATGTAAAAGTCGCTCGCGAAAAAATGGATACGGCTTTTGACGTGCTTTCCGACATGATGCTAAACGCGAAATTCGATGATGCTGAAATAGACAAAGAGCGTGGCGTGATTTTGGAGGAATATCGAATGTATCAGGACACACCTATGTATCAGATCGGTTGGAATTTTGAGAATTTGGTTTTTGGGGATCAACCGATGGGGTGGGACGAAGTCGGGACGGAGGAGTTAATTAAAACAGTGAAACATGACGATTTTGCGAAATATAAATCAGAATTATATACGACCGACAATGTTGTTTTGGTTGTTTGCGGAAATGTGGATCATGATGAAATTATTGCGAATGCTGAAAAGTTTTTTCCTATGGAAGAGTCAAAAAAAGCTTATGATTTCCTGCCTTTTGAGCCTTTAAATGAGCCTAAAAGGGTGTTTTTGAAAGATAAAAAAACAGAACAGGCGCATGTATGTATAGGATTTGAAGGTTACCCTGAGATACATCCGGATCACTGGGTTTTAAAAGTTCTTTCCGCGATTCTTGGTGGGAATATGAGTTCGAGAATGTTTTTGAATGTTCGTGAGGCGCACGGGCTTGCTTATTATATTCACACTTCTACTGATAATTATATTGATACCGGGCTGATTTCCACTTCTGCCGGAGTTGATGTGAATAGAATTTATTTTGCTGTGGAGAAGATCGTGGACGAATATAAAAAAATTGCTTTGGCTGCAAATGTGGCAGTCGGCGGTGCTGACAGGCGAAATATAGTGGATGGTGGTTCAGTCGGCGGTGCTGGTGGGCAAAATGTGGCGGATGGTGGCTCGGTCGGTGGTGTAGCCTCTGGCGGTGTTACCGAGGAAGAGGTGAAAAAGGCTCAAAATTTCTTGAAAGGAAAAATGGTCTTGGGTTTGGAGGATAGTGAGGAATACGCACATTTGTTAGCCAAATATGAACTTCTTCATAATAAGCCAAGAACTCCTGAGGAGATAATGAAAGAAATAGATAAAGTCACTCTTGCGGATGTGAATCGTGTGGCTGCTGATTTGTTCAAACCCGAGCGACTCAGACTTGCTGTCATCGGTCCTTATGATGATCCGAAGAAATTCGAGGATCTGCTGAAGTGGTAGATGTATTTTAGACCTGTCTGCCTGCGCCGATCAAATCCAACATTCTTTGAGCGTACCATTGTGTTTCAGCGATAGCCTCTTCTATTTTTCCTGAACCGTGGACTAATGTGTTGTTTGAAGCCGCCGCATTAAGAGATCTGAAAGATCCTATAAATTTAGGATCATTTCTGTCTTTGTCAGGATTTGATGGGCCTAAAATTTTTCTCCAGCTTTGGATCGCGTTTCCCTCTATTGAATGAACAATACCGGGAGTTGTCGGGCCTGAAAGCATTACTCTTTTGACTTGTTCAAATAGAGTTTTTTGTTCCGGAGATTCCGGAGCGACTGTGTATGACGGGAATGTCTCAACTCTGATTCCAGACTGCCATTCTTTGTTTCCTGCATAGAATTCTTCGTATGTTTCAGGAGTCATTACTGTGGAAATCGGAGAAATAACTCTGCATCCTTCATTTTCAAACTGGCGCCCCCATTTATCCACCAAAAACACTTCATCTTCTTCGGGCAGATATTGTTTTCTTATAGTAGCTTTTCCTAAATTTGGTTTAAACATTGTGTATGTCAAAAGCCCGTTTCTTATAGCTTCTTCTACGTTTTGAGAAGTTAAAACGTCCGCATATCTACCTAATAATCTTGCCAATTGTGGATCTGCCATTATTGCCTCTCTTTGTTTTTCAATTACCCTGTAAGTTGCATCTATCGGTCTTGGAGCTTCGTGTCCAAACATTCTTGCAACATCGGCTCGGTCAATCGGAGAATGTAGCTTTGGCTCTGTATGATCTGCGATTTCTCGTGCTGTCGTTTCTAGATTTTGTATTCCTTGTTCTACTGACATATGTTTTTGGTTAATTTTTTATAGGCGTGATTTTATACGATGTTGTTTGTTTTTGTCAAATTGTAAGTATGTTTTGATGATATTTTGCACGAAGAGATGTGCTGGATCCTTGTTTAAAAGCGATTTTTTTGATATAATTGTACGATTGAATGTTAAAAATTGAATAAAAAAACAAATATGAAAAATTTATTTAAAGAAAATAGATTTATATGGGAAACGTCTCCTGAAAATATTCCTGGTAAGCAGGCTCCTGCACAAACTCCCGCTACCACTACCGAGGCTGTGGCGGCTACTCCAGAAGTTGCAGCTACTCCGGAAGCTGCGGTGGCTCCCAAATCTTCGACTGAACAGGTCGCGGAAAAAGAAAGGATTGCGAAAGAGAATAGAGATAAATTAAAAGCCGAGATTGAATTAAAAAGAAGTGTTTTATACAAAAAAATTATTGATTCATACAAAGATGTTGAATTGTCTTCCGAGGAAAAAGGAAAACCAAAAAAAGATGGTTGGCTAAAACATGAAATTTGGAATAAGGCTATGAGTATGGACGAAAATTTATGGAAGGACATTGAATTGAAAGTTGATCTAAAAGCTGATATTTGGCAGGCGGAAGGTTGGGGTGAGTCGATAAAAGACAATCCTTTAAAAGCTCTTGTTGAAGCCGGAAAACGAAATGAAGTTTTGGCTGAAATGTTTGAAGCCGATATTCTTGCAAAATTAAAAGATGCGAATACTGATAAGGTCGATGCTCAAAAAGAATTGGTTCTCTTCAAAATCGAAGATGCCGGAAATGGTGCTGTGAAAGTCGTAACGCGAACCCTGAAAAAAGATAGTGAGGAGTACAAAAAAATAGTTGGAAGCGAGGCTTCAGCTCCTGTGGAAGGCGCTGAAACAACCACAGAGGTGAATTACGACGGCATGGCTACGACTATCTTGAAAGAAGGCGGATTTGTGGTTGGGTTGATGTCTATGTTTGGTATTATTCCGAACCAGGCCAAAGATGGGAAGACAGTTGCTGAGCTCCAAAAAGAAGCTGTTATGAAAGGCTTGAGAGGTGAAGATCCTATTCTTGGTTGGATCTTTGGAGTGATTGGGATCAAAGGATGTGAAGGAAATGTTGCCGGGATTGAATCTTTTGTTGCGGGAACTTCTTTCGGGGAGACTTATGATAAATTAAAAGCAAAAGTTGCCGCTCAAGGCGGAAAAATGAAAGATAAGGTCAACGGAGTGGCAGACGTGACTGTTTCTCCACAAGAACAAGCTGAACAAAGCAAAAGTGTCCTTGCGGATGTCGGAGGTGATTATGTCTATGCAGGTGAACAAGGAAGACTATTCTCAAAAGAAGAAAGAGTGAAAGATGGGCATAATTTGGAAATAATTATTCCTTATGAAGAAGACGCTGTTGTGACTTTTGGAAGTACTATGCCTGGTTTGCAAAATGCTGACGGAACTCCAATTACTACTGTGACAAGAGGTACTCAATTAAAAGCACAGACTACTGATGCCAGGGTTGTTATTATTCCTGCCGGGACCAATATTCCAAAGGATACAAAATTTGCCGGAAAAAATCTTAGTTATAGATATGTGAAACAGGAAGCACCAAATTCTTCTCCTTAGTCTATTGACTGTCAAATTACTCCGTTTACGGTTTAATACTCCGTTTGCAGGTAGGTTAGTCTATTTTCGGCTAAATTTTCTTGAGCTTGTTTTTTGGCTAGTGTAGAGTATGGCCGCTTTTTAGCGTGTTTGGAATTGCACTATTAAATAATTAACCAAAAATATATGGCAACAGGAATTCATGAGAAAACATTAGTACTAATCAAACCGGATGCGATCCAGAGAGGATTGATAGGGAAGATCGTTGAGAGATTTGAACGAAAAGGATTGAAATTGGTTGGTATGAAAATGATGGCGTTGGACGAGGTTTTGCTTCGTGAGCACTATGCTCATCTTGCAGACAAGCCTTTCTTTGGCGGTTTGGCAAAATTCATGCAATCTACTCCTGTTATAGCTATGGCATGGGAAGGACTTGAGGTTGTTGATACCGTTCGTAAACTTTGTGGAATTACAAAAGCGAGAAGTGCTGAAGCCGGATCTATTCGCGGAGATTTTGCGATGAGCGTTGCTTGTAATGTGGTTCATGCATCTGATTCTGTCGAAAATGCCGAAAAAGAAGTTGGACGATTTTTTAGAGCTGAAGATTTGTTCTCATATGACAAGTCAGAGTTTATGCACGTTTATGCAGATGACGAGAGAGCTGAGTAATTTTTATTTTTTAGTTGAAAACTTTGAAAGGCCGGGATTTGATTTCAAGTCTCGGTCTTTTTTGGGAGAAGTGAATGATGGGGCTGTGACCGATCTCGGAGCGGCTTTAAGAAAATTATTGGAATTTGAAGTCGAGACATTTGAATTTGGCAAGGTGTCCAGGCACGAGATTGACAAATTTCACTGATTGGCGTATGGTTTTCACTTGTTTTATAATAAATTTAAATATGACTGACGTTATAAAAACCGAAAAAGACATTCCTGATATATCCAGTGGAAGCGATCATGAGACCTTTAAGCGAAATGTCCCTACCGGACCAAAAAGCAATTAAACAAATAGGAATTTTGATATTTGCCAGTTACGCAGCTCTTGCTGTTGCGATGGGGTTTACTTTAAATAGTTCATATGGATCTCGTTATAAATTGGATTCGGCTTATGCCACAGGAAGAGGGGGCATGATGAAGAGGCTCAAGTTTGCAGAGATGTTAATAATGCTGTTTTTATGACTATTAATGATGAAAGCGTGGCTGATAGCGAGAAGGTTGGTAGTGAAACGGTGGTAGGGTGCGAACGTGTTGAGCCGGCTGATGCCGAACTTGGTGGATTCGTTGCTCCCGAGACCGACTTTGATGCCGAGGTGGCTGAATAAACTGAATAGAGCTTGAAATAATTATATTAAGTGAGTAGTTTATTGACATGATTGAAGGAGTAAAAATTAAAAAACTAGTAAGATATTGCGACGACAGGGGATTTTTCTCTGAAGTTCTTCGCGATGACGAGGGGTTGCTTCAAAAATTTGGACAAACTTCTTATACCGAAACTCATCCTGGTGTCATTAAAGCTTTCCATTACCACAAAAAACAGGACGATCTTTGGTTTGTTTGCAAAGGAATGGCGCAGGTGGTTTTGCACGATCTTCGTGAAGGTTCACCGACTCACGGGGAAACTCAAGTGATTGTCGCGGGAGAGGATAATCCTTGTTTGATTTTGATTCCGGTTGGGGTGGCTCATGGATACAGAGTTCTTGGGAATGAAAGGGTTGGACTTCTTTATCACACGACTGAGTCTTACAAAGCGGACGATCCAGATGAAGAAAGGATTGATTTTGATGATCCTTCAATCGGGTTCGATTGGAGTACGAAAAATAGATAGTTATAATTAGGACGCTATGAATATCTTAGTCACAGGTTGCGCGGGATTTATTGGTTCGAATTTTGTTCGATATATTTTGAATAAATATCCTGAGTACAAGGTTTGTAATTTGGATAAACTGACGTATGCCGGAAATTTGGATAATTTAAAAGATGTTGAGGAAAAATGGGGGACCGGTGCTTTGGCGAGAGGCGAGGAAGTTCGCTATAAATTTGTGAAAGGGGATATAGCGGATGAGAAATTGGTGAATGAAGTTGTGGGAAGAGGATTTAGTGGAGGCGGAGGCGCGGATACAGGTGATGTTGCGGATGGTAAGTTCGACGTCATCATTAATTATGCAGCGGAGACGCATGTGGATAGATCGATTACCGGGCCGCGAGATTTTATTACGACTGATGTGTTTGGGACGTTTACTCTACTTGAGGCTGTTCGAAAATATGGCGTGAGTAGGTATATTCAGATTTCAACCGATGAGGTTTTCGGAAGTACTTTGGAGGGGGCGTTTAAAGAGACTTCGCCATTCCAGCCAAACAGTCCTTATAGTGCTTCAAAGGCTGGTGCGGACCATTTGTGTCGTGCGTACAATGTCACTTATGGAACGCCTGTGATAGTTACTCATTCTTGTAATGTTTATGGACCATATCAATATCCTGAGAAAGTGATTCCATTGTTTGTGACGAATTTAATTCAAGGCAAGAAAGTGCCTTTGTATGGAGACGGATTGAATGTTCGTGAATGGATTTACACAGAGGATCATTGTTCTGCTATCGATAAAATTTTGCATGATGGAAAGATTGGGGAAGTCTATAATATTGGGTCTGGCGAGGAGGTTTCAAATGTTGAATTAACTAAAATGATATTGGCGGAATTTGGGTATGGAGACGTGGATGGTGGTGGACTTTCGGCAGAGGCTGAGGCCATGATCGATCACGTCCCGGATAGACTCGGACATGATAGAAGGTATTCGATCGATTCTTCGAAATTAAGAAATGAACTTGGCTGGAAGTCATCTGCTGTATTTGCGGAAGATTTAAAGAAAACCATCGCTTGGTATAAGGAAAATGATTGGTGGTGGAAGAGGCTTTTGAAGTAATTGTTTAAATATACTTTTAATGTGTTTCTTTGCCCAAGGCTTGTGCTATGCGGTTTCTAGCACGGTGTAGTTCTTTCCATATTTTTGTATTGTCGGTATCTAATGCGAACATTATCGCATCTAGATATCGCAGGTCTTCTTCCATTATAGAGGTGTCTTGGTCGGATATAGAGATGTCTTGGCCAGACCGGGTTTCGATATCTAATTCTTCGATTTCTGACATTAGTTTATTTTGTTACTGGATTATATAAAATTGTTGTAAAAATATTTTAACCGCATTTTTACTTTTTTATTTTAATTTGTATTGTTTTGATCGCAATGTTTTTTGATGTATATTTTAATCACTATGCATTTAAGTCAACTCAAAAAAAAAGCAGCCGAAATGAGGATTGTGGCTTTGAAAGCTATAAATAAAGCTGGTAGCGGACATACCGGTTCGAGTATGTCGTTGATGGATATTTTGGTTGCACTTTATTATGGAATGGGGTCGTCGGTGGATTCTTCGGGTGTGCCGAGCGGAGAATATGGGAAATGTTGTGTAGGGAAAGGACGCGGCGCATATGGTGTTGGGCGTGAGGAAGATAAGGATTATATAATTTTATCAAAGGGGCATGGGTGCCCGGCGCAGTACGCTATTTTGGCGGATCAAGGATACTTTCCTAAAGAAGAATTAGATCATCTCAGGCAAGTTGGGGCGCTGCTTCAGGGGCATCCAACTGTTAAAATTCCCGGGATAGCTGTCGCGACCGGGTCGCTTGGTCAGGGATTTGCAGCAGCGCACGGTATAGCTTTGGCATTGAAATTAGATAGTTTTGGTGCTGGCATTGAAAAGAAAGACAATAAAGTTTTTGTTGTGCTTGGAGATGGTGAATTGCAAGAAGGCTTGGTATGGGAGACAGCCATGGCTGCGGCTCATTACAACTCAGATAATTTGATCGCAATAGTTGATAATAACGGATTGCAAATTGACGGGCCTGTGCGTGCGGTGATGAATGTTGATCCGATTCAAGATAAGTTTGAAAGTTTTGGATGGAAGGTGATTCGCGTGACTGATGGGCACAATTTTGAACAACTTTTGGCCGCTATCGATAAGGCGCGTCGTGTGGAGCGAAGACCTGTTTGTATTTGGTGCAAAACGATCAAAGGAAAAGGTGTTCCATTCGCGGAAAATAAAGTCAGTTATCATGGTGTTGCGCTCAGTGATCAAGAGATGGAGGTGGCTTATGAGGAGCTTGTCCGGGACTCTACTATAAGGGTAGGTTAAGTTCGGGACTTAACTTAAACATATGAAAACATTGGTGCTTTTAATTGGCTTTATAAAACTTTTAACTACTTTTCCTGTGGTTATTGATGGCGGAAGTATGATTCCGACTTTTTATAGTGATGAAGTTGTTTATGCGAGCGCGTTCGATGTTCGTTTTGGGTGGTTAAGAGATGTTTTAGAGGTGGAAAATGATGACGGAGAGGTTGGACTTGGTATTGTTGAGGAGCTTGGGCTTATGAATCTCGGTGTAAAACGAGGAGATATTGTTGTTTTTAATATGCCAGGGTTTGGAGCTGAAGATTATTATTATTTAAAGCGCGTAATAGGAATGGCTGGCGATGAGGTTGTTTTGAAAGATGGCGTGGTTTTTGTGAATGGGAAAAAGATAAGTGAGCCGTATTTGAGAGCTGGGGAAAGAACTCAGGTGCCCGATGTTGCTGGTGGATTTTTGAGCGGAGGTGTAGCGATGACTTCTGATGGTAAAGGTTTTGTTTACAATGTGCCAAAGGCTAAGTATTTTGTGCTTGGTGATAATAGAGAAGACAGTATTGATAGTAGGAGTTTTGTGGATGTCTATGTTGATGCAAGTGATGTGAAGGGTAAGTTTACTTATTTAAAATTCCCTTAAATTTATAAGTATGGGAGGAGGTGATGTAAATTTAGATCCATTTAAGGTTACTTCAGGTGGAGGTATAGCGGTTGCCGGCTCTGTAGTTGAAAAAATTGCGACGCGAAAGTCTTTTGGTGAGGCGCTTGTGAAGCTGGGCGCGAAGTATAAAAACGTTGTTGTTTTGGATTCGGATTTGTCTTCAAGCGTGCAGACCGGAGCGTTCGCGAAGGAGTTTCCTAATCGTCATTTCAATATGGGAATTGCTGAACAAAATATGGTCGCGACTGCCGCTGGGTTTGCGACTCGCGGGAAGCTTCCTTTTGCTTGCTCATTCTCAGTTTTCGCGACTGGTCGGGCGTGGGAGATTGTGCGAAATGCGGTTTGTTATCCGAATTTAAATGTGAAGATCGTTGGGTCTCATGCCGGGATAATGACTGGCGAAGACGGGGCGAGTCATCAGGCTTTGGAGGATCTTGCTATCATGCGTGTGCTTCCAAATATGAAGGTCGTTTGTCCTGCGGATCATTATGAAGCTTTGAGTGTCATGGAGACTCTTATGAATGATTACGGACCGACTTATTTGAGAATTAATAGGCAGGCGACGGAGGTGATTTATACTGTTTCCGGCAACGGGTCTGCTGAATTTGAATTTGGAAAAGCAGATGTTTTGTTTGGAGGTGAATATTTTAAAAGTGAAATAAGTGGCGTAGCGGCTGATAGCTGGGCCGACTCTGAAAAAGTTGATATCTGTGTTTTTGCTATTGGCTCACTCGTTTCTTCTTCGTTGAAAGCCGCTGAAAAATTAAAAGAGGAAGGTAAAAAAATAGTAGTTGTAAATATGAGTTCTCTTAAACCTTTGGACGAAAAAACTATCTTAAAATGCGCTAAAAAATCTAAAATTTGTGTTACGGCTGAAGATCATAGCGTTATTGGTGGGCTTGGTGGTGCGGTAGCTGAAATTTTGGCTGAAAACGGAATCGGAGTGAAGCTATTTAGAATTGGAATGCAGGATAAATTTGGAGAGTCTGGAAAAAGTGGCGACCTTTATAAAAAATATGGATTTGATACTGATGGAGTTTACAAAACTTTAAGCGATTTGACTTTAATTTAAAGGCTAGATAGAATTTTCTCCTTAAATTTAATTTTTTAATATGGCTGAAATTGACTTCAAACCAGGTCAAATTTTTGAAACTCACGGATCACATGCCTTGAAAGGCGTGGAGATGGTTGGTGTCGATCCGAGTATTTTGACTAGATTTCTTTATGACGTTCCTATGAGGACCAAGATTTGTGCAGGTTGTGACGGTACCTTGAAAGAGGTTCAAAGGTGTATGGCTGATGCACAAGCCTTGGATATTAGCAAAGGTCCCACGGCACTTTCTTATCAATGTGCAAAAAGTGCTATGAAGGTTCTTGGTGGAATTGCTGAAGAGGAGGACTAGTTTTATTAAATGACGAGAAAATCCTGTTTATAGCAATTTCTTTAGAATTGACTGTTGCTGTTTCACGAGTAGAGTTCTTTTGCGGTTTTCTTAAAAAATTTTAATAAAAAAACTATGGGAACAAATGCTTTTGAATTGTTAAGAGCTAAGATTTCGGAAAGAGATTATATAAAACTTCTTCGAATCGAAAATCCCAGCTTCAAAAAATTTATTGCCGAATACATTAATCTCTTAAATCCTGCGAGTGTTTATGTTTGTGATGATTCTGAAGAGGATAACAATTATATTCGCACGAGAGCACAAGAGCTTGGCGAAGAAAAAGCGTTAAAAATTAAAAGACATACTGTGCATTTCGATGCTTATGGTGATCAAGGACGTGATAGAAAAAATACTAAAATGCTTCTGGAAAATGGTGAGGATTTGGGTGCGCAAATAGATACAGGTGATCGCGAAACCTACCTAAGAGATGTTCGCGAGGTTATGACTGGCATAATGAGTGGAAAGGAGTTGATAGTGAGATTTTTCTGTTTGGGTCCTGTTAATTCAAAATTTTCAATTCCTTGTGTTCAATTAACGGATTCTTTTTATGTCGCGCATAGCGAGTCCTTGCTTTATAGAAGTGGTTATAATGAAATGGTAAGACAGGCGAAGGAGGCTAACGGCGACGAAACAAAATTGAATAGATATTTCCGCTTTATTCACTCTGCCGGACAGGTCGACGCGACCACAAAAGTTTCTGTTAATTTAGATAAACGCAGAATGTTTATCGACCGAGATTATTTCACTGTTTATAGTATGAATACTCAATACGGTGGTAATACTCTTGGCTTGAAGAAATTGGCTATGAGACTGGCGATTTATTTGGGTTCGAAGGAAGGTTGGTTGAATGAGCATATGCTTGTGATGGGCGTCCATGGTCCAGCTGCAAAAGAAGGGGACAAGTATCGCGACGCGGCCGGGAAACGAGTGACTTATTTCAGTGGTGCGTTCCCTTCAATGTGTGGAAAGACTTCTACTTCGATGATGGAAGGTGAATCAATTATCGGTGATGACATTGCTTATCTTCGTGCGGACATGAATGAGGAAGGAGTGTTGGAGGCGAGAGCCTGTAATACTGAGCGCGGAATGTTTGGAATTATTCAGGGAGTGAATTCTACTGATGATCCTGCGATTTATGACAAAATTACTCACGAGGGAAGTGAGATTATTTTCTCAAATGTTTTGGTGTTGGAAGATGGTAGTTTGCATTGGATTGGTAAAGACGGTGAAGTGCCTGAGAAAGGATATAATCACTCAGGTGAATGGACCCGCGGAAAGACTGACGCGAGCGGAAAAGAAATTCCATGCTCACATCCAAACGCACGTTTCACTTTGTCATTGGATCAATTGAAAAACGTTGATCCTAATCTGGAAAATCCAGAAGGAGTGAAGGTTTTTGGTTTTGTTTATGGAGGTCGTGATTCAGATACTTGGGTTCCTGTCGAGCAGGCGAAGACTTATGAAGAGGGAATTATATTGAAAGGCGCCGCTATCGAGTCTGAGACTACTGCTGCGACTCTTGGCGCAGAAGGTGTTCGTGAGTTCAATCCTATGTCGAACTTGGACTTTTTGTCTATTTCTATCGGAGATTATGTAAGTGCTAATTTGAAATTCGGTGCTGGCTTAGGTGATGCGGCGCCTGGAGTTTATTCTGTTAATTATTTCTTGAAAGGAACTTCCGGAGAATTTGCTGGTAAATTTTTGACAGGCAAGAATGACAAAAAAGTTTGGTACAAATGGATGGAACTTCGCGCAAATGGCGATGTAGGAGCTATTGAAACACCTAGTGGATTTATTCCAAAGTATGAAGATTTGGCAAAATTATTTACAGAAGTTCTTGGTAAAGAATTGAGTAAGGATCTTTATAACGAGCTTTTCAAATTAAGAATTCCTGAAATGCTAAGAAAGCTCGACAGACTTGAAAAAATTTACACAGAACAGGTGAAAAACACCCCGCCAAGGATGTTTGAAGTTTTTGGAGATTTCCGAGCGAGACTTCTAAAGACTCAAGCTGAAATGGGTGATTATGTTTTGCCTGAGCAGTTTGTAGCTTAAACTCGATATTATCGGTCTTAGAATTTGCGTTGCGACATTTCTTTTTAACCATGTCAACTTTTGTTTGCGAATTGTTTCGAGAAATGTTAAAGTGACTTCTCGAAAAGAACGCTTAAAACTATCCTATGAAACATACAACTTCGTTAAAAATTTTCTCAGGATCCTCTCATCCTGAATTGGCGGGAGCGATTGCAAAGAAATTGGGAGTAGAGGTTTCACCTATGATTTTGAAAAAATTCGCATGTGGTGAAATCTATGCGAGAGTGGAGGAAAGTGTCCGTGGTGCGGACGTTTTTATTGTCCAGACTTCGACTGCGAATGTGAATGAGGACATGATGGAACTTTTTATAATGATAGACAGTCTAAAGAGGTCGTTTGCAGCGAGAGTGCATGTAGTGATACCGCATTTCGCTTATGCGAGACAAGATCGTGTGGCGGTTTATCGCGAGCCGATCAGTGCGAAAGTTATGGCTAATTTGATTGAAGCTGCTGGGGCGGATCACGTTATTACGATTCATTTGCATAGCGATCAGGAGCAAGGGTTCTTTAACTTCCCAATTGATAATTTACATGTGAGCAAGATATTTATTGATTATTTTAATAGTAAAAAATTGAAAGATTTGGTTGTGGTGTCGCCTGATGCCGGCGGTGCAAAAGAAGCAAAGAAATTTGCCGATGCACTAGGTGCGGGATTGGCAATTATTCACAAACAAAGACCTGGGCATAATAAAGCTGAGGTGATGAATTTAGTCGGAGATGTTGACGGGAAGACGTGCGTTTTGTACGACGATATGATTGATACGGCCGGTAGTGTGACTGCGGCTGTGGAGGCTTTGAAAAAAAATGGTGCGAACAAAGACATTTATTTATCTGCGACACATGCTGTTTTCTCTTATCCCGCCGCAGAAAGATTAGCGGCGGCCGGATTCAAAGAAGTGGTTGTGAGTGACACGATTCCCGTTCCAAAAGAGAAACAATTCAAAGGCCTGAAAGTCTTGTCCGTAGCGCCATTATTAGCAAGTATTATTAAAAATGTTCACGACGATAAGTCTGTGACGAAAGAATTGTAGAGTCCGGGACTCTACTGTAATGGGTAGTTAAGTCCGGGACTAGTATTATTAACAACAACATTATGCAAATTTATATAGGTTCTGATCACGGTGGATATGAAATGAAAAATTCATTAAAAGACTATTTGATCGATAGAGTGCACGATGTGACCGACTTGGGGTGTTTCTCTACCGATTCTATTGATTATCCGGATATTGCAAGAGAGGTTGCGGAAAAAGTTGCAGAGAATCCCGGTTCACGCGGTGTGCTTATTTGTGGGACAGGTATCGGTATGCAAATTGCTGCAAATAAAATTCCCGGAATTCGTGCGACTGTTGCAACTGATGAACATATGGCTGAGATGTCACGTAAGCACAATGATGCTAATGTGATTACATTGGGTGGACGTACTACAGAGATGGAAATGGCTAAAAAAATTGTGGATACATTTTTGAGTACCAATTTTGAAAATGAGGAAAGGCATACGAGAAGAGTAGAGAAAATGATGAATATAAAAAATGCTTAAAATTAAAAAAATATGAGCGTGAAAATTGCTCCATCAATATTGTCAGCGGATTTCGGAAGACTTCGAGAAGAGATTGAAGCTGTTTTAAATGCTGGTGCTGATATTATCCATGTTGACGTGATGGATGGGCATTTTGTGCCGAATATTTCTATTGGAATTCCTGTCGTGGCTTCGTTGGCGCGTTTTGTAAAAGCTTCTCTTGATGTTCATTTAATGATTGAAAATCCCGAAAAATATGTTAATGCTTTTGCTGATTCTATGGGGCGTGGTGTGGATGGAGAAAATCGTGATGTTTCGTCTGATTATATCGTTGTGCATGCTGAGGCGTGTGGTGGTGATGGAGGCTTTGGACTTGGTTCTACAGAGGCTTTGATTGAATGTTTAAAATCTATTAAATCACGCGGTATCAAGGCTGGGTTTTCTATTAAACCCGGGACTGCGATTGAATTGTATGAAGGGGCTTTGGAATATACCGATATTGTTTTGGTAATGACTGTGGAGCCTGGTTTTGGTGGGCAAAAATTTATGAAGGATATGATGGATAAAGTGAAATGGTTGGCTGAGAAAAAAACTGTTTCGTCTGTTGAGAATGGTGAAAATTTGAGATATGAAATTGAAGTTGATGGTGGAGTAAATACTGAAACTGCGCGTATTGCGCGCGATGCCGGCGCGGAGATTTTTGTTGCCGGCAGTTTCATTTTTGGCGCGGAGGATTATAAGGTTGCAATTGATAGTTTGAAATAGGTTTTAGATGTGATTTGTGAAAGGCCCACTTTGGAAGCAGGCCTTTTTTTGATTGTTGTTTTGTCTTTACCGGGTTTGGCTTGGTTGGTGCTGGTCTAAAGATGGAGTTGTTCAGCGACGAAGTCTATGTCTTTGTCACCGCGGCCCGAGAGATTGACGAGGATTGTTTGATCGGGTGTGAGCGTGCTGGCGAGCTTGGTCGCGTAGGCGAGTGCGTGTGCGCTCTCGAGGGCCGGAATGATACCTTCTGTGCGGGTGAGTTCCATAAATGAGTTAAGACATTCTTCGTCGGAGGCTGTGACGTAATGGACGCGAATTATGTCTTTTAAGAAACTATGTTGTGGCCCGACTCCTGGATAGTCTAGGCCGGATGCAATTGAGTAAACCGGTATTGGCTCGCCGCGGTCGTCTTGTAGGAGGTATGTGTGCATTCCGTGAAGATCGCCTGGAGTGCCGAGAGTGAGAGTTGCTGCATGTTCGCCTGGAGAGAGCGATTTGCCACTTGGCTCGACTCCATACATATTAACTTCTTCGTCTTCTAGGAACTCTGAAAATAATCCAATTGCATTTGATCCGCCACCTACGCATGCTACGAGATTATTTGGTAGGGAAAGGCCCGTGAGTTCTTTGAATTGTTGTTTAGACTCTTCTCCTACGATGCGTTGGAAGTCGCGTACAATCATAGGATACGGATGCGGACCTACGACCGATCCGATCCCAAAGAACGTATTTACAGGATCCTGAACGAAAGCGCCGAAGGCGCTGTCTACCGCTTCTTTCAAGTCCTGGCGACCGGTCTCAACCGACACGACTTTTGCTCCAAGCATTTTCATTCGAAGAACGTTCGGTTGTTGTTTTTCAATGTCTTTTTTCCCCATGTGGATTTCACACTCGAGTCCCATGCAAGCGGCCGCTGTGGCGAGAGCAACTCCGTGTTGTCCGGCGCCCGTCTCAGCCAATAATTTTTTCTTTCCCATGTGTTTCGCAATTAGAGCTTCGCCGAGCGTGTGGTTTATCTTGTGGGCGCCGGTGTGATTGAGATCCTCACGTTTTAAATAGATCTGTGCGCCACCGTATTTTCGCGAAAGATTGCGTGCGTGGAAGATCGGACTTGGGCGGCCGACGTAATGCTTAAGATAATACTTCAACTCATTTGTGAAAGCTGGATCGGTGCGAAGTTTTTCGTAAACTTCCGCAATTTTATCCATCAGTGTTATGAGTTGTGGGGGAAGAATTTGCCCGCCGTACTCTCCAAAATATCCTTGTTTGGAAGGAGTTATGTCATATTGGTTTTCTTGTTTTTTTGTTTGTTGTGTTAGAGTTGTCATAATAATTGTTGTTAATTTTGGATTTGAAATTGTTAAATTAAAAGAACCGACTTTGCTTTGATCGCTTTGAGCCGGTTCATATTTTGCTTATGTTTTAAACGTGACGATAAGCGCTTCTACCAGCTCTTAAAGTCTTTCCACCACCTTGGTTTTGTTTCTTCAAGTTGTCTAACTACTTCGGCGCCACGACTAACCGTGCTTAAGCCAACTTTTAAATGTTTTGCAATTTCTCTTTGAGGAAAATTTTCCATAATCATCGTCATGATGTCTAATCTTTTAGCCACTTCCTTCAGCTCTTTTGGAGTTAAGATCGCTTTTAATAAACTCTCTAATTCTGAGGTTCCGGCTGTGTTCCTAAAAATTTTAATTATTTCGTACATTTGTCTGTCTGGTGTTATTTTTTCTGCGTTTATGTTCTCGCGTACTAGTACACTGTAGCAGATATTAATATTTTCAGAAGAGAAAGTCAATGGTTTTTAACTTTGTTGACTAAAAAGTCGAGTTTACTAAAAAGCCGACTAGGATTGTCCTTGCCGGCTTTGAATTTACTTATTCTTGTTTGAAACTTTTACTCTGTTGGAGTTTCGACAGTTGCTTGAACTCCCCATCTTGGGCCGAAATCGTCTCTGAATTTTTTCATTCCTTTCCATCCCAATCCGCATGTGAGAACAGCGCCAATTAAACCAATGATCAATAGCCACATTAGCCATTTTTTCAATGCGTCTTTTTTCATGAATTTAATTGCATACACGAAGAAAAATACTAAGCCTACGAATACCGCTGTTGCGAACACCATGTGTAAGTGCATTCCTAGCAATGCCCATGGAGCATCACCGTAGAGAGATCCCATCATATTTATGAGGTTAAAAGATAGGTACTGTTAGACAGCTAGTTTATTGTACCATTTTCTTGCGTGACGTCTAGTTAGACCTTATAATGCGGCGGCTTTTTGAAGGTAAGTAATAACTGTCCGAAATAACGGCAGAACTAAAATCATGGCGGAACCAAAAAACATAGTAGAACCGAAATGTCCTTATTATGGGAAATGTGGCGGGTGCGATGCACAGCATATTGATTATGCGACTCAGCTTGGACAAAAGAAGCGAGCTTTGGCTGATGCTTTGAAATGTAAGGATTTTTTCGCGGACGATGTTGCGGTGTTTTCTGACAATGAATATGGCTATAGAAATCGTATGGATATGGCTTTTTGGAATAATTGGTTCTTGTCGGCTGGGCGTGAATTGCCAGCAGGGGATAATGGGAAAGATAGGCTTGGTTTTCGTGTGAAAGGCAAGTGGTTTGAGGTTGTTGATATTGATAAATGTGCAATTTCAAACGATAGGTTGAATGAGCTGTTGGCTGAAGTTAGAGCTTTTTTTATTGATACTGATGAAGATTTTGATGCTTATGATTTAAATAAAAAAACAGGAGCTTTTCGTTATTCAGTAATTCGTACACCCGCCGGTGATTCTTCGATTTGTTTTATTTTGAATGCAGATTCGACCAAGCTCGATGAGGCGATGGAGAGGGTGAAGAAATTTGCTTTCGGAGGTGAGAATGGCAACGCGGGGTTGTGGGCTGGTTGTAGTGCGAATAATGTTTCCGTGGCTTATGTAGGCTCCGAAACCGACGTGAGTGTTTCCGAAGAATTTTTTGTAATAAAGGGGTCAGATATGTTGATTGGTGATTTGATGGAAAAGAAATTTGAATTTTCCGTGCAGGGATTTTTTCAAAATAATTCTGCGATGGCTGAGAAAATGCATCGATATGTGCACGAGCTTTTGGAGAAATCTGATCGTGGAGAGTGGGCGTTTTTGCTGGATTTATATGGAGGAGTTGGGACTTTTGGGATTAATAATGCTGATTTGTTTCACAAAGTTTTGACGGTCGAGGCTTTTGCACCTTCTATCGATTCTGCCAAGAAAAATATTGAAAGAAATGGTGTGGAAAATGCGAAGGCGATGGTGCTCGATGCGCAATATTTGAAGAGATTGAATTTACCTTCGGAAGATTTATATGTGGTCACTGATCCGCCAAGATCCGGTATGCATCCGAAGACTATTGAATATTTAAAAAAGGCGAAGCCAAAGGTGATTATTTATATTTCTTGCAATGTCTCACAGCTCAAGAGTGATTTGCCGAAATTCACAGACTATAAAGTGAAAAGTGCTGCTGTCTTCGATCTATTCCCTCAAACGAGACATATGGAGAGCGTGGTGGAGATGGA
>CAZGHH010000015.1:0-22735 GCA_964525485.1 uncultured Candidatus Peribacteria bacterium | reverse complement strand
TTCTAAAAAAATTCTTAAATCTTTTGGGCTGAATTGCAGATTTGTAAATAAACCATGGATGAATCCATCCCCTGCCCAAATATATAAAAGCAAAGCAATCTCAAAAGGCATCGACATCACGATCATCCGCGGCAAATCGCTCTATATAGCCAAATCCATCACAATCCAAAACATCGACGCATATTCAGTTCGTGATTTCGAAAAACCATTCCGCGACGCTCGCATGGGCATGCTCCCACCGAAACTCGCACAGATCATGCTAAACCTCGCACCAAATTCGGCCTTCGTCTTCGATCCATTCTGTGGCTCCGGCACAATCCTCATGGAAGCACTCCTCCAAGGAAAACAAGCGATCGGCTCCGACATAGACACCAAGGCAGTCGAGGGCACCAAAAAAAATATCGAATGGCTGAAAGAGAATTTCCCAACAGCATTAAAAATTGCAAACAACAAAAACCCGGAAGAATTATCAGTAGAAGTTTTCCAGCGAAAAGCCTCAGAACTTTCCGAAAAAGACCTTCCGAAAGAAGTCGACACGATAGTGACTGAAGGATACCTAGGCTTACCGGCCAGTCGCGTCATCCAACCTGAAGAACGCCAAAAAAGATTCGATGAGATTGCGGCTCTTCACTCAGGTTGGCTCAAAAATTTCTCCCGTCCGCTCACGATAATCCTCGCGCTCCCAGCCTTCGCCCTGGGAAACAACAAACACGACTTTTTCCCAAATCCAAAAGAGTTTTTCGCCCGCCTCGGATACAAAGTCCTCAATAAAGAAACCCTTCTATACGACCGCGATGATCAGTTTGTAGCTAGAGAGATCGTCATATTGAAATCTCAAAACTAAGAAATTTAGTTGAAAATACTTTTCCCCTTCAGTATATTGTCGCTGTTTTAAAAGATCTTTCACAATCCGGGGTAGCGCAGCGGTAGCGCAGCGCGCTGTAAAATATTGCAGCTTCCAACAGTAATGTTGGTCGAAAATGGGGTGAATTGCGGGAAACCTAAAGTCGTGAGACCAAGGCAATCCGCAGCCAAGCCTATCAGGGCAATCTCAAAAAGATTGATCGATAGGAAGGTTCAGAGACTAGGAAGTGAGTCCCAACAATAATCTTCCAGATAGCGCCCCACATCCGCCAAAACGGATGATGATATAGTCCACTCTTACCAGAAATGATAAGGCCAAGTGTAACGCGTTGGTCGTGGGTTCGAATCCCACCCCCGGAGCCATTTAGAATCAAAACCTCCTCACCTTCTTCACACCCTCGAACCAAATGAGGCTTATTACCGCACCCGCGAAAGCAATACCGAGGTCCGTAGCAGACAAAACCGCGAAGTGGAAAAGACTCCTTAAAAATGGCACATAAACAACAGCAAACAAAGCCAACAAAGACCCAATAGCAACAACATTCAAAGCCTTATTCCTAACATGCAAAATTTTAAAAATACTACTATTCCAAGATAGATTCACCAGAATCATAATAATATTTGCGAAAACCAAAGAAGCAAAAGATAGAGTCCTCGCCTCATCCACAGAAAGCCCCCTACGAATTGCCAAATAGTAAATTGCCAAACTCACGACAAGCACAGAAAAACCCTGCATCAAACTAAGTAAAACAATAGATTTATTTAACATCCTCTGCTTCAAATTTCGCGGAGGCCTATTCATAATGTCGTCATCCTCTTTTTCAGCTTCAAAAACTGTCGAACAAGATGGATCAATAATCAATTCCAAGAAAGCAATATGTGCCGGGAAGAAAACAGGAGGAAGTCCAAGTAAAACCGGTAGCAAAGAAAGTCCGGCAATAGGCACATGCACAGACAATACGAACCCCATCGCCTTCCTCAAATTATCAAAAATTCTTCTGCCAAGACGCACAGCCTCAACAATAGACGAAAAATCATCGTTCAACAAAATCAAAGCAGAAGCCTCACGCGCCGTGTCCGTCCCGCGCCCTCCCATCGCGACTCCTATATGCGCCGCTTTCAACGTAGGTGCGTCATTTACTCCATCGCCAGTCATCGCAACTATCTCACCATGAGCCTTCAGAGCCTGAACGATCAGAAGTTTTTGCTCCGGCACAACTCTCGCGAAAATATTTATATCAGCCAAAATTTTCCCAAGCTCAGCCAAAGAAGTTTCATGATTCCCAAGTTTCGCATTCAATTCACTTAATTGATCACCAGTCATATATCGATCAGGATTCTTCAATCCGATTTTTCTGGCCACAAACTGCGCAGTCCCAGGGTAATCACCGGTAATCATCACGACTCTCATCCCAGCTCCATAAGCCTCACGAAGAGACTGAACTACATACGGCCTCACAGGGTCCACGAACCCGATCAACCCAACAAATTCGAAATCATAATCATGCTGATTTTGCGGTAATTTTGCAGAATTTTTCTTCCCACTTTTTGATGTAGCACCTTTAAATAAAGCTCTCGCCACTCCCAAAACACGCAACCCTCTCTCGGCCATTTCAGAAACTTTCTCCAAAACCTCCTCTCTTTTTTTCTTCGGCAAATGACAAAGATCAATTATCGCTTCAGGCGCTCCTTTTGAAGCAATGACAAAATCTTTTTTATCCGGAGACGTCCACACATATGACAATGCAACAAGCTCTTTTGAAATATGATACTCCTTCACAACAGTCCAACTCTCATGAATATGCTCAGTCCCGGTCAGATAAAAATCACCGGATTTTTTTAATTCTTTTTCAATTGGATCGAATGGGTCTTTCTGACTCGCAAGAATCCCGTATTCAATTAAACTGTGAAATTTTTCAGGTAAACCATTTCGCTTCTTTTTAAGATCAATATTAAAAAATTCACCATCTGCAAAAATTTCTGAAAACTGCATTTTATTCATAGTAATCGTCCCGGTTTTATCCACGCAAAGAGTAGTCGCCGCACCCAGAGTTTCTATAGCAGCCGCACGCCTGGTGAGAACTTGCCTTTTCGAAATTCTCCACGCTCCAAGAGTCATAAATATCAACAAAACAACCGGAAATTCTTCAGGCAAAACAGCCATGCCCAATGTCAAACCGGATAAAATACCTTTCATCAAATCCCCGCCAACAAACCAAACAACAACCACAACGATCGCACATAGAAGCAATCCAACAGCCATAAAATATTTCACAATTTTCTTTGTCTCTTTGCTCAATAAAGTATCTTCTTCCTTGATTGTTTGAATCGCCTTTCCAATCTTTCCAATTTCACTATTTACACCTGTTGCAATCACTTTCGCCTCACCGTGCCCGGACACGACAAGTGCTCCGGAATACACATAAGGCAAATCATCTCCGCCAGGTTTGGATACAGTTTCAACCCCATCCCATTCAACCTTCCTCACAGCGATAGACTCACCAGTGAGAAGAGATTCATCAACAGATAAATTTTCACACTTTAGTAGCACGCAGTCCGCAGGAATTCTATCTCCCTCATGCAAATACACCAAATCCCCCACCACAAGATTCCTCCCAGGAATAGTGATCTTCTTTCCGTCTCTTAATACAGTCGCCTTCGGACTGGAAAGTGCTCGAAGAGTTTCGAGAGTTTTTTCAGTCTTTTTTTCTTGATAAAAAGTAATACCGATAACCACAACAACAAAAGTCATCAACATAAAAGCGTCTCTAGTCTCTCCAAGTAAAAAGTAGACACTTCCGCTGGCAAGAAGCAGTAGTAGCATCGGCTCAAAAAGCACATTCAACAAGATCTTAAAAGCGCTTTTCTTCGCCTCAGACGGCAACTCGTTATGTCCATCTCTCAACAAAACAATCTTGGCCTCAGCAGAAGTAAGCCCCTTGTAATTCATTATAAAAAATTTAGGAATTTGGGTTTACCCCAATTTTATCAGAGCACACATCTCAAAACCAGATAAATTAAATTTCAAGATCTCTCATCGGAGATAAATTCATTCAGAACAACCGATGGCCCACCTCTCTCTTTCAAAGTGTCTCGAACTTTTTCAGCAGTAATCCAAATCCCGGCATACATAGTTTTACTTGTTCCCAAAATTATTGGAACAGATGATTCCATAAAAGTTTCTTGAGTCTCTGCATCTAAATTTAAAAAATCCATAACAGGCTCTCCGTATTGAGTCGCCAAAAAAACCTTACCGGCGTTATAAGCCACGATCAGGGGTATGGCAAAATTCCCAAATTTCAAGATCTGTTCCCTGGTCTTTACAACACTATTTACAGCAAAACGAATCATTTTTTGAAGAGCGGTCGGGTCATCTGACCGCATAACATCAACTCCATATTGAAAAGTCCTTTGCAAAACATTCAAATCCGTAGAAGGGGCTGCTATACATTTATTTGCCCCATTTGCAAAATTTGGCTCTGCGAAAGACGCATTAGCAATTTGATTTTGATCGGGAATTGTAAAATCTTCGTGAACCTTCATAAAGAAAATTTAATTGGGAAAAATATACTCCATCTCAAACATTGACTTCAAGATAAAGTGGTCTAAACTCCGGCTTACACGGATCGAAACATCAAAATATTTCAAAATACCAAACAATGAGTTTCTCAAAATTGATCCCGGAACATTATTTAAAATTAATAGATTTTAACAACCCTAAAGATCCACTTTATTTAATGGCGATCC
This sequence comes from uncultured Candidatus Peribacteria bacterium, assembly GCA_964525485.1. GTDB lineage: Bacteria > Patescibacteriota > Gracilibacteria > UBA1369 > LOWO2-01-FULL-3 > DAONBD01. Next base: position 18,124 of record CAZGHH010000015.1, on the reverse strand, counting down.
CGTCAAAAAAAGAAAACATTCGCAAACCTCACGAACTTTTCGACCCAATCGCTGACGCGGTACACGAAAAAACCCCAGGACTTATACATCGCTATCCTGATCGCGTCCTTTTAAAAGTCACAAACAATTGCGCTATCCATTGCAGATTTTGCTTCCGCAAAAACATCCTAAATGAATCGACTTTTGACCTCAAAAAAGCCATCACATACATAAAAAAACACAAAGAAGTTTGGGAAGTTATTCTGTCAGGCGGAGATCCTTTAATATTGCCAGATACAAAAATTGAAGAAATCTTTGTCGAACTTTCAAAAATTCCACACATAAAAGTCATTCGCATACACACTAGAGTTCCGGTAGTGGCACCACAAAGAATTACAAAAAAGTTCCTAAACTTCCTAGCAAAATTTACAGATCAAAAACTGGAAAAATCCTCAGTCAATTTCAAAGCAACAACGCGCACTAATACTGCAACTACTCACGCACCAAAATCAAAAAAAATAATCTGTGTAATTCACATAAACCATCCACGGGAAATCACAAAAGACCTCGAAACAGTGGTGCAAAATCTAAACACCAAAAACATTATGACGCTCTCTCAGTCAGTCTTATTAAAAGGAGTAAATGATTCAGCAAAAACGCTATCAGATCTATTCAGACAGCTCGTCCAAATCGGTATCAAACCATATTATCTCCATCAGCTCGATCCGGCCACAGGTACATCACATTTCGCAGTTCCGCTTCCAAAGGCCCGTCGAATCTACGACTCACTTCGTGGACATTTATCAGGCATTTGTATACCGGAATTTATGATCGAACAACCAAAAGGAAAAGGGAAAATCCCGGTAATGTGGTACAATCAAAGACACAGTTAAAAAACATTTAACCACACAAAAATGCCAAACGAAATCACAATGCAAGCTTACTTCCAGGCAAACATGATATGGATAGTCCCATTAATGATATGGAGTATGGTTTGGGACGGAATAGCACTATGGAAAGCCGCAAGAAACGGCAGTAAACGGTGGTTTATAGTTATTTTACTTTTAAACACAGTGGGAATTCTGGAGATCCTTTATATATTCATATTCGGAAAAAAAACCGGAGGAAAAAGGAAGTAAATCAATTACATTCCGGGATCAGAATCAACACAGTCGAAAGAATCATCACCATAGTGATCGACATCATCTGAAACATCGACAGAGTCATGGTCGGAGCTTCCATCAACACCTGCATCTTCTGTGTTTGAACCTAGATCCGAACTTCCATCAAAATTACCATCAAGTCCACGATCACCATGAGTATTAATTTCAACATGTATTCCATCATCACCACAATCACCCAGATTTTGCGCATTCTGAGCAGCAATTCTATCAGCAACCAACCCTCTTATACCTGAAGTTATAATTGCCATTCCATCAGAAGGTGTCCCCTCCAAAATTTTTCTAGCCATTTCCTCTCTGCAAGCTCTTCCAAAAGCCTGTCCGATAGTTTCTCCGTTTAAAGGCTTAACAGGAAGCACATCTTCGTGGATACCATTCCCCAAAGCATCTTTACTCATAGCGTCTTGGTTTAGTTGATACAAAGGAAGCAATTATAAAACAATCAAAAACAAATTCAAATATTTTATATATACATCAATCCGGCACACAATATTCATCTCCATGTCCGGGTATAATATAATCAGCCATTTCCAGAACTTTTTTACGACTTAATTTTAATTTTTCTCGATCGCCTGCATACGAATCGTCTTCGACCTCGGGATAATTCTCTTTCCAAAAAACATCTCCGCAAACAGCAACTTTTGCATCAAAGATTTCGCCGTCAGCTCTCGCGCGCGAAGTCTCAACCAAAAAAGTAATACTGCAATAACTATGACCCGGAGTTTTCACAGTTTTCAATCCATCCCCTATTTCAATAATCTCATTTTCATTCGAATAAACACATTCATCGTCAGTCCAAATTCCCCAAAAATCCACACTCACAGCATTCGGAAACATTCCAATATTTCGGAAGTGATCCATGTGTGAATGAGTAATGCCAACATGAGTCACATCTTTCACTTGGAGCCCCTCTTTTTTAAGAGCCTCGCGAATCAAATTCTGACTTTGCACAGTCCCGGGATCAACTACCATCACTATATTTTTACCATCAAGACCGCGAGTTTTTATCAAAGAAACAGTCGAACAACTTCCAATCCCACTCGGAGAATCTTTTATCAAATATCCACTCAACAAAACTTTTACTTCAGCCATAAAATTGCAATTAAATATTAGTAAAGTCCCGAACTTGACTACCCCTTACAGTAGAGTCCCGGACTTTACCTATAATTCCCAAACTCCAACGGTACGGTAATACTCGGATCACTCTTCAGCACTGCGATCACCGCCTGCAATTCATCGATCGATCCTGAAGTCACTCTCACAGTATCACCCTGTATCACAGGTTTCGCCTTCGCGAACTTCTCCCTCACGATCTTCGAAACCAATTTCGCGTTTTCCTGATCCAGTACCTTAACTAATTTTATTTCCTGTTTTCTTCTCATCCCGCTCGCGTCTTCCACCTTTCCGGCATTCAAATTTTTATGCGAAAGTCCACGCCCAACCATTTTCTTCAAAAGTACGTCATATAGAGCCTGCACATGCATATCATTTGCCGCTTCCAGCCACACGATACTGTCCTCCTTTAGCTCGATTTTCACATTGGAATCCTTTAAATCATATCTGTTGGTCGCCTCGCGGAGCGCCTGATCGATCGCGTTCTTCATTTCTTGCAAATCGAATTGCACAACTATGTCCATCGAATGTGTTGAAGCCATATTTTTGAATTAAAAAATAATTAAAAAAACCTTACACATCTTACATTTGCTTTCAAAAAATTAAAAGAATAGAATCGAGCCCCAAAAATACACCAAGAAAAACCAACGCCACAAGATAGACCGTAACACAACAAAATAGATAGCAACGCACAAACACCATACATGCAAATACTCGACACACCAAAACAAAGAAAAATCCTTCCGATAATACTTCTCACAATTTTCATAGACATGATCGGCGTTGGGATTTTGATTCCGGTCATGCCGATGCTACTCGCCGATCCGGAATCTCAGTACTACCTCCTCGCGGGAGTCGCAAGTATCGGCACGATGACCGTAGTCCAAAGCGGATATATAATATACGGACTTCTTAACGCGATTTTTCCGTTCATGCAATTTCTTTCAGCACCGATTTTGGGTCAACTTTCAGACAAATACGGACGCAAAAAAATACTCGGCATATCAATATCAGGAACTTTTATTTCATACATCGTGTTCGCGATCGCAATATACACAAGAAATATACCTCTTTTGTTCGTATCTAGAATGGTGTACGGAATAATGGGCGGAAATATCTCAGTAGCACAGGCCGCGATAGCCGACATAACAAAACCTGAAAACAGAGCAAAAAACTTCGGGTTAATAGGGGCTACTTTTGGACTTGGAATGATTGTCGGACCGTATATTGGAGGGAAATTATCAGACCCATCGGTCTCCACGTATTTCACAGCCACAACACCGTTTATAGCGGCCGCTTTATTAAGCCTGATAAATGTGATCTTCATCATAACCGTCTTCAAAGAAACGCATTTAAACAGAAATAAAGATTTAAAAATCACAATCACGAAAGGCTTCAACAACATTAAAAGGATCATTTCCTTGAAACATTTGAGAGCCCTTCTTGCCACAAATTTTTTCTTTCAAGGAGGATTTTCATTCTTCACATCATTTTTCGCAGTTTCACTTATAGATAGATTTAATTTTACACAAGGCAACATCGGAGACTATTTTGCATATGCGGGATTTTGGATCATCATCGCCCAAGCCGTGGTATTAAGAATCGTAACAAAAAGATTTCAAGAGCATCAGATATTGATGGTGACACTGCTTACTCTTTCAATATTTATTGGATTGAATTTTACACTCACCGCGTCATGGCAACTCTTTTTATTGGCGCCATTTTATGCAATGTCAAACGGGCTTTCACACGCCAACATGTCGTCCCTAATCAGTAGATCGGCAGGCCCTCAGGTTCAAGGTGAAATCCTCGGAATCAATTCCAGTGTCGCATCACTCGCAATCACAATCCCTACCCTTCTTTCAGGATTCATCGCCGCAAAACTCACCCCTGAAACTCCAATAATAATAGCATCAATCATAATCTTTATAGCTTGGCTGATTTTCAGCATTTCATTTCATAGAGGCAAAATCTACCGACCGGAAATAGTAAAAGCGGATTAGGTGTTTTTTGGCCAACAATGTTCAATAAAATACTGATCAAAAAAGGACCTGAGAATTTTCGGTCCGCAAACCTTCCAAAATTTAAGCTAAAGCGAAAAGACAAAAAAAGAACCCTCCCCGAGATTAAGATGAGGGAGAGCTTTCATTTCGGTTCGTATTGCCTCAAGTGTACGTTGTCTACGGCTTCAAAGGATCAAATTCAACTTTCACTCGCAACGTCATTTCGCAATATCTACGACCAAGGCAAAGTATACATTAATACAAAAAAATCGCAACAAAAAATAAAAAATACCGGACCATTCGCGCATCTCGCTATAGCCCAACCTGTAAAATTAAAAGAAGTATCAAAATCCAGAGCAATAAAAAAACGCTTGCCCATTTAAGTTAACCATAAACTGTACTCCAAACGCAAATAAAATTTAACAGAAAATTATTGAAATTGGCTTGCTCAATTGATAGTATCTTGCTCGCATAAATATTTATAACCTTAGAAAAGATGTTGTACCTAGTATTTGCTTCCAGCGTACTCGCCTTGTTAACAGCATTGGGCTTAGGGCTCTATGTAAACAAGAAAGCAACTGGAACAGAAAAAATGCAAGAAATTGCAGGAGAAATTCATTCAGGAGCGATGGCTTTCTTGAAGAGAGAATATAAAATTATCGCCATCTTCATAGTAGTTTTGAGTATCGTTCTATTCTTTTTGATCGATGTTAAAACGACTGAAATCAACGAAGGATTGTTCACAATGATTGCTTTCATTTATGGAGCAGGCAGTAGTGTTCTCGCCGGATTTTTTGGGATGCAAATTGCTACAAGAGCCAATGTGAGAACGGCTCAAGCTGCAAGAAATAGTCTTGGAGAAGCTCTTGGCATAGCTTTCAAATCAGGAGCCGTGATGGGTCTTTCTGTAGTTGGACTAGGTCTTATGGGTTTAACTGTTTTATTTTATATTTTCATTGAACTACTTGCATTCCCACATGACATCGCCTTAAATCTCATTACCGGATTTGGACTTGGAGCATCATCAATTGCTCTATTTGCACGTGTTGGAGGAGGAATTTACACAAAAGCTGCTGACGTAGGAGCTGATCTAGTTGGAAAACTAGAAGCAGGTATCCCAGAAGATGATCCTCGAAATCCAGCAGTTATCGCTGATAACGTAGGAGACAATGTAGGAGACGTAGCCGGGATGGGAGCAGACCTTTTCGAATCATATGTAGGAGCTGTTTTATCTGCCATGATTCTAGGATTGGCAGCAGAAGAAATCGATTTAGGAGGAGTTTACTTACCACTTGTACTAGCTGCTATCGGAATCATTTGTTCAGTTATCGGAACTTTTTTCGTACGTGTTAATAAAAAAGGCCATATCCACAGTGCCTTGAAACAAGGACTCTGGGGAGCATCTGCATTAACAGTTATTGCTTCTTTCTTTGCAATAAAATACATCATGCCAGAAATGTATGTTGGTATTTTTATTGCTATGACATCTGGACTTGTTGCCGGAGTTATCATCGGACTTTTGACGGAATACTATACTTCTGGAGACTACAAACCTGTCAAAAAACTTGCTGACTCTGCGACCACGGGCAGTGCGACAACTATCATTCAAGGGTTAGCATTAGGATATCACTCTACACTTCTTCCGGTTTTATTCATTTGTTTAGCAATTTTCATTGCTTTCCATTTCGCAGGATTATATGGAATTGCGATAAGTGCAGTAGGAATGCTTTCAACTCTCGGTATTTCATTAGCAATCGATGCTTATGGACCTGTAGCCGACAACGCAGGAGGTATTGCTGAAATGTCAAAACTGGGACCTGAAATCAGAAAAAGAACAGATGCTCTGGATTCCGCTGGAAATACTACAGCCGCGATAGGAAAAGGATTTGCTATCGGATCAGCTGCCTTGACGGCATTGGCTTTATTTTCTTCATACGCAGTAGCTGCGAAGTTGGAAATGATAAATTTAATAGATTCAAAAGTAATCATCGGATTATTTATCGGAGGAATGCTTCCATTTTTATTCTCAGCACTAACAATGTCAGCAGTTGGAAGAGCGGCTTTTGACATGATCAAGGAAGTACGAAGACAATTCAAAGAAATTAAAGGATTGATGGAAGGAACAGCAAAAGGCGACACAGCTAAATGCGTGGACATCGCTACGAAAGGAGCTATCAGGGAAATGATCGTTCCGGGCCTCATGGCTGTGGTCGTTCCGGTTGCTACAGGATATATTTTGGGATCAAACGCTTTGGGAGGACTATTGGCTGGAGCGTTGATAACAGGAGTAATGCTTGCTATTTCTATGGCAAACTCTGGAGGCGCTTGGGACAATTCAAAAAAATTCATTGAAGGAGGCTCTCATGGAGGAAAAGGATCTGATGCTCACAAAGCAGCAGTTGTAGGTGATACGGTCGGTGATCCATTCAAAGACACGTCTGGCCCAAGTCTCAACATCTTGATCAAATTGATGACTATCGTTTCTTTGATCTTCGCAGGAGTATTTACAGCAAACGGATTATTTTAAAAGTCCCAACTCTTCCATAAAGAGTAGCCAGTCCCGGATCTAAGTGTTAAATTAAAGCCACGGTTTTGATACCGTGGCTTTTTATTCCCAAAACACAGCCCTACAATTAATTTAAAAGCACTTAAATAAACATGGACCTTTCACGCCTAAAATCAGTTCTTGCATCAGAACCTTCCTTCCGTCTAAAGCAGGTTGAAGAAGCTATTTTCAAAAACCTCATCACTAATTGGGACGAAGCAAAAAACTTACCTGCGTCTCTTCGGGAGAAATTAAAAGAAAAATGCCCACTCGAAATAAACGCTGTCTTGAAAGTAAGCAAAGATAATTCGACAGCAAAAGCGCTTATAATCTTGAAAGACGGAGCAAAAATCGAGACAGTACTAATGAAACACAATCCAAAAGACACACATTCATTCGCAGGCCTTGATGAAGACAAATCCGCGCGTAACTCGATATGCGTATCGACTCAAGTCGGATGCCCGATGGGATGTGCGTTCTGCGCGACAGGCACACTAGGACTCACGCGATCACTCACTCAAGATGAAATCATAGAACAAATTTTATTCTTCGCACGCCACCTCAAGAAAACTGAGGAAAAAATCACCAATATCACTTTCATGGGGATGGGCGAACCATTTCTCAACTACGACGCTGTAATCAGCGCGATCCGCCGCCTCAACGACAAAAATACTCTCAATCTCGGAGCAAGAAGATTCTCTATATCAACATGCGGGATTATAGAAGGGATAGACCGTTTGGCAGACGAAAATCTAGAAGTAAATCTCGCGCTTTCACTCCACGCACCAAACGATAAACTCCGTACAAAAATCATGCCGGCAAATCGCAAATATCCACTCGCAAAAATCCTCGAATCAATAAAACATTATTACGACAAAACGCATCGCAAGTTAATGTTTGAATACATCATGCTAAAAGGAGTAAATGACAGCGAAGAAAACGCTGAAGAACTCGCTCAAATCCTAAAAGGATTCAACTGCATGGTCAACCTGATCCCATACAACCTAACATATGCGAAAGAATCGGCAAAAGAAGTCCGCGAAAAACAAAAAGCTCAGAAAATAGAAACCAAAGCGATTCCCCTATTCGATCAAACCTCCCATAATCAAATTCGCCGTTTTAAAAACATCCTTGAAAAACACGGCATCGACGCGATCCAGCGCTTTGAATTCGGCCAAGACATAGATGCGGCCTGTGGCCAATTGGCAGCAAAATCATAAAAATATCGAGACTCCGTAAAGACGGGTTGACTTTTAAAAGAAAAGGTGTAAAATCTCTCCTCTATTAAAATTATCAAAATGGGAGCGATATATTTAAACGAACAATTAGGCCAAAACACACCCGATGATCTAGAAATATCATTTCTTACAAGAGATGTATGTGACCCATTGATCGCGCAAGCAATCAAAGGATTAGTTGACGAAATACGTGCAACTCATCAAAAAAAAAGGACATTAGATTCCTCGTTGACCTCAACAGAAATAAATGCAATAGAGAGATTGGAAACGATAGAGAGAGCCAAAGAGCAAATTCGAGATGAAATTAAAACAGAAAAATTGAACATTCGAAGTACCCTTCAGAAATACAGCTCTGAACGCATGCAAGAATTAGAAAGAAAAAAAATTGAAATGAGAGAAAGGTTAAAAAAGTCACAAGTACAATCAAATACTCCATATAGAGCAATTGTATTAAAGAATATGCAAGAAATTATCGAAATACAAATTCAACAAATGGAACAGAGTTTTCTAGAAAATTTACAAATACAAATACAAAAAGAAAGAAAAGAACTTTTAAAAGGATTTAGAGAATATGAAGCTCAAAGAATTAAAGAAATAAAAACACTTGAAGCAGAAGCTAAGCCATTGAGAACTATAATATTAAAAGGTCAAAAAAAACGAACGAAAAAAATATCGAAACAATCGCAAGCAGAAACTCCTCCTGCAACACCTCAAACAACTCCAGTCGTAAAACCACGATCAATACCTCAAGCAACCCCGGTTGTAAAACCACGATCAACACCTAGAGCAACCCCGGTTGTAAAAGCACCGTCAACACCTCAAACAAACCCGGTTGTAAAACCACGTTCCAGCTCAGCCACAACAAATACGCCTACTGAATCTACCGACATTCAAACAGTCACAAGAAGAGAAATAGCTCAAAAAAGAAAAGCAATACAAAGCATATTAGAGGAGCAAGAGTCGCGTCTCGGCCCAAATAAACCAGGGGCGGACAAAGTAGTTTTGTTTCCAGAGACATTTGCAATGAAGAAAGAAAGACCGACCGGTCAATACGAATGGGTAAATGATGAGGATCGCTTTCAAATAGTGGATATTAAAAATTCGGGAGATGATATAAAATCGAGAGTCACGAATTTATGGGAAATAGATTTAAATACGTATAACAAATATAAAAATCAGGGAGACGTAATCGTAGCAATAAATGGGAACATACGAAGAATCACACGAGTACCTCGAAGATTACTTCAAACAACTTTCAACGACATAAATTAATTTGCATACAAACAGCTGCACTACTTTTAAACGTCGATGAAGATACCAAAAAATCCTCCTGTTTTATCAAACTTCTAAAACACACAAATAAAAATTATTTCTTTCTTGCAACGGTAACAGCAGCAGAAATAGCATCATTTCCAATATAACGAGGATCTACGCCAAGCAACGCATTCATATGATACAATCTCGCCATCTTGGCGCCAGCCTGAACCCTTTTTCTAGCAGTTATCCAGTCATTAAACAAAATTTCAAAGCCACCATTGTCGGCCAACGCTCTTCCTAAGTTTCTTCTAAACATTTCGCTAACAGAAACCCATCCTTCAGGTGTCTGGACAAAAAACACAGACTGACAACCTGTTTGGAGAGTGCCACTGGGACCGGCAAGACGACCATCAATCAAAGCTTTATAACCATCAACTCCTTGAGCCACGCCTTCACGAGCCAATTCTTGATAAACATGAACCATTCCGGGACGAACATCTTGAACATGAAACAAAAATCCACCATCATTTAAAGCTTGTCTGATCTGTTCTACAGCTGTTTCAATAAAACAAGTAGCATCAAGAGACGACAAACCGGAAACAGTATCAAATTTCATATCAGGCAAATCTCTATCCAAATGCAAATAAGAAGCCATTCTCACATCAGTACGATGCCCGGACGACCTACGCGCTTCTCTCACCGTATTTCTATTAACATCAATTTGAATCCATTGACTCAAATCAGTAATTTTATTTTTCATAAGCTCACTAACCATTTCAGCAGAAGCTCCACACCCCACATCCAAACCTTTTTCCATAGGAATACCAAATTTATCAATAGAATGCTCAACAATAGCACGCAATCCATCTCTAACCTGAGATCTTGTCTGAGTAAAATGAGCCGAAGACTTAGCCGGATCTTGAGAAGCAATTCCAGCTTCTTCTTCCTCGACAGATGATGGGAAGCCAACTCCTGCAATAGAACCGCGAGAAAGTATCTTTCCCAGATTGGTCCACAAATGTAACATCATCTCTTCATGAGGGTTTCTGTCTCCAATTTGCAATTGAAATCCATTATGTTCTTCAAAATTTGGCATATTAAAATAATTTTAAATAGATGGCATTAAAGCAGTTTTAGACATATTTGTCAAGAACCCTTACAATAATATCAAACAAATAAAAAGACTCGACAAATTTCGATAATCAAAAGAAAGGCTATCAAAAAAACATATGGAATAAAGGCTATGTCTATAGTAAAGCTTCCCTATCCTTCCACACCCTACTTCCAACTGACTTTTCCTGTCCCTGATATTTTCCCGCGTATGGCACCTCCGCCGCTTTATCCATTTTGCAAAAAACTAATTGGCATATTCTGCGCCCGGCTTTTAATTTAATAGGCAAAGAATTTGCATTATAAATTTCAAGAGTAATGCGACCTTCAAACCCGGGATCGACCCATCCGGCATTTTGAATAAATAATCCCATTCTTCCGATAGAGCTCCTTCCCTCTACGAAAGCAGTCAGATCGTTTGGAAGTTTCACATATTCCTGAGTCGTCGCGAGTACAAATGAATGCGGAGGAAGAGTGAAATCTTCACTTTCCAATTCCCTATATTTGATCTCAGAATCCATCGTCAAAACATCCATAGAATTTTCTTCTACCACCAAATAATGCGTCCCAAGCCGACAATCGATCGAAGCCGGTTGAATAGAATCATCACTCAAAGGTTCGACCCCAAGTTCACCCCTTTCAATCATCTCTCTCAAAGTTCCATCAGATAAGATCATATTTTTAATATTAAATTGCAAATATTTAAATTGCCAGCGCAGTATAACAAAACACATGCCACAAAACAAAACACGTTCCACAAAACAAAATTCATGCTACAATCAAGCCATGAAAAAATATAAATGCACAGTGTGCGGACACATCTACGATCCAGCTGAAAACAACAACATTTCATTTGCGGATTTACCAGCCGATTGGAAATGCCCTGTTTGCGGTGTGGGAAAAGATAAATTCGTTCCACTGGACTAAATCCACATATAGATTCATTCAATAAATTAAATCTTAACAATTTCTAAAATGACAAAAGAAGAAATGATCGGTCTCCTAAACAAAGACCTCACTCTCGAGTATTCCGCAGCAATTCAGTACATCCAACATCAAGCGGTATTGAAAGGCGCTCAATATCAATCAATTCAAAAAGAGTTGATCGTTCACGCAAATGAAGAGATCGGCCACGCAATTCAATTGGCAGATCAAATCGCCTACTTAGGAGGGACTCCAACTATTGAAGTAGGTGAAAGACACATCTCGGAAGACGGAGAAGAAATGTTAAAACAAGACTTAGCGGGAGAAAAAGATGCAGTAGCTCGCTACAGAGTTCGTATCGCGCAAGCTCGCGACATGGGAGAATTTGGCTTGGCTCGCGTACTTGAAGACATCCTTATCATGGAAGAAGAACACGAAAGAGATATCGCAAGTGCATTGGATATGTAAGACAAGTTAAGTGTCACAAAATAATAAGTAAAAAGGCCTTACGAAATCCGGAGGCCTTTTTTTGAACACAATTTTTTCTAAGCGTATTTCGATTTCCTAGTCTTATCCACACTTTTCAGAAGAACTTTGATAGTCTCTTCGATTTCTTTTTTCGTCGTAAAACGGCTCACGCTAAATCTAATAGAATTTTTGATCTGCTTATCAGTCCTACCAATTGCTTTTAATACGTGACTCAATTCGGCACCACTTTCATTTGAAGCGCACGCAGAACCTTTTGAAGTACAGATCCCTGCAAACCCGAGATAATCCCCTAGCATTTCACCACTCACAGGGAAAGTAATATTCACATTGTTGCAAGTTCTTTTGGATGATCCGCCACGATCACGCGGGCCATTTAAAACCGCATCCGGCACAGCTTCCAAAACCGCATCAATAAACATATCACGAAGTTTTATCATATCTTTCACATATCCACTTTTCGCCAACCTCACAGCTTCACCGAACCCCACAATCCCAGGAATATTTTCAGTTCCACTGCGCAGCCCATGTTCGTGTCCTCCTCCATGAAGAATCGGTACTAATTCGATCCCTTTTCTCACATACAGCGCACCGACACCTTTCGGTCCGTGAATCTTGTGCGAATTCAAAGTCATCATATCAATATTCATTTTCATGACATCAATAGGCACTTTCGTAAAACTCTGGCACGCATCAGTATGTAATAGAATTCCTTTCTTGCGGCAAATCGCGCCGATCGTTTTTAGGTCGTTGATCGTTCCGATCTCATTGTTCGCGTGAATAATTGAAACCAAAAAAGTCTGATCAGTGATCGCTTTTTTGAAATCCTCGAGCCTCACAAAACCCTCAGTATCAACATCTAAATACGTCACAGTAAAACCCATTTCCTCAAGCCACTTACACGAATTCAAAATACAAGAATGTTCTACATTCGTAGTAATAATATGATTTCTAAATTCTTTTTTTCCAACACCCTTCCCGCTAGCAGCTGCCTTTTTTTCTTTCATAGCTTTTCCTGCACGAATCGCTTCAGCCATTGCAGCACCTTTGAGAGCGAGATTATTACTCTCAGTCCCGCCAGATGTGAAATAAATCTCCTCATCTTTCGCACCGATTGCTTTCGCAATAATATGTCTCGCATCATTGAGAGCAATTTTTGATTTCATTCCCATGTCGTGAGTAGAACTCGCGTTTCCATAAAATTGACTGAAATAAGGCATCATCGCCTTCACAACTTTTGGATCGGTCATCGTACTTGCGCAATCATCTAGATAAATTGTTTTCATAGAAAAGGTTAAAAATCGCCTTAAAATTTATTACTTTAATTTTAAATTACTTTATAAACATTGCCGTTTTTCTTAGGAACAGCTTTTACTTTCATCCCAATATCATCACCACTATATGCAGTCATTACATCTTCTCTATTAATTTGCATCTCACCCAAATTTTGCTCAAATAATCCACCACTTTCAGATTCAAAAATCACACGATCCCCAACTCGAAGTGGAGCTGAAACCGTCACAATCGCAACTTGAATTTTTTCCAAATAACCTTCGCATTTTCCACAAAGTCGCATCTCACGAAGATCAGGAAGCGATTCTCCACTAATTGAATTCAAGCTAGAACTATAACTCTCTCCTCGACTATATGAACCGCCAGAGTCGCTGACAGAATCGTCCATGTCATCAGCACTTCCGCCAAACAACGAACTTTCGCTCCCATACGAAGACCCGCCCAAATATCGACTTGGTGATTCGTAGGCCGGAGCTTCATAGCTCGACCCAGAATAAGTCGGTATATCATCAACAAGCGGACTTGAATATGAAGATCCATAACTCGAATCACTCGAAACTGCGCGACTCGAAACCGCACGTCGAACAATCGACCGTCTCGCGACAACTCTCTTCGGTTTCACGACAGGAATCCCGGCAATTCTCCTCTCGAGAGCAGTGACAGGCTTCGCACTTCTTCGCGCTTTCGCCGACAAACTTCGCTTTCGTTGAAAAGCAGGAATTTTGTACTGATCTAATGAGGGGGTTTTAGTCATGCAGCAATTTTACTACATCTTCTTAATTTGCGCGATTAATTTATCCAATCCCAAATTTCCAGTTCCACCTCTGTGTGTCGACTCCTTCAACATATCAACAATCGACCCGCGATCCACAGTCAATTTGTCTAAATGATTTCCGACTTCGAAGTACGCATCACGGAATGGCATACCTTCTTTTACCAATTGGAACGCCTTGTGAGTCGCAAACAATTCCGGAGTCATTGAATCATACAATTTTTCTTCAACCGGAGTAATATTCTCAGCAATAATAGAAGCAACCACCAAAGAATCTTTAGTGAACTTCAAACCGAGGAAGTATGGTCTTTTTAATTCCTGACCATCTCTGTGATAACCAGAAATTTTATTCATATAATTCATAAGAATCTCAGCACGCGCAGCGATGACAGTCGCCCCACGAGCACGAAGTAGCTCTCCTACATCAAGATTCTTTTTCTGAGGCATGATAGACGATCCTGTCGCAATATTATCTCCAAATTCAAAGAATCTATACTGGCCGGACGAGAATAATACGATGTCAGTCGCAAATTTATTTAATGTCATCATTAAATGCACACAAGCATCAAGCACCATAGAATGATTTTTCGCACGCGAATTGTGGCAATAAATAGGATTGCTTTGTGTTTTTTCAAATCCCATTAATTTAGTCAGATAATCTCTATCAAAACCAAACGGCGTTCCATATCCAGCTCCAGTTCCCAGCGGATTTTGATTTTGAATTTGAATAATAACATCAAGAAGTCTGATATCGTCGACTAAACTTTCAGCAAAACTTCCGAGCCACATCCCGACAGAACTCGGCATCGCTTTTTGTGTATGTGTGTATCCAGGCATCGGCAAAAACTCATATTGCTTCGCAGCGGTCGCAAACTCCAACGCAGCCGCCTTCGCAGCATCACGAATCTCTTTCAATTTATCTCTTATATACAATTTCTCAGTCACAAGAATCTGATCATTGCGTGATCTTGCTGTATGAATTTTCTTTCCAACATCGCCATAATGTTGAACCAAATATTTTTCGATCGCAGTGTGACAATCTTCATCCTCAAGGGTCAAAATAAATTTACCCTCATGCCATAATTTATCAATCTCTCCCAATCCCTTTTCCAAATCCTTTAACTCTTTATCAGTCAAAATTCCATACTTATGAATCATCTTCGCATAAGCCAAAGAACCGATCACGTCATAAGGAACCAATTCTTGATCGTATTGAATATCACGACCAGCATTGTATTCCTCGACAGTATGATCCATCTCTATCACATCGCTTTTGTGCCAAAGCTTTCTTCTTACAGTTTTTTTCATATTTTTAATTGTTATATTTTCTACAGTTAAGTCCCGGACGTTGCTACCCCTTATAGTAGAGTCCCGGACTCTACATTAATGTTTTATATCCATTTACTGTCGCAATTTTCGCCAACATCTCAGGCTCATAATATCTACAAGCCGCGGAAATCATTCTTATCTCATCCCAAATCAACCCAGATGCTTCAGGCTCATAAATATCACTGATATTATCTAATCCAAGAGACACGTTCACTCCCCCTTCAATCATCTCAGGGATTGGAGCTATCGAGTTATGCAACGGAGCCATTTTGTCATCATGCTGTTTCATACCAACCGCACAAGTAGGGCAAACGATCACATTCGCGCCAATATCTTTTAACTCAGCAATTATCCTTGTTCTTTCACTCTTCTCCTGCGCCGCCACAGATATACAATGAACGAAATTCGTCCTGCCTTGCCACCCATGCTCACGAACCTTCGCAATTAATTTATCAGTATCTTTCTCGTAAGGATTATTTTCCTGATCAATGTGAACATCGATATCTTTCCCGAGATTTTTTGCAATCCCAAAAACCACATCCATATGTTTCAAATCTCCATCGCCACTTATTAACTTTCTGTCAGCCGAAGGAAGCCCTCCAACGTTATCACACATCGAACACGCCTCCTCAAAAATCTTCAACTTCTCAGGATGATGCCCGGTCGCCTCATCATTCAAAAATCCTTGTGTAGGATGCGCCGTAAACTTCAAAACAATTCGCCCTTCATACTCTTTCTTCAATTCATTCATAGCTTTCACAACTTCAAGTCCAGTATTCAAATCCGCATCAACATTCGTCGAAAAAACAGCAACTCCCTGTTCGATCATCATCTCCAAAACTCCCCTCACCCTCTCTTTCATCACCTCCGGCTTCGTCGCATTTTCCCGACGAATTTCATTAACCAATTTCCACTTCTCCTCCATTAATGCTCTGCTCTGTGCCCAATTCTCTGAAGTGACAGTAAATGCCCTGTCCAAGTGCGCATGACAAGAAACCAAACCTTTTACCACTCCACCAGATGCATTTTTAATTTTCTCCACCTCATCGAAAAATAACTTTTGCAAAAGAAAAACCGGGCGATTTTTTTGTGAATCATTCCCGTTCGAAAAGAATTTGAACATATCTTAGGAATTATTACTTATTTTCAAAAAGATAGCACAGAAACAGGAGGAATCAATAGCTTTTTATCAAAATTTTGGTAAAAATTTAATCAATCACTCTTAAAACCAAATACATCCTTTTCGAAGTATCATTTTCAGCGTTATTACCAATTCCCAACGATTCAATCCGTATTTTAATCCCCATACTCTCCAACTCAATAATAAAATCCATCCATTGTTCAAAAGACCAAGGCAAGTATTTCGAAGTATCTTGCACGAAACTTGTTCTCAAATACTCGGAACCGGTCATAATTTTGGAATCTCCGACACCAACTTGAAATTTTGAATAAGCCGGACAAACAACATAAAACACTCCGGTGTTTGCTTTGACAAATTCGGAAATAACACTCCTTAGAAAAGAAACAGGATGTTCAAGTTTATGAATACTATTGGAGGCCAAGACAAGATCAAAAGGCAAAGGAAGACCACGTTTTAAAATGTCCAGTTGTTCAGAATTATCAAAATCACAGTGTCTCAAATGTGCACCTTTCCCAACAGTAGCACTACCCTGAATAGCGGCATCAACTCCATACGCGTCATAATTAGGATAAGCACGCTTAACAAGATTGGGAAATCTCGCAAACTCACCACTACCCAAATCAACGACTCTACCATTTTGAAAATTTTCTTGAAGAGACATTCCGGGAGGCAAAATTATTCCAGATGTAGGATGACGCGCAACCATAAGATTCCCATGTTCAAAAATTCTAACTCTTAAATCTCTCAGTATCAGAACAATTTTATCAATTCCAGGCATCCCGTCCACATCACCGTTAAACCCATATCTTCTCGCAATAGCAGTTAGTTCTTGAGAAATAAAGTCCTCCTGTAAAACTTCCGAGAAATCATCCTCTTTCCCCAAAATAAGCCTCAACAAAACATTCACATAATCTTTCATCTTATCAACATCCTGACTATGCAGTTCCTCTATCGGATAAGCATCTTTACTATATCGTCTTGCCATTCGATAAAAATCAAGCATAGCAATATTCAAAACGACAGCTTCATTAAAAACCTTCGATCCGGGCCCACAAAATCTAGAATCATCGGGCTCAAGTTTTGAAGATTGCATAACAGACTTAAGGAATTCAATATCTCCGGGATTTGGATTCTCTCCCTCTTTATGCTCTGCAAAAGGAACAGAAAAAGCCCGAGGCCTCGGAGCAGACAAAACATAAAACAAACTATAAAAATAAGAAAGTGAATCATATTTAGGCAAATCATGTGAAACCACCGGATCTCCTGTAACAAAATAATTTTTAAAGTTTTCAGTGAGATGCAAATAATTAATATGATAAAAATCTTTTGATACTCCTTTGAATAAATCACCGACCTCAGCCCCTGTTAACTCGGTAAACTCAGGCGACAGAAGATGTGAGTATTTTTCTCTATAAAAATCAATTCTGGCGCCAATAACAGCATTTCTCTCGTCTTTTAATCTGGTTTTACGAATAGTTTCTTCAAAGTAGTCCAAAGGATCACCCCCTTGAGGCAGGACATGAGAAAGCCCGGTCAACTCAATAAAACTATCAACCGCTTCATCATAGGACATAGAATCTCTTATTTTGACCAAATCAGGATAATCCCCAACCCAGGATTCCAATCCGTCCATACAGTCCTTTTCAAACATCTCCATACACGACTTGACAAAATATAGGGATTGATTATACTAACGCCTAAATAACTTTGCAACACCAAATAAATATATGAAATTTCTTTTGGCAAACGAGAC
>CAZGHH010000014.1:7876-23570 GCA_964525485.1 uncultured Candidatus Peribacteria bacterium | reverse complement strand
CTATCCTAGGTAATTCTCCTTCAGTAGCTGTTAATTTTTGCACTCCAAAATAGTACACCCCCCCCTCTGAAATCGCCCTGCTCCACAAAAATGGATGAAAGTCTTTAGATACCTGTCTAAGCATACTTGGGTCTCCATCAAAAGCTCTATTAACTGCTTCTTGCCAAACTTGATTTATTGCATCGACGCTTCCATATTGTTCAAGAAGATTAATCGCTTGAGTGCTTAGTTCGCCATGCATATAAATCACGTCATCTACTTGTTCAATAATCTTACTACTACGATATATTTCTAAAATATTTCTGTATTTAGCAAGATATTCCGCTGCTCTACCTGATGATATTGCTTCCACTTGTTCAGAATCTGCATATCGCACCCAGTTACCGATTGCACTTGGATCTTTAGTTAGGAGCGCATTTAACATCCAGTCCTCATGATTTCCAACTAATAAATCCACTCTAGCGCCTTGCTTTTTCAAGTCTATTGTTTTCTTAAGAATTTTTATTGCATCGGGCCCTCTGTCAAAAATATCCCCCAAAATTTGTATACGAGTATCTCCTCCAATCCAAGTTCCTCTAGCGTCAATTAATCCATGAGCCTCTAAGGTATCATTAAACGCTTTAAAGTCACCATGCGTATCTGGTATTGCGACAATATCTTGTGTTCTAGCTACATCACTAAATTCAAGTCTATGAAGATTCCTGTGTTGAATATTTCGTTGTTGTCTGAATTTTTTTATTGGCCCCATTCTATCTATTAGAGGGGTTATATCTGAATAGTCACTGAATGCACCTGCTAATATTGGATATTTCAAAACCCGGTCGATCTGTACCGTATAGTCTATTGGTTTACTTGTTAATATACCACTATGAATCAAATTTGACACAACACCATAACTGTTATATTTGTCGTTTTGAAAATTTATTCTATCTACCCAAACCCTGCCTTGTGAATCATGAGCCATGTGCCATTCTATGCTTTGCCCATCTAATACTCCTTGATATACATCAACTGTTATTTTCTTCCCCGTTGCTGGAGTAAGAATCGTGTGATCCATTTGATATGAACGAACCGGTTTTCCCGAAAAATCTGGTACAAACCCATCTGGTAAATTTTCTACACTTGTTACTTTTTCAAGTCTTGCCAGATCTGCTCTGCTTTTCAAATCCTTGTTTAATCGACCTGGATTAAACTGTCTCACTCCATCAAGTTTACCGCCATCGTCATACCTACTATGTTCAGCGCTGAATGTTTTAGTCTCACCGAGTCCATCATTAAAAGTCTTATTACCATTTTCATCAGCAATCATCATTCCAAAATATTCTTGTATAAAATCACCATTATATTCTTGATTTACAACTTGCTCCCCAAGGTATGCAGATAACGTTTCGTGAGGCTTCGTCTCTTGAGTGTAATGTATCTTGTCACCTTTTGAATATATCTCAGCAAAATATGGTGTCACTCTCCAGTTGTCTGAGTTTGATTTATAAAATGCTCTCGGAACTAATTTACCGTCAACTTCTGTAAACATTATTGATTGCAAATACACTCCTCCTTCTTTCGTTTTAGTTGCAATAACAGGGCCTGCGTAAAAAACACGATCTCCAACTTTAATTGTAGTTGTTGGTGTTAACATTGGATTGCTTAAAATCAATCTTGTCAACTTCGGCTGCGATGAGTCACTTTTTATTTTTTCTATGTAACTTTTGATAGCTTCACCATCCATTTTTGAATCAACTCCTTCTGAGTTCCCTCCCTTTTTCGACCTTCTCTCCTCTATTTCTTGTGGAGAATTCCATCTTGCCAGATTAGCTGGTTTAATATTCCTACTTCTTATCCTGCCTCCTCCTATCTCCTCTGTTACTACTAAATCGCCGTTGTCATTTATCAATGAAATTGTTAACAACCTTCCATCTTCAGAAAGTCTTACTTGGTCTCCGACTTTGAAATTAGGAATTCCTCTTTTTTTAACTAACTCATCTAGTCTTTTGTCGTTTTCTTCTTGCTGTTTTTTTAATCTTTCTTGTTCTCTTCTTTCCTCGGCCTTAATCCTCTCTGCCTCGTCTCTTCGAGCTTTTTCGGCCGCTTCTCTTTCTGGTCTTTTCGCCTCCCATTCTCTTTGCCTATTCTCATTTTCAATTCTCACTCTTTCTGCTTCCGCCACGTCTTGTTTTATACTTTCTGCGGAATTCCATCCAGCTAGATCAATCGTCTTCACTTCTATCATTGTTTGTTTTCCGCTCGGTGTTTTAGGAGAAACAACTTTAGCCACGCCATCTTTTATTTCAACTATACTCCAGCCTTCGACTCCCCATGCTGGAGCTGATTTCACCCTTACTTTATCTTTGATTTTGAAATCTTCTGGCTTTTTATCTTGTGTATCCGTATGGACTTCTGCTTTTGGAACTTTTAATGGCTCTTTCTCTTGAGTCCCTCCTTTCTTTGTTTTTTTTCTTTCATTTTTTTCAGCTTTTCTATCGCTTCTTCTTTTTTCATATCCTGTTTTTACTTTGTCCCATGCTTTTCTCGCACTTGGTTTACGTGCCTCTATCATTCCTTGTATTTTGACTCTCCTTTGTTCAAGTGATGTTTTCTGTTGTTCCAGACTGGTTCTTAAATCTCTCCATGCCTTATTTTCTCCCTTCCCCATCATTTTAGGATGTTTGCTTATCAAGTCGTTTATCTTTTTTATTTCTGTATCTATACTCTCCATATCTCTCTGTAACTCCCTATTCGTAACGTCAGAAAGAGACATTCTTATATCTATATCATTCAATAATCTTTCTCTTTGATCCATTTCATTTCTTATATCTTGTTTATCACTGTTTCTTAATTTTATTTCTTCATCTGACAACACGTCTGTTTTTACACTTTTCTTATATCCTTTCTTTATAAAAGAAACTTCTTCGTTGCCTTTCCTTGCTGTAAATCTACCGGTTTCCGTATCTCCAGTTATAACAAATCCTTTTTTCTTCAAATATCCTATAAATGTTAATTTGCCGTCCGGAGCATCTTGATTGAATGTGTACACATTGTCTTTTACTTTCTTTATTTCATAGAGACGCTCTATTTCACTAGGACCCTCTTTTCCGTCTGCGTCTGTTTTCTTTCCATCTGTTAATAACTGTCTTATAGTAATGCTGTCTTTTGAAGGCTTAAATATCATTGTATTTGATATACTACCTCCTTTTTTTAGAGTCATTGTGCTTGTTGCGGTAATACTTCCATCTGTATTTTTAGTCACAGTGAAGCCCTGTGCTCCATATTCTTTCGTCAAAGTCCCCAATACTTCTTCCGATTGATTTGAGTCGAATGAAAATGAGGAAACCATTCCGCCTTCTACTTTTGACCTACTATCAAGCACTACATTGTGCTTACCTAATTTGTGTCGGACTGGGCCACCGTTCAAACAATTATAAAATTGAACCATGAATCCCAATCTTGAATCTATATTTTCCGCCATTGATTCCATTCCTTCTTCCTTTAATTCTTCTAAGAATTCTTGGTTTAATTGTTTTACAAATCCTCCTAATCCTTTTTTGCTCGCGAGATCAATTTCTTTTGCTCCTAGTTTTGGAATTTTGCCTAATAATCTGGCTGCAGATCCTCTTAATCCTGAGGTCGCCGTATTTGCATTTGCAAATTTTGCAAGCACGTTACCTGCCGCTGCGCCTAATCCCATCAATGCAAACGTAGTAATAAATCCAACTACAAAATTTTTCCCATAAACATTCACTAATTCTTCTGTTTTTATTTTTTCCCATTTACCAGTCTCTTGGTTATAGACTTCCTCATTTGTCAAATATTGCCCTAACATTGTTTTATTTGAAAACTGCTCTCCATAAACAGCTTTTCCAATATAATGTGATCCTACTGTACCCAATTCGTGACCTACAATCCCCGCCGCTGATCCTACTGCTGCTGTTACAAGTAATGCTCCCACGCCAGATAGAGTTCCAAATGATTCAATCGTTATAACCACTGCTGCAACTGCGAGAGCTATAGATGTGAGCATTGGGATACCTGTTTTTATTAGCCACTTTCCTATCGTATCTGCTGAGAAATCATCACTTTGAATAAATCTACAAAGATTTCCTATTACATCATTCTTCACAATTTCCTTAACTTCTTGTAGAGATTTTTGAATATTTTTTATTTGAACGTCAAACTCATCGCTGAATCCTTGATCTCTTAAAAATAACCTCAATTGATCAAATTCTTTTTCTGCAGTACCTAAATTGTTTTTTAAATCATTTATTGCTGATGAAGACTCTAAATCTGCTGCATACTTTCTAGCGTACTCAACAAAATTTTCTTGTTTTTTCCCTTTCATTCCACTCTCGAACAAATGTTGTAATGGACCTAGCTTTTTCCCTATTACACTTGCGGCTCCACTCAAACTTCGGAAGCTTGGACTTGTTGTTAATAATTTTTTAATATTTGCTTTCATTTCCTCGTCCTTTTGCTCTATAGCTACTACTTCTTCCGATGACAAATTTTGTCCTTTATATGGCCCCGTTTTATAATGAGTCATCTCACTACCGTCTGTATTTACTTGAACGTATGATATTGATTTATCTGGATTTTCTTTAACTAAATATACTTGATTGTTATCAACATCTATCGTTTCCTCGCTCTGACTACCGTCATTCTCTAACACTTTGCGAGTAATTTTCGTAGGCAGAGATTTATCATTCACTAAAACTGGCACAAATCCTTCTTCTTTTATTTTTTTGCCTGCGAAAGTATCGTCAGCAAAACTTTTTGTTGGAGATGATCGTTGCACTTTGTATGCAGCCAATACATCATGAACTCCTATAAACAAAGAGTTTTCCGTTTTTGGGCTGCCTGCGTTTTGCTTCCTAAGAAGTTCTAGAGCTTCTTCATATTTTCCTTGATAAAATAATTTATCAAATTCCGGCGTATTTGGATCGTCTATGTATGTTTTTATAAATGCATCGTATCTTGTTTTTAGGTCGCTTGGCATTTTATCTCCCAGGTCATCGTGTGCTGACAACAGTATTTGGTCTGTATTTTCACCTTTTTCCGATTTTACGTTGTATGCATTTGTATATAACTCGGATTTTAGTTTTGAGATTTCATCCGTCAATCGTCCTTGATTCTCTAATTCTGTTGATAGTTTCGAAGCTAGGCGTTCTAGCATCAAAATAGAACTATCTATTATATCTTGATAACTATTATCAAGGGATAAATCTTTATCTGGATTCACTCCAAGAAATCCTCCTGCTATTGATCCTGCTAATACGCTGTCAAATAATACTCCCCAGTCTCCTCTATTCCCTGTGGCGTCCCCTAAAGTACTAACAGTTTTGCGTTTCACTTCCTCTATTTTATTTATTTTCTGATTTATTTCTTCCAGTTCTTTTGTTTTTTCCTCTATTTCTTTTCCTATAGCTTCGTTTATAGACCCTAAAATTTCGGAATCATTCACTAGATTTTCTTTTTCTCCGTTTATAAGTTTTCCAAATGCTTCAATTAAAGTAGCCCTTAAAGTTGCTTCATCGAGTCTATTTGAATACTTGTCTTTAATTTCTGTTAATTTTGCGACTATTTCCACTACAGGGATCCTTTGCGCTTCTGGTATAGCCATGTACGCTTCGTAATACGCCTTCATGGATTCTTCATTTATTTGAACTATTTCATTTATCGCTTTGAAATCGTCCGGAATATCTATGTTTTCTTTTGGAGTTAATAATGTTTTAAGTTTTTCATATAGAGCTTTTTTGGCCTGATTTGCTTTTTCTTCTGCTTTTGAAATGTCTTCAATTGTTTTTGCGACCGCGAGTTCTTCGTCTAGTGTGTTTTCTATTTTCTGCCATTCACTATCGGCAATTGCTCTATCCGCGTCTGTTGCGTGTTTTTCAAATTCCTCCGGCGTGTCTGTCATATGAGTCGTTTTTTCAGCCCATTTCACTTCTTTTGGTTCTTCATAAATCTGAGAATTTATCGCCATAATAGTTTCTGGCCCAACTTTCCCATCCACCGTTATATTTAACATTGTTTGTATTTTTTCTATCTTGCCCTGGTCAAATCCCTCTATCGCAAGTTGGGAATTAATTTTTACCCAATCTCCGCTACTTCTGCCGTATGACTGTAGATCTATTATTTTTTTAATTGCTTCTTTATTTAAAAAGAATGGTTCAATGCATGTAATTAACATTGTGACTTCTTCATCTTTTTCAAAAGCATCGAATGCCAAGACCATTTCATCAAAAAGTTTTTTAAATTCATTCTCAGTATTTACATCCACTTCGTCTGTTTTTTTCTTCCAATCATCAATAGATTTATCCAATTTGTCATGAATTTGTTTCTTATATTTATCTGAAAGAGCCGATCCTTGAATCCTTGCTTTTACACTCGTTAATTTGTCAGATACCATTTTTTCATCTACCAAATCAGTCACCTCACCCAATAAAGGATTTTGCTTTTGCAAAACTTCTTGTTCTTTTGTTTGCAGAGATGTGTTTAAAGACTCTATTGTCATATTTATTCTATTTCTTTTAATAGGTTGTCTGCATCTTTTTTTTCTTCTTCTTCTGTTTTAGAAATTCCCGACTTCATGCCACTGGAATATATTTCCTCTATTTCTTCTGTGTACGCTTTGTTTAATTTCGTTTTTTTGACATTTCTTTCAATTTCTATTTTTTGCAAAGCTTCTTGTTCTTTTTTTAATAAAGCAAAAAGTTCGTTGACTTTGCTGTCAGATAAAAACTCAATAGCCTTTAAGTAAGTTTGTTTTTTTTCTTTTGATAACGCCTTGCTTTTGTTTATCAAGTCAATTAGTTCCTTTTTCATTGTTATTTTTAAATCCAAATATTCCCCGTATTATATCATTTTTTTACGCCGAAAAACAACCTTACTACAAGATTTTCTTTGGTAATTCTGTGTACTTCTGTTTTTTTTGCTAAAATTACTGCAAAATGTAAATTACTTTGGAGTCTTTTATCAAAATCCGCAAACTTAAACTTCCCCTCCCTCTGGTGCTCCCAGCAAGAATCGAACTTGCATCTAAGCCTTAGGAGTGCCTTGTTCTATCCATTGAACTATGGGAGCGTGGATTGTTTAACGATGCGCAATTTGCGCTTTTTTAAACTGCCTTCAAAATTGTGTAAACAGTTTTGTCGTTAGAGAGAGATTCGCGGGAATTTAAAGTCAATTTCTCTTGTTCTTCGACTGCAGGTGCGCCGAGTTTCTTCGCGGCTGCTTGGAAATCTCCGCTGCCCATAAATACAACCATTCTTGGCTCGATTTGTTCCACAACATCTTCCATTTTGTCTCCGCCTAGATTGCTTTCATCGCCAACCGGAACCATCAAGATATCAACATCTCCTATTTCTTCGACCATTTCAGTTGTGAGTTTGTGGCCGAGTCCTCCCAAGTGGTAAATTCTGAACTTATCAACTTCCATTCCAAAAATAATTGTTCGATCGCCTTTTGACCCTTCTTCCTCTTCTGCTCCGCGACTGCGAGTCCATGCGTTCAAACCAACAATCGGAATCTCTGAAATTTCATATTCGCCCGCCCAATCGAAAACCTTTTTCACTCCTGAAACTTCCGCCAATTCTTCCTGTGGCCCGATCGAAGACAATACAACATCACCTTTTAATGGTGTTTTTATCGATTTGTCCGGGTTTATAACTATATTTGCCGTTTTTCCTTTGATCGTGAAACAGGTTTTCCCGTGCCATAAAATGTCCATATTTATATACGTTAAATGTCCTTTTTTGCCCTGGAATAATACTTAAAAGAGGGTGGTTTGGCAAGGGAGCGGGTTTTATGGTAAGATTTTTGCCGGATCGTTGAAAAATTTAACCTTATCTTATGTCAAAAATTGTCAATATAACCGCGAGGGAGATACTTGATTCCAGAGGAAATCCGACTGTGGAGGTGGAGGTGGAGTGTGAAGGAATTGGGGGGGCGATGAATGGTGGTGGCACGATGAATGGTGGTGGCACGATGAATGGTGATGGTGCGATGAATGGTGATGGTGCGATGAATGGTGGTGGTGCGATGAATGGTGATGGTGCGAACGGCTCTGGCAGGCGTGTTTTCGGGCGCGCGGCGGTGCCGAGCGGGGCTTCTACGGGAGTGCATGAAGCTGTGGAACTCCGAGATGGCGACAAAACCAGATATGCCGGGAAAGGCGTTTTGAAGGCTGTTGAAAATGTTGCGGAGATTGCTAAAGCGTTAAAAGGGCTCGAAGTGAGCGCGCAAAAAGAGATTGATGAAGCTATGATTAAATTGGACGGAACTGCAAATAAAAGTCGACTTGGCGCGAATGCAATACTAGGTGTGAGTTTGGCTTGTGCTAGAGCGGCGGCGAATGAAAAAGGCGTTGAATTATTTGAATATTTGGCTGGGATGGGTGGAGATTCAAATGCAACTTGTGATGTAGAAAATAATCATAAAAATGGAAAAACAAGAGATATAATAACCGGTAAAGGGGTTGGTGGCTTTTTTAAACTCCCTGTTCCGATGATGAACATTATGAATGGTGGACAACACGCTGATAGCGGACTGGATATTCAGGAATTTATGGTTATGCCGATTGGGGCGAAAAGTTTTCATGAGGCCCTACGAATGGGTGCTGAAATTTTTCATACTTTGAAGAAAATTTTAAAAGATAAAGGGCTTGGAACTTCTGTCGGGGATGAAGGTGGGTTTGCTCCA
The DNA here is from genome assembly GCA_964525485.1 of uncultured Candidatus Peribacteria bacterium. Lineage (GTDB taxonomy): Bacteria > Patescibacteriota > Gracilibacteria > UBA1369 > LOWO2-01-FULL-3 > DAONBD01. The sequence continues at coordinate 14,879 of CAZGHH010000014.1, read as the reverse complement.
AATCTACCGAATAATGAGGCGGCGATTGATATGATTTTGGACGCTATAAAAACTGCCGGATACAAGGCCGGTGATGATGCAATGTTGGCTCTAGACGTCGCCGCCAGTGAATTTTATGAAGATGGAAAATATAATTTCAAAGTGAATGGCAAAGAAGTTTCTTATGATTCCGCACAGATGGTTGAATACTATGTTGGATTAATTGAAAAATATCCTATCGTTTCTATAGAAGACGGCATGGCTGAAGATGATTGGGATGGTTGGGTAGCTCTTAATAATGCTCTTGGCGAAAGAATTCAACTTATTGGAGATGATTTCCTTGTGACAAATGTTGAAAGACTTTCAAAAGCTATTGAGAAAAAAGCATGTAATTCTATTTTGATTAAATTAAATCAAATTGGAACTTTGACAGAGACTATTGCTGCTGTGAAAATGGCTCATGATGAGGGATGGACGGCTGTTGTTTCACATAGAAGTGGCGAGACGGAAGATACTTTTATATCTGATTTTACAGTTGCTTTCGCTACCGGCCAGATCAAAACCGGGTCTCTTTGTCGCACTGAAAGAATTTGCAAATACAACCAATTACTAAGAATTGAAGAAAAACTTGGAATGAATGCTGTTTATTGTGGAGCAAATGTAGAAAACAAATAACATTTGGATCCGGAAATCACTACCCCTTATAGTAGATTCCAGAACTAACTCGTATATGAAAAAAGAAATTACATTGTCAGTCGCGAAAAAGTTGCTCAAAAAAAGAGCTCCGAGTTCGCATAAAGGAGAAAATGGAAAACTGCTAATAATTGGTGGATCGGCTGAGTATCATGGTGCGCCGATTTTGGCTGGCATTGGTGCTCTTCGGGCTGGAGTGGATTTGGTTTATTTGTATGTGCCTGAGTGTAATTTTGATGTCACTCGCGCGGCCTGCCCGGACTTCATTGTTCGCAAATACACGTCCGAATATTTTTCTCCGCGTGCAGCGTCTGAAATTATTGAATTCGGAAAAACCTGCGATGCTGTTTTGGTCGGGCCCGGAATTGGAAGTCGTGAAAGCGTGATTGAGGGAACTTTGGAAATTTTGAAAAACTTGAGATTGCCAACTGTATTAGATGCTTCCGCTATGTTCGCATTGAAAAAAATAAAGAAATTTCCGCTTGAACAGGACATTCTTATCACTCCTCATAGAAATGAATTTACGAATTTAGTGGATCGCGATATTGATGTGAAAGAATCGGATCCGAAGTCGATGGTTTTACTTCGATCGCTCGCGATGGATTTGCATTTGAATATTATTTTGAAAGGACAGATGGATTTGATCGTGTCTGATGAGGGTGATATTGCGAAGAATGTGACTGGTAATAGTGGAATGACTGTAGGAGGCACCGGAGATGTATTGGCCGGAGTTGCCGGAGGGCTTATAGCTCAGAAAAATTCAACTTTTGTGTCTGCACAAATTGCCGCTTTTTTGACCGGCACGTCCGGGGATGAGGCTTTCAAAGAATATGGGAACGGCCTCACTGCAAGCGATGTCGTTTTGAATATTGGGAGAATTTTGAAAAAGATTGTTTAATTTTGGCTGACGGTTTAATTTCGGTTGGGGCTTAATTTTTGCTGGGGCTTTTTCTTGCGAAGGCGTTTATGTGTGAGGCTTTTACTTTGCGCTTAGCCATTATTTGCTTGCGTTTGCGATACATCTTTGGCATGAGTTTGATATATTCAATCATGCCTTTCAATAAAAATCTTTCGAAGAAAAGAGAGTAAAAAAATGTTCCTGTTTCAAACCAAACGATGCTGAAAAAATTTCTAAAATAATTTCCGACTAAAAGATTTTTTATCATCAATAAATGCTGGTTTCGATAAGAGTAATATCTTTGAAATTTGCTTAGATTTTCGCGATTTTTGAAAATGTCTTTTACGGTCTCGCGTTTGATCACGCCTGTGCCACGTCCGTGGAAAGCCACCGCACGCGGATAGTATAAAAATTTGTATCCGAGTAATTGCAAACGCCATGACAAATCTACGTCTTCTTTGTACATAAAAAAGTCTTCATCAAAATATTCGTCTGTGCCATCGATAGTGATTCGAGCGGCTTGCAAAGCGGCTTTTTTGTATAACGGGCATGCGCCGGAAATACCAAAAACTTCACGTTCTTCGTCAAATTGTCCTTCGTCTATTTCGCCCTGAGCGCCATCAACAATTCGAAAACTTTTTTTCAAATAGAGTCCTACTGTGTCGATCATTTTCGTCTCTTTTTTGTCTTTGAAATCGTATTTGTATACTTTGCCTGTGATGCCGGCGACTTGCTTGTCTTTGTCTGCACGATACACAACTTTTTCAAAATATTTTTCTGTGTAGATGATGTCTGGATTTGTAATCACGACGTAGTCCGCGCCATTTTCCAAAGCCATGCGAATGCCTTGGTTAGCCGCTTTCGCGTATCCCAAATTTTCTTTATTTCCAATTACATTTAATTTGCGACCATCTCTTTTTGCTTTTTCTATGTACGCTTTTTTGACGAAATAAAGTCCGCCTTTGTCAGGAGAATTGTTGTCGATGAAATACACTTCTATATTTTTGTATGACTGCGAAAATATGCTATCCAAACACGTTTTTAAATAGTGCGGCGTATTGTAGTGAATGATGATAATTGCGACTTTTGGCTGATGCATAATTATATTTTCGAGCTTGTAAACGGGATTTTGTGCGGAAACTTTAACAAATTTTAGGGATTTATGCTATATTTTTCACATAAAATTAAGTTTTTAAATTAACGTTTCAAATGGGAAAGAAATATTTTTTCACTTCTGAGTCTGTTACTGAGGGACATCCCGATAAAATCGCAGATCAAATTTCAGATGCGATTTTGGATGAATTGATCAGACAAGATCCTCAATCGCGCGTCGCCGTAGAGACTTTGGTTTCGACTGGAATGGTGATCGTCGCCGGAGAAATTCGCACAAAAGGTTATGCCGATTTGCCGAAAATCATTCGCAATACGATCCGAGAAATTGGCTATACGGACGCGAATTACGGGTTTGATTACAAGGCGTGCAGTGTCTTAAGCGCAATCGACGAGCAGAGTGCGGATATCGCGATGGGAGTGGATACAGGCGGGGCCGGAGATCAGGGTATGATGTTTGGATTTGCTTGTGATGAGACGCCGGAATTGATGCCTCTGCCGATTGTTTTGGCTCATAAATTGGTCAAAAAATTGGCTGAAGTTCGCAAAAAAGGCGTGTTGAAATATTTGAGGCCGGATGGGAAAAGTCAGGTCACTGTGGAATATGATGGATTTACGCCTGTGCGTGTCGACGCTGTCGTTCTCGGGTGTCAGCATGATCCGGATGTAAAAAGAACACAGATTGAACGTGATGTCGTGAAGCATGTGATTGAGCCGGTTTTGGGAAAATATTTTGATAAGAAAACTCGATTGTTTGTGAATGCTACCGGTCAGTTTATTATAGGTGGACCTCCGGGAGATTCCGGTCTTACAGGTCGCAAAATTATCGTGGATACGTATGGTGGATTTGCAAAACATGGAGGCGGCTGTTTTTCGGGTAAAGATCCGACGAAAGTTGATCGAAGCGGAGCGTATATGGCGAGGTACGTGGCGAAGAATATTGTTGCCGCCGGATTGGCCGAGCGTGTTGAATTACAAGTCGCGTATGTGATTGGAGTAAAAGATCCTGTGGCTCTTTATATCGATACATTTGGCACTGCTGTTGTTCCTGAGGAAAATATCTTGAAAGCTGTGAAAAAAGTTTTTGATTTCACACCCGGTGGGATAATTAAAACATTGAAATTAAGAAGACCGATATACTCAAAAACCGCTGCGTATGGCCATTTCGGCCGCACTGAGGAAGAATTTACCTGGGAAAAAACCGACAAAGTGAAAGCACTTCGCGATGCTGTTTACCAAAAATAATTCATGGTGAATAAAAAGAAAAATTTGTCGAATAATTCACGCACCGGCTTTGGTAGTTTGTTTGCTCGACTGTCTGTTTTGATCGTCCGCTCGCGTGACATTCGCGGCGCTTCCATCGTCATCGCCCTGTCAATGATCGCCGCAATTATGTTCTTCACGATTGGCATGGCTTCGACTATGATTATGGCTATTCAAAACACTTCCGATTCCAAGAAAGCTGTGCAGGCCGAGTATGCCGCACAAGCCGGGGTGGAAATGGTAAATTTATTTTTTAAAAATATAGAGCCGGCTACTGATTTGACTGTAGTTGAGCCGCCATTGATTTCATCTCAAGACTTATACAGTGGTGTTAATGTTACTCTGGAGGCTTACGGAAGAGACCTTGATACTGGAACTGTATATTCAAATCCTCCAAATTACAGATCTGTCCCCCTCAAAGGCTATGGAAACGCCTCTTCGAATTGTCAAAATTTGGATGATGCGGATGCTCCTTGTAATTGGAATAAACTCTTTTATGGAGATAGCGTAGAAATTCCTTTGTATTATATTGGTGAGGAGGGTCCTGTCACGGCTATTCATGATTTTAATTTTAAACTAAGAGCCCCTTGTTCCGATGGGACTTCTGATTCCGGCTGTACTCGATATCCAATAGAATCAGGGCAAACTATGAAAGTAGTTATTAACTGGCAGTTTATGGGAGAATCTTGTGCAAACACTTCATGTGTAATAAATGGAACGTCTGATACCTTGATTGAAGGCAATGATATAAAAGATGCTTTTAGTAATAGCTACGTTATTCTTAAACAGTCTTCTCTGGCTGAAGACTCGACTAATCCTGAAGATTACTCCAACTCTATTATTGATTTTTTAACTGGAAACAATGTTTCCGTCGTTAAACCAAAATTTAAATTCTCTTATGTCCAAGCCTTAGAAGGAGAAAATAATACTTCCATTCCTTATCTTGAATATCAATTTATTTATACACCGGCAAGCGATCCACTCGCAGCCATGTATAGAACGAAAATTACCGGGAATGCAAATGGTGTGCAATATCAATTAAACGGAGTGCAGGGGTTGGGGGCCGGGCTTTTCGACTTTGCTGTGCAGAATTAAGGCTGATGCACGGAACTAGGCGATTTTCATATACTGGATCCTGATGGGCTTGATGCACGTTGACGCGCTTTGAAAGTCTTTTTTGTGCTAAACATTGGTTTTGCTAGAAAAAGTTAAACATGCTATAATTGAACTAAAACTAAGGTTAAAACTAACTATCAGTTCAAAAAATGACAAAAGGGCAATACATGGACGCATTATTAAGGTCTCCTAAAACCGTTTTTTCTATCAGTGATATTTCTATGTTATGGGGGTCTCAATCCTCTGCCGCGATGCATGTCAGATTAAATAATTATGTAAAAGTAGGGAAATTGATACGAGTCCATCACGGTATTTATGCCAAAGACAAAAACTATGATCGTTTTGAATTGGCAACTCACATTTACACTCCTTCATACATAAGTTTCGAAACAGTTTTGACTCGCACCGGAGTCACTTTCCAATATTATAAGACTATTTTTGTCGCCACTTACATCAAAAGAGAATTAGAAGTTGATGACGAGAATATATCTTTTTTAAGAATGAAAGATTATGTTTTGACCGACACTACCGGTATCGAACATGTAAATAATGTTCCCGTTGCCACAAAAGAACGCGCGTTTTTGGATAGAATATATTTAAATAAGGATTATCACTTTGATAATTTGGACGTTTTGGACTGGGATAAAGTTTTTGAAATTTTACCCATATATCGTAATAAAAAAATGGCTGATAGAGTTCAAAAGTATTTTAAAAATTATAAAAAGAATTTATGACTATTGATTATGCAAAGCATAAAAATATTTTACTTCAAATTCTGAAGGATATTTTCACGGACACTTCTTTGGCTCCTTATCTAGGTTTCAAAGGTGGCACTGCTTCGATGATGTTTTATGGTTTGGATAGGAATTCCGTTGATATAGATCTCGACCTTTTGGATCCGAGTAAAGAAAAAGAAGTTTTTGAAAAAATTCAAAATATTGCAAAAAATTATGGCAGAATCATCGATTCTAAAATTAAAAGATTTAATTTAATCACTGTTGTTGCTTATGATTTAGAATCTCAAAATATTAAAATCGAAGTTAATCGGAGGAATTTCGGCTCTAAATATGAATTAAGAAGTTTGCTTGGAATTTCGATGCTGGTAATGGTTCGGGAAGATATGTTTGCGAATAAATTGGTGGCAATGGTGGAGCGTGTTGGGAAAACCAGTCGCGATGTATATGATGTTTATTTTTTCTTGAAAAATAACTGGCCTCTGAATATCAGGCTCATTGAAGATCGTACGCAAATGCGTTTCGATGAATTTCTTGATAAATGTATTAAAGTGTTGGAAAAGATGGATCATCGTCGAATTTTGGATGGACTTGGAGAAATTTTGAATCCTGCTCAAAAAGATTGGGCGAGAACCCATCTGCTTGCCGATACTATATTTTTACTAAAAGCTTTTGCTTAAATTTTGGCGATTAGCGCGGGTTTGCGTTTAAGCGCTGGCGCGATTTCGCGTTTGCTTCATTTTCGCGTTTGCCGACGGGCCGCATGGAATATGCGGTGGGTGGTGAAATATGAATTTGGTGAATATGATCGGAACCTATTAATCTCTAGTGTTGGCCGTTTGTTTCGTGACTGATTTCCACCATTCTTCAAGTCTTTTTCTCATCAATATCGCCATACCTAGTGCAGCAACAGGAATCATTCCTTCAGGGCTTCCTTTTCCGTTTGTGCTACATCCGTTTCCCCTTTCGTCTTCATCGCCTTCTGCGAGAGTATCTGGATTGTGTGCATCTGCGGGTTGGATGAAGTCTGATGTTTCTGGGCCGGTATCTTGGTCTGGGCCTCTGTCGTCTTTTAATACTTCTTCGCTTGTGTCTGGAGCTTCGTCTCCTGCTACTTCACTTGTGTCTGGAGCTTCGTCTCCTACTCCTTCACTTGTGTCTGGAGCTTCGTCTCCTACTCCTTCGCTCGTGTCTGGAGCTTCGTCTCCTA
>CAZGHH010000014.1:0-7776 GCA_964525485.1 uncultured Candidatus Peribacteria bacterium | reverse complement strand
TACTCCTTCGCTCGTGTCTGGAGCTTCGTCTCCTACTCCTTCGCTCGTGTCTGGAGCTTCGTCTCCTACTCCTTCGCTCGTGTCTGGAACATCATCTGGCGCTACTGGCTCATCACAAATTCCATTTAAACATTTGCCGCCACCATTACCACATGGAGTGCCATTATCAAATGGTGTATTTATAGGAATGTCATTTACTAGATCCACGTCGTTTTCTGTACAATCATTACTATCCTCTGGATCTGGACCTTCATAGATAAAGTTTGGTGGTATTACATTACATCCTTGGATTACACCATATGTACCATCTCCTGGGAAATCTGTTGATTCCTCGATTGTATGTCCATTTTCTGTTACTCTTAAAATCCATGGCAATGTCCCATTCTCAATTGTAATATACAATCCGTTTTGTAAAGTTGTCACTCCCATTATTTTTGGAAATATAACTACTCCACCTTTTTTAAATTCAACTAATTCATATCCACTCGTCAGATCTCCTGGAATCCTTTCTATATACATTTCACCACTATTTGATTTAAAAAATCTATAACCATCTAAATCTGTGTATATTGCACTGATTGTAAATGGAGTTTCAATAAAATTTTGCGGAATTGTATCTATCAATCCGTCTATATTTGTAATAGAATTTGTATTCGCATCAAAATAAGCATCAAATGGTATATCTAGATATCTATTTCCCATTCCAACTAAAATCTTTTGAGCATTTTGATCTATTGAAAAACCTGTATCATAACTCTGTTCATTATTTATCTCCCAAGATCTTATTATATTATCGCTTTTTTCGTCTAATAATGCTCCATTTAAGATATCTTCTTCCGAAACTATATCTATGTTATCTACATATTGGCCAGATCCAGTATCTTTTGCATTTCTTACAAACATATATCCTCCAAACACCACTCTCTCATTCTCATTTCCAGACGGACCAGTCCCCCTGCTTTCTAATCTATTATTGTTTAAATAAAATAATGATACTTTGTCGCTCAATAGTCCTATTCCGCGATCTCCAAGCCCTCGGTTAATGGATCCCAATTGGTTAACTACTGTTTGTTTATTCTCTAGATTGAAATCTAATGAAGAGTAATATGGTGCAGAATTAAAATCGTTACAGTATAATAATAATCTATCACCAACTACATTAGGAGAATTGCCTGCCATGGAATTAGATGGATCGTCCGGAGTAATCTCTTTGTCGGCACTATTATTATCTGGATCAACTCTATCAATTACAAGACCTCTTGGTTTTCCCTCTAACTCGGTCACACATGCCACTGTCTCCGCCGCTGCATTCCTTGTTGCGACTGCTACTGCTCCTGTTGCTCCTATTAGCATTACTCCTCCTACTAATTTACCAATGGTAGAGTTATGCAAAATACCTCTGTTCAAAATACCCCTGCCTGATGGGTTTACATTTTGTTGAGTTTCTGCTCCTTCTGCTGTCCTATTTATCTTAGACATGCTGTTTAGATTAAATAATTCTGAAGGGAACGATTGTAACTATATTTCTTTAAAATGTCAAGCTTTTCTCTTTTCCGAATATCACTGATTTTGAATATGGCGGAACGTACTTGATATAGAGTGGATTCGTTTCGTCTGGCGATGCACCTTTGGCCTGAAAAATCTCCGGATCAATTATTACCATATCGTTTAGATCTATGTTTCCATCTTCATTTTGGTCTATTGCTTCCCCTGTTACATCGTCATAATCAATTTTCTTTCTGAAATATCTGAAATAATTGAGGTCATAGAGGCGAGCTGTAAACAGATGCGCTGGATCGTTTTTATTTAATATTTGATATCCGGTTTTGTAGTATGCGTCTGATTCATCTACTCCTCCGATTGTATTATTTGACGATATTCCTCCTTGCCAGATTAATTGTTTTTGCAAGGTTCTTACCATCGTTGATTCATCATCGTCCCAATTGAATTCTCCATAATTTCCATAATCACTTGTTGTGTTATCTTTATTCTCTCCATCATACGAGAATATCGCTCCCCATGCGACCGCTAGTGCTTGGATGTTTGTGACTTCTGGTGAGATGTATATGTTTCCTGCTTCTTTCAGGTCGTCTCCTGTGTTTCTAATTACTACTAATCCTAATTTTTTGTCAGGATCAACTTTTATATTATTGTATAAATTATTATCGATATATAAATTCCCCCCATCTACAACTACGACTGTATTCCCGTTCCAAGTTATATCTGTGGCTCCGTTATCATCGTTCGTTAATACAACGTCATTGCCTTTTACGTATATAATTCTTTCTCCATTGGTTGTTGGTATCACTTTGCAATCTCTTGTACATGTTATATTGTTGCCAATTTCGACTCTATCTGTTGCTGGAGTTATATTTTGATCTCTCACTAATTTTTTCACATTTTCATATACCGTATCTTTCACTATGTTTACGTTGTTGTCTCCTATTTCTGTGATAGTTACTCCTGTTTGAGTTGTGGTCCCTGTTCCATATAGAGTTCCTTGTATTACTGCTACAGGATTGGCGATGCTTTTGTCTGTACGTGGGAGGTGGTTGGAGTAGTAGGTGACTGGTTTATACATTGATTCATAAGATATAGTGCTTCTTAATTTAACCCCACTCGTATATTCGTCGGTCGTCCTTGTTGATAAATCTGGAGTTAAAATGAAATAATTGGAATCCCAGAAATCAAAACTTTCACCATCAGGATCTTCATATATACTTTTTCTATTATCATTTTTACTTAGAGTTTCCTGTATTGTAGTAAAATCACTTTCTTGATCATCTTCAACTATCAATTGCGTAAGTGTTGTAGGAGCACCTTTATCAACTAGATATCCTCCTGTAACCAAACTTTTTGCCCCCACCTCCAAATTCGTCGCCACATTCCTATACAACACCAAGGTGTCGTTTGTTGGATCCTTCTTAGCAGCATCTATGTCAGGCTGATCTGCGCTTTTTGGCTTCACGTAGGTATTCAACGTATCGACTTCCAAGGCTGGGCGGAAGTTTAGGTGAAGGCCGCCGTCTGTGTAAGGAGTGCGGCCAGTGATCGTGATGCCGTCTTTTGTTAAACTCCATTGTACTGACTCGAGAATCAGCTCGTTTCGCTCTTCATTAATATCATTCAATCTATAGACTTTTTCTCCCATTGAAACCACTTTCGACTTATTTCCTCCTGAAGTTGGAGCCAAAGATTTAATTTTTAAAACTAACTTGTCTCCTTCCCAATCCACGTTTGCACTACTATTAATATTGTCTGCATTTATATTAACGTCTATGTCTTCACTCTCTGGTGCGCCTTCAAAGCTACTTGGAATTTCTGTACTGCTTGTATATAAGAAAATCGGCTTGTAGGTGATCGCACCGCTACTCTTCGTAAATGGTTTAGTTAAATGCGTTAAAAGGTCTCCAACACTTTGCCCCACCATCTGATTTCTCTTCACCGTGTCTTTCCATTTGAAGAAGATTTTGATGGTTGAAGCATTGATATCGGTTTTTTTCATAGGGACGCCGTCTTTGTCTTTGAAACTGATTTTAATTTTGTAACTCTCGACGCCGTCTGCTATCGGATACGCAGGATCCGTATACACGTCCAAATCATCTATTCCTAGTGTGCTAGAGTCGCCGTCATCGTCATCTCCATCATCTTGATCCTGATTGCACTGCTCGCGTGTGTCGCCTTCCACACATATATCTATACAGCTCCCCACGAAATCAGTCTCATCACAAACCGGCTCCGGAATCACTACCAACTCCACCTCCGCTCTCACACCTGTGAAATTGATCCAAGTCAAGGACTGGCTCCAAGCATAAGGGGTTGCGGAGCCTCCGAGGTCTTGATGATCACCGATAATCGCGCCTTCGTCAGGATGCGCTTCGGTTTTCACTCCGACCTTGAGGCCGTACTTCACAGTTCCACCATTCAAACTATTCATACTTATGTATCCGGTCGCGTCATTCCAAGCGTATCCTACAAAAGAGAGACTTCCCTCTGCATAGTTGTATTTCAATTTCACTCCGTATGTTTGCTGACCGCATGACGCGCCCAGATTTGTCCCGTCTTTGACCGGCTGACCGTTTGTGCCGTCATTGCCGTCACAATAAAAACTTACCCATCCCAAATTGTCATTCCAAGCCCATCCGCGCATTTCATAGACTTCTTTGCCGTCTGTGAATGGCTCGCCGGTTTTTATGAGTTTTGCTCTGTATTGTTTCAGGTTTTCCTTGGCTCCCAAGAGATTGAAATCTGTAATGCCGGAGTTGTTTACTCCGTTGACCAACATCGCGCTCGTCTGTCCCGTGAGAAGTACTTCGGAAGACCAGTTTTGCGTATCCGCAAAGGCTGTGGGGCTCAAGGCTGGGAGGATTGCTGTTTGTACGATCAAAAAGGCTGACAGTGTCAGGATTGGAGCTAGAAAAGCAATGGCAAAATTTGATAAAAGTTTTTTCATAGGTTGTTTTGGGTGGGGATTTTGAGTGGGAATTTGGATCGCAAAGCTGTGTGCTCGTATAGGCTCGAAACTAAGAGACTCGAGACCCAAGGCCTGAAGCCCGAAGTCCGTGCGACGTGAAGCTCGAAGTCCGTGCGACGTGAAGCTCGAGAAAGCTCCGCAATCCACTCTCGATTATATCAGGAAGTAGAATGAGGGCAAGTGGGAGAGGGGGAAAGTGGAGTGGAAAATTATAAGACGAATAATTTATTGTCATCTTGATTTATTGGGTACCTTCATTTATCTGACAAACAACCGTGTCTAATTCAACACGGTTGAAATATTCTCCATTTCAATGCATATGGCGGTCACGATAACAACAATTTATTTCTCTTTTGGCTTCCGATCCTATTAAAACCATTTTGTCGGCGTGGGCGAAATGGTCCTCAATTTTTTGTTCACTGTTTACGCAGGCTTCTTTAGCTCTTTCAATTGCCCCTTCAAACTTTCGCCATTCCTTGTACCCTAATCGAGATAGTAAATCCCTTGCACTCCAAAACTCCTCCCCTTAATCATTTATTTTTTTAATTTTTTCAAAAATATTCATTTTGATTTTTGTTAATTTTAAAATTTAATTTTCCAATTTTTTGATACTTGGACTGTTTGATAAGGATTTCATTTGGATAATTGCTATCTGATTAAGTTTGGCTAGCCTTTCGCTCTGCGAAAGTCCTTGGCGAATAAATTCCGCATTGAGACTTTCGAGTCCTGCCAGGCAGACTAGTTGAGTTATTGATGCATGGTCTCGAATGTTGCTATATTTGTCTGCATACTCTTCTCTTAGGTGTTTTGACCTTGTATCCATCCATTGCTTAGCCGTCATCCCAAACAGTGCCACGTTCAGTACATCTGCTTCATCTGCATATATCACATCTATCTGCTGTTTCGAGATGTTTGGAGGTACTAGATTTTCTTTCACCGCGTCAGTGTGGACTTTGTAGTTAATTTTCGCCAGAAAACGTGTCGCATTCCATTCGAGTGAAAGATGTTTGTTTTCTTGTTCTTTTAATCTTTGAAATTCTTTGATCAAATAAAGTTTAAATTCAGCTGAAATCCATGAAGCAAATTCAAAAGCTATGTCTTTGTGTGCGAAAGTTCCTCCTCCATGCCTCCCGGATTTGGAGATAATGCCTATCGCATTTGTTTTAGATATCCATTTTTGCGGGTTTAAAACAAAGGTATTACTACCAGATTCACTTTTAAAGGAGTCGAATTCGACCCCTTTAAAATTTGGATTGTTTATATGCTCCCATAATCCGAGAAATTCTATTGTACCTCTTGAACGCATCCAATTTTTAATAATATCTTTTGGTTCATTTAAGCTTTTGTGTCGTGCAATGTCCGTAAGCGAGATGTAGTCATTATCTTTTTGTTGAAAAATAATGATCTCTGTTCCTTGAACGCTGATTTTCTGATTTTGCATAGCTTGAGGGAATTATGATTTAATCTCCCCTCACTCTACCTCCCCAACCTTAAATAAAACTTTCAAAAACTTAAAAAATTCCTAAAGTTTTTCTAAATTTTTTCTAAAATTCCACCAGCTTATGAGTTGGAGCTGCATCATCATTTCTGAATGAATTTGGACAACAAAAAAAACCCCCGCCCGAAGGCGGGGGTTTTTCTATAATCATTAGATGCAGTATTTCTATTTAAGACTATCCAATAAGAGTTGCAAGAGGAGATTTGAATTGGTCTAATAGATCGTTCCAATCAAGATTGAATTCTGCTCTCGTGTCTTTATCTGTTTCATCTGTACCGAAGAATACTCCTGTTATTTCAGCGCCCACTGTTGATGTTTCACCAACTGCTTGAGTGATTGTTGAGGTAACTGTAAATACCATGGAATCTCCTTCTCTAAGTATGTAGTAATCGTCTGTACCATCATTAGCCTCTTCATAATCACCTGAAAGAGTGAATACAGGAACTGCTAGTGTTTCATTGCCGCTACCAGCAATAAGAAGTAATTTAAATGCAGGCTTTGTAGTATCATAAGCATTCATGAAGATATCAGCGCCGACAGCAGTAACTTTAACCTTCATTGTAACAGTTGAAACATCTGCATTATCAACTACTACAGTGTGAGTTGTAGCGCTAACCATTTCCACATCAGCATAATCTTCAAAGAAATACTGATATTTTCCTGTAGCTGAACCTGTCAACTCTGTACCTGTCAAATCTTCTCCTGTTTCGTCTTGAGCATCAATTACATCAACTGCTCCTGATGTCAATTTAACCATCAATCCTTCTCCAGCTGTAAAATCTGTACCATCTAATTCATTTACATCAGCCCAAACTTGGAAAGGAACAGTTTCACCAGCACCAATTAAATAATCCAAATCTTCAAATACTATTGTGCAATATGCTCCGGCACATTCGTCTACCTCTACGATTGTAGCGTCATAATGATCATCTGTACCATCTGATGGTTGAAGAGCTTCAACTTCCTCTCCGTCAAGTACGAGAGTAAATGTTGTCGCTACATTGTCAATATCATCATTTGATGAGTAAACAGTGAAAGGAACATCATTTAAAGTAACATCAGAACCAACAGCTTTGAAAGATCCTTGTAGGAGCAATACATCTGCTGTTTCTTTTGTAGAACTTACTTCAATTATCTGAGATTTTGGAGTGCTTGTAGATGAAGCAACCTTTAACTCAACATTATTTGCAGTAACAAAGTCCTCAAATGAGAATGTTCTAGATAGGGCTGTAACACTTGCATCATTATCTGTTGTAATAGCACCTTGTGCATCTAAGAATCTAACAGATGTTAATGCAGCAACCCATTTGTCTGAAACGTCATTTGAATCCAGATTGTTAACAGCAGAGACTGTTACATAAAATCTGCCAATATCCTCGCTTCTAATTATTGACGAATCCAATGCAATTGATTTTTCGTAATCTCTATCTTTTTTGAATTCAGCCGCATCTAGTCTAGCAACCTCTTCATCTTCGTACCAGATTGCTACTTCTTCAGCATATCGATAAAAATCTCTGTTTGTTAGAGCATCTTTTGTAAACTGTAATCCAATTTGAAGAACTGATAAGTCTGAGTTTTCGTCTGCTTCGACTGAGAATCCCATAACTTTCACATCTTCTTGTCCCTCTCCTACCTTTCTTAGGTTAGCCGGAGAAGAAAGTAATTTGTACTCTTCCACATCACCAGCGCCTCCTTTTAACTCACCAGGAGTCGTTGGAGTTGTTGGAACTTCAGTAACGTCAACCTGTGTAGCTCTGTAAGACATCAAAGCGCCTTGGCTCTTTATGATAGTCATAGCTGGGCC
>CAZGHH010000013.1:0-24458 GCA_964525485.1 uncultured Candidatus Peribacteria bacterium | reverse complement strand
GCACACACAAAAGAATCATAGACATCAGTGAAGTCGCTCCAAAAACAATCGAATCACTACAAAATTTATCACTTCCAGCCGGAGTAGAAATCGAGATCAAAATGATGACCGAAGAGTAAAAAGCCTTCACTAGAAAATTTTAACCAAAAATCGATTTCCAAAAAGCAGATAGTTATTTGAAAAAAAACAAGAGAGAGGCATTGACCGCCTCTCTCTTTTGTGCTAAAATAATGCATTGAAATAAAATAAATTTCAAAAATATAAAAACAAATAACCAAAAAACAAATATGAAAACCCTCAAAATACTATTGAGATCCGGGCTGTTTGTAGCGGCATTTTTGACATTTGCCGGTATCGCCCACGCGACAGATTTCACTGTCAACACTCTTGATTTTGGCGCTGACAATAGCACGTGCGATGTGACAAAATGCACCATCAATGAAGCTATTGCAGCAGCAAAAGCCGATCCGGGGCCGGGCCCAAATAGGATTATTTTTGATCCGGCGATTAGTGGCGGAACGATAAATGTTACGAGTCACTTAGACTTAGACGGAGCATTCCCGGAACTCACTATCTTTGCAAACAATGACATTACTTTGGCGGCAACAAGCGGAGGTTTTGATAATTACACTTTATACATCGCCCCAACTACAAGCAATGTTACAGTCGACGGATTAAATTTTAATGAGGGCGGAGAGATAACAGGGCTGGGACTCGCAGGTGTAGGAGCGGTTAAAATCGGCGGTGGAGATGTAACGGTAACACTACAAAATAATAAGTTTATTAGAAACACATGTTCAACCGATAACCATACTCTCGACATTTCTCTTCATTCAGCGGACGTAGAAACAATAATTTCAAACAACACAGGAACTTTCACGAGTTTGTTTTTCTACACCGAAACCGAAGGAGCTTCATACACAATAACAAACAACGAATTAACAAATGGATGTATAGCTAGTATGATTTATTTAAAAGCAGGAGCGGGAACTATTAGCGGAAATACAATATATTCAAGTGCAGAGGGGTATGCCCCAGGGGAAAGGGGATTAGGAATTATAGCATATGATAATGATTTATTTGGCGTAACCGGTCCATCATCTGAATGGGGCACAGTGAATATAAACAATAACGAACTATACTCAACAGACACAAATACAGACGATGGCGCAGACCAATTCACAGGAATTAGCATAACAGAGCGCAATCGAAGCCTGACGTTCAATATTACAAACAACACAATCCTCCCTGCCGATTCAAACAAATATTTGGATTTCGGTATCAGTGTTAACTCCGGAGACGACATAACTATCACAGGAAATAAAATAGCAATGAACCAAGGAATAGGAGGTATTATATTTAATCCAGGAAACACTACCAATGAAGTAAGTAATGTCTTAATTGAACACAACACAGTATACGGATCCAACGCAAATCCGGGTGAAATCGGAATTGGAATCACAAACTCCCCCCCGGGCACAGAACTCACGCTTACAAACGCAACTATAAAAAACAATATATTTGCTAATTTATCCACAGGCATCATCGCAGGATTGGAAGGAGACCCAAACGGAATGCCAACGTTTGTAAATTTCGTAAACGACTACAATATATATTACCAAAGGCCTTCGGAAGAGAGAGACTGCGCCAGTATGGCGATAACTGGATCCGAGGCGCTTGGAGCAAACAGTCTTGCATGCACAGTAGACCCGGCCTTCACAGACCCAGACAACTACGACTTCACTCTCCTCCCTTACAGCTATGCAATCGGCTTCGCCGATGACGGCAGCGATGCCGGAGCTGAAGACTATGACGGCGTACGAGCTAGAACTACTATATATGTAGATGACGACGGAGTTATAGACCACGAGACACCGGGTTCATTAGTAGATTACAATGACATCCAGTCAGCTATCTACGCAGCGGCTCCAGCCGGAGACACGATTTTAGTCGCAGCCGGCACTTACACAGAAACACCCGATTTATATGGCAAAGCACTTACACTCACAGGTGAAAGCGCAGAAAATACAATTATAGATGCCGATGAAGAAGATGTCGCGATGACAATGAGTTCTGATTCGGTAGTCTCAAATTTCACAATCCAAAACACAAGAGCCTCAACAAATTATGAAGTAGAATTACATACATATGACTACGACGGAAACACGTATGATGACGGAACAGAAGGAGGGGTTCCAATAATGCTATTTGCAGTAGCAAAAAGCACTCCAGCTGATCCTGAAAACGATTTTGATTTTTTTGCAGAGGGTGATATATTAGAAGAAACAGCCTCTAACATTGGAGAAAATTTAAATCTCGGATTGGCAAGCGGATCAGGTTTATACTTCACTATATACTACGTTGACTCTCTATATCCAGACCAAGCCACAGCTCAAGCACATTTAGACGAACTTGAAATGGGACTTACCATCGACAAATGGTTTCCAGATACATTCACTTATTCAGGAGGAGTTTTCACGTTCACAGATCCTGAAATAGCAGACCCAACCGTTGCACTAACTGTCGGATACAATGAACCAACTATCACAAACATTGCGCCTGAACCACAGGGAGGATTATATTTTGAAAACACATCGGGAACATCTGTTTCAGACGTAAACATTGATACACATGGAATTGGCGTTTACTTCACAGGAGACACGTTAACAAACACAGTATTAAATGTAATTTTCTCAAACATTTCCATATGCGACACATTCTCAGACGCAACCGGAACAAACAGCGTTAACGGACAAGATGTTGTGGAAGAATTATGTTTGGTTATCCCAGACCCTGAAGATCCTGAAGAACCTGATCCGGACGCCACATCTCCAGTCGGCCTAACAGCTCTGACTCTTGGTTCCCGCACTTCGTCTTCAGTCACATTAAATTGGTCTCAAGTTGTTGAAGCTAATTTCAGTCACTATGAAATCTGGTACGGAACAAACGCAACCGATGTGGCCAACAGAAATGGATCCGCTGCCGAATGGGATATTGACAATGCGGCAAACTTATCAACAATCTCAACAACTTCAACAACAATCACCGGACTTTCCAGCTCTACTCAGTACTACTTCAAAATCTGGGCTGTTGATACTTCAAACAATCAAGAAACTGTAGCATCTCTATCTGTCACTACTTCTTCAAATGGAGGTGGTGGCGGTGGTGGCGGAGTCGTAACAACGCCAAATAAACCAGAAGTGGAAGAGATAGTTATCAACGGACCTCCTACTAATCCCGCTATAACGGACATTACTGAAACGATAATTGACACAACAGAAACGGTCAAAGACACTATTATCAAAGATAATTATGAGCGAGAAGCTGTTCAACAGGTCAGCGACATTATCGCCGAAATTCTTACAACAGACTTAGTTGATAAAATAGTTGATCTAGACGCTGACATAGAACCTACAGAAGAAGACACATCTTCTCCATACACTCCGGAAGATTTAGCTGTACTAACCGATCCAAATGAAGACATCGATGGCGACGGCATCTCAAATGCGGATGAAATTGCAAGAGGAACCGACCCATTGGTAAATAACACGGGAACAATCGACAATCTATTCACTAAACCTTTGGAAGATAAAGAAATCAACTCAGGCGTCGGAGCTCTAAAAGTATTGGGTGTAGGTGATGAAGGATTCGTAGTATCAGGAAGCACTACTCCTGAATCTAAAGTTGAAATCACAATCACAAACAGCAAAGGATACAAAGTTACACTCAAAACAACTGCCGATATCAACGGTAACTACATTCTCCCTGTAACTGTAACAGACCAATTGATAGATGGTTCTCTATTGATCAAAGCAACAAATGAAGAGGGTAAGAAAGACGTTGTTCTAGCCAAATTCAAAGAATCAACTCTTCAAAAACCAACTCTAACATTTGAAGGTGAAAAAGTTGTTCGATATGAAGACTTAACTTTGAGAGAATTGATCGCATTGATCGAAGCTTCAAATGAATACAAAAACATCTGGGCACAAGGATCTAATGTATATCAACTCTCTTCTCTATTAGGTACATCTATCGAAAAGAAAATTGCATTCACTCTAGAGAGAGCTGACTTCAAAACAATTGAAGGAGGAAAAATCATAGTAAAAGGTAAAGCAACTCCCGGCTCAACAGTAGTATTAGCCTATAAATCAGTAATCTATTCATCAGTAGTAATCGCTGATAAAAACGGCAATTTCACAGCTGAGCTACCTAGAGATCTTCAAGAAGAATTAGCAAAAGATCCTAACGCTACAGATGCTCTACACGAATTTATCGTCTTCGCGATGGACTACAAAAAGAATGAAGCATCCGCTTTCAACAAAGGTCAATTCAGGTTATTCAAATAATTTTCTTTACATAATTTAACGTTAAAAAGGCCGGACGAAACATCCGGTCTTTTTGTTTCTCTCAAAAAAAATTAAAAATCTCTTGACTTAGATTTCTCTCATCTATATATTACCCCCGCAATTGGAAAAGATTGCATGTTAATTCATTCTTTAGCGGGTTCGCAAATCAGCTCATCCACAAGATAGCGAGAATCTTCTAAAGACGCCCAAATCAAACGGGCTTAACCTATACATAGCAATGTCAGGAATTCTAGGAAAAAAATTAGGTATGACCAGAGTCTTTCAAGACGATGGCTGCGTGATCCCGATTACACTCGTTGAATGCGAACCAAATGAAGTGGTTCAAGTAAAGACGGTTGAAAAAGACGGATATCCGGCGGTAGTCCTTGGATTTGCTGCGCGAAAGTCGCCTACCAAGACAAAGAAATTTTACCACGTAAGAGAATTCAAATTAGCAGAGGGAGAAACGTTCAATAAAGGAGATAAAATCACATTAGATTTATTAAAAGAAGTTAAAGAAGTAGAAGTGGTTGGAATTTCAAAAGGTAAAGGTTTCCAAGGTGTAATGAAAAGACACAATTTCCACGGAGGACCAGCGAGTCACGGATCACTTCAGCACAGAGAACCTGGTTCTATCGGAGCCAGAGCAAAACCCGGACGTATAGCAAAAGGTAAAAAACTACCTGGCCACATGGGTCTAGACACAGTCACAAGACGAAATATCAAAGTTTCATATATCGATCCTGAAAAAAATCTCATCGGCCTAAAAGGACCGGTTCCGGGACCAATAGGATCACTCGTAATTATAAGAAAATAATGAAAGTAGATTTATATTCACAAGCAGGAGTTAAAACTGGAGAAGTAGATCTCCCAAAAGAGATCTTTGAAGTCGAATTCAATGAAGACTTGGTTCATCAGGCCCTATTATTTCAATTGGCTAATGATAGACAGGTTTTGGCTCACACCAAGACAAAAGGTGAAGTAAGAGGAGGCGGCAAAAAGCCTTATGCACAAAAACACACGGGGAGAGCTCGTCAGGGTTCTATCAGAAGTCCTCAAATGAGAGGTGGTGGTGTTACATTCGGACCAAGAAGCAACAGAAATTACACACAGAGAATGCCATTGAAACAAAGAAGAAAAGCATTGTTCTGCGCATTGTCGGACAAAGCTAATGAAGGATTTATTATGGCTTTGGAAAAATATGAAGGAGAATCGAAGACAAAAAAATTCGCAGAATTAATAAAGAAATTACCTATTAAAAAAGATGTATTGGTAGTAATGGCGGAGAAAAACAAAGATTTAGAGTTATCTGCAAGAAACATTCCAAACGTAAAAACAATTTTAGCAGGATACGTAAACATTCACGACTTACAAAGATATGAGACAGTTTTATTCTTGAAAGATTCAATCAAGAAGATGGAAGAAGTTTTCCTAAAATAATTAAGCAACAATGACAGATTTATCAGTAATTATAAAACCAGTTATCACTGAAAAGACATCAGCACAGATGGAAAAAAACAAATATGTGTTTGAAGTCAAAAGAAGTGCTCGTAAAGAAGAGATCAAGGCAGCATTTGAGGCTATATATGGAGTCAAACCAGCTTCTGTCGACACACAATTGGTAACTAAAAAAGTAAGATTATTTGGAAGAAACAGAGTATTGGTAAAAAGACCTGTGAACAAGAGAGCGATCATCACGTTAGCAAAAGGTAAAACAATCGATCCTAATAAAGTTAAATAATCATGGCAATCAGAAAATACAAAGCGACATCAGACGGACTCCGACATTTGGCTCTTACGACCACGGACGATATTACGACTGTGAATCCGGAGAAATCTTTGGTCAAAAGAATCAAGAAAAATTCCGGAAGAAATAATACCGGACGCATCACCGTCAGACACAGAGGTGGTGGAGCGAAGAAAATGTATAGAATGGTGGATTTTAATCACACGGATAAATTAAATATTGAAGGAACGATCGCATCTATCGAATACGATCCCATCAGGACAGCGCGCATCATGCTCGTTGTTTACAAAGACGGAGAGAAGAGATACCACTTAGCACCTGTCACGGCAAAAGTCGGAGATAAAATTGAAACTAAAATTAAAGGAAAAATTCGTTCAGGAAACAGAATGCAATTGAAACACATTCCGGTTGGATACCAAGTATTCAACATTGAAATGGTTCCAAATCAAGGAGGTAAATTAGTAAGAACAGCTGGTGTAAGCGCGACATTAGTATCATTGGAAAGTAGCCGTTTGGCACAGATCCAAATGCCTTCAGGAGAAGTTAGACTGGTTTCAAAAGAATGCTACGCAACGATCGGGTCTCTAGGAAATGTGGATCATGCAAACGAGAAAATGGGTAAAGCCGGAAGAAGAAGATGGATGGGATGGAGGCCAAGCGTCAGAGGTCAGGCTATGAATGCTGCGGATCACCCACATGGAGGTGGTAAAGGTGTTCAGTCAATCGGTTTGAAACATCCAAAGACTCCATGGGGCGCATGCGCTATCGGAGGTAAAACGAGAACACGTCACTATACAGATAAATATATCATTAAAGACAGAAGAAAAAATGGCTAGAAGTTCAAAAAAAGGACCTTACGTAGATCCTAAATTACAGAAGAAAGTTGACGCAATGAATGCAAGCGGAGAAAAACGTCCTATTAAAACATGGGCTAGAGGATGCGATATTGCACCTGAGTTCGTAGGACACACATTCGCAGTTTCAAACGGCCATCAGTTCATTCCGATCTTCGTCACAGAAAGTATGGTTGGCCACAAATTGGGAGAATTCGCTCCAACACGCAAATTCAAAGGTCATGGAGGAAAACTCGCAAAAACCACAGCATAATCTAAATAAAATTTAAAATGTACGCAGTAGCACGAAATTTAAGGATATCATACAAGAAGGCAAACTTAGTTGCCGGATTGGTTAGAAGAAAAAGTGTTGAGTTTGCAATTGCAACTCTAGAGAATACACCGAAAAAAGCATCCGGAATGCTAGCAAAAGTTATTGCTTCAGCGGCAGCTAATGCGGTGAATAACTTCAAGCAGAACATGAAAGATCTGTATATAAAAGAGATCGTTGTAAATGAAGGAGTCACCATGAAAAGATCGGTCCCAATTTCAAGAGGTAGAATGCATCCAATTTTAAAAAGATCATGCCACGTCACTATTAAATTAGAAGCAAAAAACATAGAACCAAAAATTACAAAAAAAGAGTCTGCACCAAAAATAGAAGAGGTCAAAACGGAAGAACCAAAGAAAGAAGAAAAAAAAGAAGTTAAAGTTAAGACAGTTACAAAAAAAGCATCTAAAGCTAAACAATAAACATGGGACAAAAAGTACACCCAAAAGTAGTTAGAATCGGTATCACTCAAGAGTGGGACTCTAAATGGTTCGCGTCAAAACGCGACTATGCTCGCCTACTCCACGAGGATTTGGAAATTGAAAAAGCAATTAGAAAGAAATTCGTAGAAGGTGTATCAAAAGTTGAGATACTACGCACGCAAGGAAAAGTTATCATTAATATCCACAGCTCAAAACCAGGTATCTTGATCGGACGCGGTGGACAAATCATTGAAGATTTAAAAGTTGAACTAGAGAAAAAATTTAAAAAAGTATTCGCAATCAATATCAAAGAAATTAAGAAACCAGCGTTAGACGCATACACATTGGCAGAAAGTATCAGAATTCAAATTGAAAAAAAAATATCATATAGAAGAGCTGCAAAAATGGGCTTAGAGAAGGCATTAGAAGCTGGCGCAAAAGGAGCTAAAATCAGAGTATCAGGACGTTTGAATGGAGTTGAAATTTCTCGCGAAGAATACTTCTCAAAAGGGAAAATTCCACTACATACATTCAGAGCGGACGTAGATTACTGCTGTATGACAGCTCACACGTCTTACGGAGCAATTGGTATCAAAGTTTGGATTTACAGAGGAGAAATCTTCAAGAATCAGTTTGATGCGAGACTCCAGGATCAAATCGAAGAAATTAAAAGAACATAATAGTTAATTTAAAATGTTACAACCTAAGAAACAAAAATATAGAAGAGAGCAACGCAATCGCGGTTCATACGATGGAGTTTCGCAAAAAGGAAACGCATTGAGTTTTGGAACGTTCGGATTGAAATCAATGGGAACAAAAGAAGTAACATCTAGACAAATCGAAGCAGCCAGAAAAGTATTATCAAGATATACAAAAAGAGGAGGAAAAATCTGGATCACTATCTTCCCTCACAAGCCGATCACAAAGAAAGCTCAAGAAGTACCGATGGGAGGAGGTAAAGGCGCACCGGAATTCTTTGTTTCAATAGTTAAACCTGGAAGAGTTATATTTGAAATGGAAGGTATTCCAGAAAACGAAGCAAAAGAAGCTCTTGTAAAAGCAGGCCACAAATTACCGGTTGTGTGCAAATACGTAAGTAAAACTAATAAATAATTGATCATGTTAACATACGAAGAATTAACAAAGGCTGATCCAAAAAAACTACGTGAAGAATTAGAAGTCGCGCAAAGAGATTTGTTCAAGGTAAGATTAGAAGTTCGTACAGGACAATCTAAGTCAAATCACCTTGTAGGAAACGCTAAAAAATACATAGCTCAAATTAAAACAGTTCTTAAACTTAAAAATAATGAGGTCTAAACAAGGAACAGTAACATCGACAAAACAAGAGAAGACTATCATAGTCACAGTTGCGGCATACAAGACTCATCCAAAGTACAAGAAAAGATATATGGTTACAAAAAAATATCACGTCGATAATCCGGAAAACAAAAAATATGAGATCGGAGACACGGTGACATTCTACGAAACAAGACCAT
Source organism: uncultured Candidatus Peribacteria bacterium (assembly GCA_964525485.1). GTDB lineage: Bacteria > Patescibacteriota > Gracilibacteria > UBA1369 > LOWO2-01-FULL-3 > DAONBD01. The sequence continues at coordinate 15,283 of CAZGHH010000013.1, read as the reverse complement.
TGAGCAAACTAAAATGTTGGACAGTTAACCAGCCAAAAAAATGATTCAAGCAGGTACAAATTTAGTAGTAGCAGATAACACAGGTGCAAAAAGCGTGAGATGCTTCAAAGTTTTGGGAGGATCAAGAAAACGCTACGCATACATAGGAGATGTGATAGTCGTATCAGTTAAAGACACTTCTCCACGTGGTGTTGTAAAAAAGAAATCAATTCAAAAAGCCGTGATCGTACGTCAAAGTAAAGAATTAAAAAGAAAAGACGGTTCATATATTAGATTTGATGATAACGCTGTTGTAATCATAGGAGCGGATCTCATGCCAAAAGGCACTCGTGTATTCGGTCCTGTTGCAAGAGAATTAAGAGACAGATTTCAAAAAATTATTTCATTAGCACCAGAAGTATTATGAAGCTTAAACTTGGAGATACAGTACAGGTATTAGCCGGGAAAGATAAAGGCAAGAAAGGAAAAGTTTTGAAGATTTTCAGAAATTCAAACAAAGTTACTGTTGAGAAAATAAACTTAGTTACAAAACACATTAAAAAGACTAGTACAAAAGCGGGCGAGAGAATTAAATTTGAAGCACCAATCAATGCAGCAAAAGCAATGGTTGTCTGCCCAAAATGCGGAAAAATGACACGCGTAGCTTACAAAATACTCGAGAACGGAAAGAAACAGAGAACATGCAAAAAATGCGGAGAGTCAATGGACGAGATAGCAGTTTCACATAAAACAAGTTCTAAACAGAAAAAATAATTATGGCACCATTAGATTTAAAAACACAGTTCAAGAAAGAGATAGCTCCAAAACTACAAAAGGATCTTGGGCTAAAGAACGCAAATGCCGTTCCAAAGCTTAAAAGTATCACTATCAATGTAGGCATTGGTTCTATCATTACAAGACAAGGCAAAGATTATGACTACATTGTTGATAATGTTGCCAAAATTGCAGGACAAAAGCCGGTTGTCACAAAAGCAAGAAAATCAATTTCAAACTTTAAAACAAGAGAAGGAGTTCCTGTAGGAGTTATGGTCACTTTGAGAGGAAGAAGAATGTACGATTTCTTCAGCAAACTCATCAATATCACGCTCCCTCGTGTAAGAGATTTCAGAGGTTTATCACAAAGAGCGTTCGACGGCAACGGAAACTATTCGATAGGCTTCAAAGAGCACATTATGTTCCCTGAAATAAATCCTGATGACGTTCTACATTTACACGGAGTGCAAGTCACGATCTCTACAACAGCAAAAAATGACGAACAAGGTTTAGCATTACTGAAAGCATTTAATTTTCCATTCAAAGAGGCAAGATAAGGTTGCCCCCTAAATAAAAAATAACACCACTATGGTAAGAATAGCATTACACAATAAGCAAAGAGCAGGAAAAGAAAGATTGCAAAAAGAAATAGCTGCAGGAAAGGAACCAACATTCCCAACAAAAGTTTACAATAGATGCAAAATCTGCGGCAGAGGCCACGGATACATGAGAAGATTCGATATGTGCAGAATTTGCTTCAGAGAACTTGCTAGAGCGGGAAAAATACCGGGAGTAAAAAAATCATCTTGGTAGGCAAAATGCCAATCTTAAAATAAAAGATATCTAACGAATAATAATTACCAATCAAATGACAACAGACCCAATAGCAGATTTGTTAACAAGAATCAGAAACGCATCAAGAGCTAATCTCGCGGTGTGCAGCGCTCCATATTCAAAAATCAAAGAAAATATCTTGAAAATTTTATTGGATAAAAAATTCATCGTTAAATACGAGAAAACAGATGATGAAATCCCGGAATTAATTATCACATTGGATGAAACAAGACCTATACATTTGACAAGAGTTTCAAAGCCGGGACAAAGAATCTACGGAGGAAAAGAAAATATGAAATTAATAAGAAACGGCACAGGTATACAAATCGTATCCACATCAAAAGGATTGATGACAACTGAAGAGGCAAGAAAAGCCAATATAGGAGGAGAAGTAATCTGTGAAGCATACTAAAATTAAAACAACCAACTTAATATGTCACGAATCGGAAAATCACCAATTAGTTTACCATCAGGAGTTGAAGTAACAATCAACGGAACTGAGATTACAGTAAAAGGACCAGGAGGAACTTTGAAAAGAACTGTTAATCCAAAAATTTCTGTTGAAAAAATTGAGAATCAATTGATCGTAAAATTAAACAGCGATTTATACGAAGACAAAGGACTTCATGGACTTTTCAGAACACTTCTTAACAATATGGTTATAGGTGTCACAAAAGGATATGAAAAAAGATTAGAAGTTATTGGAGTCGGTTATAGATTCAAAACAAGCGGTAGCAAAATCACATTAAATCTTGGTTTTTCTCACCCAATTGAATACAAAGCACCAGATACTGTGAAATTTGAAGAAGATCCTGACAACAAAGCTGTAATAATAATTAAATCAATCGACAAAGAAGCATTAGGCGAAGTAGCGGCAAAAGTAAGATCATTCAGACCACCAGAACCATACAAAGGGAAAGGAGTTAAATACGCTGACGAAAGAATCGTAAGAAAAGCTGGTAAAACTGCAGCGGCAGGAAAATAACTAATAAAAAATTAATATAATGAATAACGAAAAGGTATTAAAAAGACAAAAGAGACACGCAAAGATTCGAAAAGTTGTTTCAGGAACAGCTGATCGTCCAAGATTGGTTGTATTCAGAAGTTTAAATGAAATTTATGCTCAATTAATAGATGATGTTGCGCACAAAACTTTATTATTCGAATCAAGTAAAAAACTTGATAAAGGTACTAAAACAGAACAAGGAAAACAAGTCGGAACATCAGTTGCAGCAAAAGCAAAAGAGAAAGGAATTACAGAAGTTGTATTCGACAGAAATGGATATAAATATCATGGCAGAGTAAAAGCCCTGGCGGATGGAGCAAGAGAGGGCGGATTAAAATTTTAACCTCACACTAATTAATCATGGCAAAACATTTCAATAAAAATTCAGCGACTAAAGAAGTAAAAGAATTCGAAGAAGAAGTTCTACAAATTGATAGAGTTACACGCGTAGTAAAAGGTGGACGCAGACTCAGATTTAGAGCAACTGTTGTTATTGGAAATAAAAATGGAAAAGTCGGAGTTGGTGTAGGGAAATCAGAAGAAGTAGTTGGAGCGATTCAAAAAGCAATCCACGACGCAAAGAAAAATATGATTGTTGTTAAGATGGATGGATCGACAATTCCACACAGAACAGAGATTAAACTTAAGAGTGCAAAAATGCTACTGATGCCTGCGGCACCTGGTACAGGTATCATTGCCGGAGGTACTGTTAGAAAAGTAGTTGAGTTTTCAGGGATAAAAGATATTTTATCTAAATGCTTCGGCACAAAGAATAAAATTTCAAACGCAAGAGCTACAATCGCAGCACTTGGACAATTAAAAGACACGCCTTACAGTGTAAAAAAGAGACAAGCTCCAAAAGTTCAACCACAACAAGTAGCCACAGAACTTAAAGAAGAGAAAAAAGAAGCAAAGAAACCAGTCCAACCAAATAAATCACAACCTAAAGTAGCGCCGAAAACAACAGAACCGGCAGCAAAATAACCAAACTCGAAATGTCATTATTAGAAATAAAAGGAAATTTACCAAAAAAGAAGAAAAAAATCCTAGGAAGAGGTAATGGCTCGGGCCTCGGCACATACTCAGGCAAAGGAGGAAAAGGCCAGACAGCTCGTTCAGGGAAAGGACATAAAGGTCTGGGATTTGAAGGAGGTCAGTCCCCTATCTACAGAAGACTTCCAAAACTTCATGGTTTCAGAAACCCAAACAGAGTTGATTACATCGCAATTAACGTTGGAGATCTAGAGAAATTAGCGAAAAAAGGAGAAATTGACCTTACAAAATCACTAAAAAAGTATAAACTTCTCGGCGAAGGCGAAATTGCATCAGCAGTTACAATTACTGTTCACAAGGCTTCCGCAAGCGCTATCGCTAAAGTTGAAAAGGCGGGAGGAAAAGTGAACTTACCAAAAGCAAAAATTGCTGAGGAAAAGCCTGAATCTAAAGACTAACCTACCCCCACATGTTCAGTTACCTCAAACAAATCTGGAATTCTAAATCCATTAGAAACAAGATATTATTCACTTTATTAATAGTCGCGCTTTATAGATTGCTGACTCAAATCTCCGTACCGGGAGCAGACATAGCAGCGATTCAGGCGATCTTTAATAAAAACCAAATATTAGGCGTTTTCTCAATTTTAACAGGAGGCAGTGCTGATAATTTTTCTATTTTACTGATGGGGCTTTCCCCATATATCAATGCATCAATCATTATTCAACTTTTAACAGTTGTAGTTCCTAAATTGGAAGACTTGAAAAAAGAAGGTGAAAGCGGACAGAAAAAAATCAATTCATATACTAGATGGTTAACTCTTCCTTTGGCATTTTTCCAATCATACGGAATGATTGCTCTATTGAATTCTCAGTCACAAATTCCAATAATTAAAGATATCGGAGATCCTTTGACTATCATCACCACAATGCTCACAGTAACAGCGGGAACTATATTGTTGGTGTGGCTAGGAGAACAAATTACAGAAAAAGGAATTTCCAATGGTATATCAATATTGATCTTCACAAGTATCATTTCTCAAATTCCACAAATGCTTGGACAAGGACTTTTCTTGGCACAAGCGGATGAATCAAAAGTAATACCTTTCGTAATAATGCTGTTACTGACTATAATTTTAACAACAGTTATTATTCTTGTTACAGAAGCTCAAAGAAGAATACCGATTACTTATGCGGGAAGAGGCGTTCGCTCAGGAAGCGATCAATCCCACTTACCTATCAGAATAAATCAAGCTGGAATGATCCCTATCATCTTCGCCGTTTCTCTTGTAAGTTTTCCTGCGATATTGGGACAATTCTTAATGAGGGCAGAATCTCCATGGTTAAGACAAATGGCCGAAAAAATGACCAGCCTTTTCCAAGCCGGAGGATCTATTTACATGATTACATACTTCCTACTAATTATAGGATTCACATACTTCTATGTTTCAATAGTTTTCCAACCGGAACAGGTTGCTGAAAACATCCAAAAACGTGGCGGTTATATCCCCGGCATTCGCCCAGGGAAACAAACAGCCGAATACATAGGAAAAGTTTCAAACAGATTAAATCTTTTTGGAGGAATATTCCTGGCGCTCGTTGCAATCCTCCCAATACTAATACAAGGCTTATTCAGTTCATTATCAATTGGTTCAGTTCCACTACTCATATCGGGAGCCGGAATGATCATCCTGGCTGGTACTGTTCTCGAAATCATTCGTCGCATCAATGCTCAATTGATAATGCACGACTACAATAAGTTCTATTAGAATTTAACTATTTTAAAATGGACCTCATTCTCTTCGGCATGCAAGGTGCGGGCAAGGGCACTGTTGGTAAAAAAATTGCTGGACATTTCGGATTGGAAATTTTTGAAACTGGCGCTGCTTTACGTGAACTGGCATCGCAAGATTCAGAACTTGGACGAAAAATAAAAAAGATTATCGAAGCGGGTAATTTAGTCCCAAATGAAGTCGTAATGGAAATAGTTGAGAACTTCATCAAGACATTACCTGTAGGATCAAATATCTTATTCGACGGAATTCCGAGAAAAGTAGAACAAGCAAATTCATTAAACAAATTATTAAATAAACTGGAAAGACCATATCGAGCTGTACTGATAGATATATCAAAAGAAACCGCATTACGCAGACTCACCACGCGTAAAATCTGCTCAAGTTGCAAAGAAGTTTACCCAGCTTCATATACAAAATCCGTTTGCGAGAAATGCAACTCCTCCCTAACTACACGCGCTGACGACAACCCAGAATCAATCAAAGTTAGATTGGAAGCATTCGACAAAGAAACACTGCCGGCGATAGAATTATATTCAGACAAATTAATAAAAATTGACGGAGAAGGAACTATAGAAGAAGTAGCCGAATTGGCCGAAAAAACATTGAAAGAAATAATTTAAAGAAATCACCAACATAAATAAATGGCAACGATAAACATTAAAACATCGGAAGAAATTCAAATAATGAGAGACGGAGGTAAAATTCTTGCGAACTGCTTACAAGAAACGGCTCTTCGCGCAAAGCCGGGGGTTTCGACTTTGGAGCTCGATCAATTCGCAGAAAAATTTCTCCGCGACCACGGCACTATCCCCTCTTTCAAAGGTTATCACGGATTTCCGGGGACACTTTGCACAAATATAGATAATGTCGTCGTGCACGGAATCCCAAGAAAAGACGAGATTTTAAAAGAAGGTCAGTTTATAGCGATAGATTGTGGAACAATATACAAAGGATTTCACACCGATTCAACGGTATTCATAGGGGTCGGTGAAATAAGCGCCGAGAAAAAAAAGATGATTTCCGTCGCAGAAGAAACTCTCGGGCAAGCGATTATGGCAATACATGACGGACTTTATTTGGGTGAATTATCCGGAGTCATTGAAGATACTATTACATCGAATGGATATTCGGTCGTGGAAGAACTCACTGGACACGGGGTCGGACGTCGACTGCATGAATATCCAACCATCACAAATCATCGCGAAGAAAAATACCCGATGTTGAAGGCTGGAATGACTATTGCGGTAGAACCGATTTTCACGAACGGTAAGGGGCAAATTCGCACATTAAAAGACAACTGGACGATCGTCACTGCGGACAATTCTCTTGCAGCCCAAATAGAACACACACTTTTGGTTACAGAAAATGGTTGTGAAGTTTTGACACAGGCATAAAAAAGCTTAAACAAGCCAAAAATCGAATTGAGAAAACAAAAACAATCAACCTGAGGAAACCATGTCAGACAATATTTTTATAATTACTGCAAGTAAAAATACGGTCAAATCGATCATTTACACAATTCTCCCTTAAAATTCTCTTGCACCATCATATATACTACTGTAAAATCCGAACGCTTTAATCCCCTTCTCTATCCTATAATTAGCGCTTACATAAGCGAAAATTAACGTTTTTTATGGCCAAGGAAGACAAAATCGAAGTTGAAGGAATAGTGGTAGAACCTCTACCGAATGCAAAATTCACCGTAAAATTAATAGGAGAAAACTGGGAAGGAAAAGAAATCATGGCACATCTGTCTGGAAAAATGCAGATGAACTTCATCAGAATCCTTCCTGGGGACAAGGTCACTGTAGAGTTATCGATATATGACCCTACAAAAGGAAGAATAACTTATAGACATAAACAGTAATTAAAACATTATGAAAGTCAGAGCATCAGTCAAAAAAATATGTTCTAAATGCAAAATCGTTAAACGCAAAGGCGTTGTTCGCATCATTTGCGAGACAAAAAAACATAAGCAAAAACAAGGTTAATATTTAACTTATTACTACAATGGCTCGTATAGCAGGTATAAATCTACCAAAAGACAAAAGAATCGAAGTTGGACTTACGGCAATATTTGGAATAGGCCGCAAGCTTAGCGTCAGGATTTTAGAAGCTACCGGAATAAATAAAGACACGAAAGTTCAAGATCTTACAGAAACAGAAGTAAATGCACTCAGAGAAGAAATTGCAAAAATGACAACAGAAGGAGACCTGAAAAGAAAAGTAGCGATGGATGTCAAAAGAATCCAAGAAATCGGCTCATACAGAGGATTAAGACACAAGAAAAACCTACCATGTAGAGGTCAACGCACGCGTTACAATTCACGCACGAAAAAAGGAAAGAAAAAGACGGTAGCAAACAAAAAAACCGTAACTAAATAACATCTCAATAAATAATAATTATTATGGCTGAAGAAGTTAAAAAACAAGAATCTAAAAAGAAGGAAGGCGGTAAGTCAAATTTCGCCGCAAAGAAAAAAAAGAGCAAAAGAAGAAGTATAGTGGAAGGGGTTTGTCATATCAAAGCTACATACAACAATACAATTATAAGTATCTCTGAACCAAACGGTGACGTGATTGCGTGGAGTTCGTCCGGCGCGTCAGGATTTAAAGGAGCCAGAAAATCTACGCCTTATGCTGCTCAAGTCGCTGCAGACAATGCCATTCAGAAGGCAAAAGTCTTTGGGTTAGAAAGAGTCCGAGTCATTGTAGACGGAGTAGGAAGCGGACGCGAACAATCTATGAGGGGAATCACGACAAATCAGATTGAAATCTTATCAATCGAAGACGTCACGGCGATGCCTCACAACGGTTGCCGAAAGAGAAAGGCACGCAGAGTATAATCTAACTAATTTTCGAAAATGAAATACACAGGTCCAGCATGCAGACTATGCCGCAGAGAAGGAGAAAAATTATTCCTAAAAGGCGACAAATGCACATCTCAAAAATGTCCATTATTAAAGAAAAACTACGCTCCAGGTATGCACGGCAGCAAGGGTGGTTTCTCAAAACAATCAGAGTACGGACGCCAATTAAGAGCTAAACAAAAAGCAAAGAGAATTTATCAAGTACCAGAAGTTCAATTAAAACAATACTACACACTTTCTACAAAACAGACAGGTGTAACGGGTGAAATTTTGTTACAATACCTAGAAAGAAGATTAGACAATATCGTATACAAATCTGGATTTACAGTATCAAGAAAATTTGCAAGACAAGTTATAAACCACGGACTTATCAAGGTTAACGGAAGAAAATGTCGCGTAGGATCAAGATTATTGAAAGTTGGAGATACGGTTTCTGTTTACAGAAAAGCTACCGGAGCAAAAGTGTTTGACGGACTGGAAAAGAAAAAGGACTCTTCTCCAAAATGGCTTAAAACAGATCTTGGCAAAGGCGAAACTTTGGTATCATTCTTACCAGAAAAAGATGATTTGGACAGATCAATCAATTCTCAACTTATCGTTGAGTTCTATTCAAAATAAATTTTTTAAAACAATTAACAATGCATATTATCCAAGAAGAGATCGGCATTCCAAAGATCAAAACGGATGTGCTCGATGACAATCATGTCATCTTTACAATGAGCCCACTTCCGCCAGGATACGGAATGACGGTTGGAAACGCTCTTAGAAGAGTGTTGCTTTCTTCTCTGCCTGGTGCCGCTATTACAGGTGTAAGGATAGATGGCGTTACTCACGAATACTCTACAATTCCAGGTATAAAAGATAGTGTTCTAGACGTTATTTTGAATCTAAAAATGTTGGATATCAAAAAAACATCCAAAGAGCCTTCTATATTAAAACTTGAGGTTTCAAAAGTAGGAAAAATAACAGCAAAAGACATTCAATGCCCAAGCGATGTAGAGATTTTAAATCCAGATCTATACGTTACGACACTTGAAAAAGGATCAAAATTAAAGATGGAATTAAGAGTCGAAAAAGGAGTCGGCTATGTGCCAGCACAACAGAGACAAAGAGAAGAGACAGAAGTAAATATGATAGTCGTGGACACAGCATTCTCTCCAATCAAAAAAGTACGTTATGAAATAGAAGCAACTCGTGTTGGTCAGATGACTGACTTGGACAAACTAGTTCTTGAAATCATCACAAATGGCACGATTACACCTGAAGAAGCGCTAAAATTCGCGTCAAATATTTTGAAATCATATTTCAATTTGTTCAATGTCGAAAACATTATGGTGGAAGAAGAATTCATGAGCGACGTTCAGTCAATCATGCAAAAAGAGAAGGAAGAAGAATCAAAGAAACCGGCTCAAGAAAGCTATACACCAATTGAAATCCTAGGATTCTCTCCAAGAACATTAAACGCATTAATCAATGGAGGAATCGGCTCAATCGAGCAATTATCTAAATGCACTGAAAGCAAACTCTCAAATCTTCGCGGATTTGGAAAGAAAGCTTTGACTGAAGTAAAAGAGGCATTAGAGAAAAAAGGATTAAATCTAGCCGAAGAATAACCTTATTTAAACCATGAGACACAAGCAAAAAAAAGTAATATTAGTTGGAAATAAAGGACACCAGAGATTGTTGTTAAAAAATCTTGCAATGTCCGTAATAATCTATGAAAAGATTAAAACAACAGCCGCAAAAGCAAGAGCTGTAAAACCACTAGTAGATAAACTTATCACAATAGGAAAAACAAAAGAAAAACGTGAGGCGATCAGAATGATCGAAGAGATGTTGCAACACAAAAACGCATCAAGAAAAATTCTTGAAGTGTTGGCTGAAAGATACAAGGACAGAACATCTGGATTCACTCGCATCACAAAACTCGGATACAGAAGCGGAGATAACGCCGAAGTGGTCCAATTAGAACTAGTAAACTAACCGAATTTAAAGACCATGCAAAAAACATTTACACCAAAAGCAGTTAAAGCAACGGAGCAGAAATGGTATATCGTGGATGCTACCGACAAAGTAGTTGGGAAATTAGCCACTCGCGTTGCAGACGCATTGAGAGGCAAAGATCTTCCGACTTTTACTCCGCACATGGACATGGGTGCATACGTTGTAATTATTAACTCAGACAAAGTTCGTTTCACGGGTAAAAAATTAGAAGACAAAATCTACTACAGACACTCAGGATTCAAAGGTGGAATAAAAGCCGAAACAGCAGCATCAGTAATGGAAAAGAACTCGAAAAAAGTAATAGTTGAAGCTATCAAAAACATGCTTCCAAACAATAAATTACGCAAGCATTTCCTTGCAAAACTGAAGGTTTTCAAAGGCGCAGAACACACACATGAAGCGCAAAAACCAGTTCCCCTAGAAATCTAACTCATAATTTACAATGCCAACAAAGAAAGTAACAACCGAAAATAAAGAAGTTAAAGAAACAGTAAAAAAGCCAAAAAAAACATTGGCTCGTGCAGACAGACCAACAAACACTGAGGTCTTGCCAGTCGAGACAAAAGTATCTTCTAAGACCGCTCAAAGCCAAGAATACAAAGTCCCGACAGGAAAATATCATTACGCGAACGGCAAAAGAAAAACTTCTATTGCAAGGGTTAGACTGTACAAAGGAGACGGATCTATATTTGTAAATGAAAAACCTGTTAATAAATACTTTACAATCAAAACTCACGTTGAAGTAATTAAATCAGCATTAAAAGCCGTAAATTTAGCAGATAAATTCACCATTACAGCAGTCGTAACAGGAGGAGGTATCGCATCCCAGTCTGACGCGGTCAGACACGGTATTGCAAAAGCTCTCCTTACATTCGACGAAACACTTCGCCCTACACTTAAGCACTTGGGATTCCTCACACGAGATCCAAGATCAAAAGAGAGAAAGAAGTATGGATTCCGCGGTGCGAGAAGAGGCAGACAATTCTCAAAACGTTAGTTTCCTCTCTCAAAACGCTAGTTTCCTCAATAAAGATTTGTGGAATTCAGGATGCTTTGTTAACATTACCTAGATTTTTTATTACCTAGATTTTTCGACCAATCGATCAACAAAAGCAGAATGAAACTACTCAAAAAACTCTTAATTAATTATTACTACGTTTTTTTAATTATATTTTTCTGTTTCCTGAAGTTAAACAAGCTGGGTTCTTCAATGAAAGAAGGAATCAAAGTTCTTGGGACGTTAGACTTCTCATGGCAAACAAACATCATTGAAAGAGGCCTCCACGGATTTATAGCTGGGAAAGATTTTATTTTCACATACGGACCTTTGTTTCAACTTATAGAAGGACTCCCCTCTTATATCTTCAGAATATCTTCATACAATAGTTATCTTCTAATCCCAACAATTTTCACAGCAATATTCATTTTATTAATCGCATTAATATCGAGATTTTTAATAGAGGATAAAAAGATAAGAATTATATTCGCAGTACTAATTATAGTGCTAACCGGCATCATCTCAGCGAATCCATTAATCATCACAAGGGTACTTCTACCAATAACTTTCACGGTTTTACTGACAACCACATTCAATCAAAAAAAATTATTCTGTTTAAAAAATATAGCCATTTTATCCATCCCAACAATATTTGGATTAATATCTTTCGAAAATTTTCTATATTGCGAAGCAATTGCAGGTCTTTACGCGATTTATTTATCGATTTCCACCCGTTCCATCATGAAACTGCTGATAGCGGCTATACCTCTTGGTTTTGCTGTATTAATTAGCATCATACTGTCGGGAGGATCGGATTACTTATTTCATTCATTTCAGACGGTAGTTGATTACTCGGCGTTGATGAACGTTCCTTGTGAACTTCCGACAAGAACACTACTTATTTTCCCAATAGGATTAATAATCTCCATACCATTCATCATCACCTCAAAAAAGACTTCAAAAGAACACAAAATCACATTAATCTTTTTAATATTTTCCGCGTTCGTACAATTGAAATCAGCAATTATAAGATCCGACGAAAGCCATTTAATAATGGGAGCGTTTCCTAGCATCATAGTACTTTTTATAATAGTATTTTTGTTTAGCCTGAAAGAAAAAGTCCTTTTCATTTTACTGCCACTATTATTCTTATTTACGCCTTACACTCCCCTATCTCAAAACATAATGAAAAGTAATATCGAAAGAGCGTTTTCATTATTTGAGAACCCTGATTTCTTCGAGAATTACGCTCTTATCACAAATAATAATTATTCTAGAGAAGATCTCAATAAAATGTCAGAGGTGATCAACGCAAACAAAGATCAAGTGATGATTTTCCCATACGATAATTTTATTTTGAATATTAATAATTCAACATTCAATACTTACCCTGAACAATTCAACGTATATACAAATTCGTCGGTAGAACTGGAAGCAAAAGTAAGATTAGAAAAAGATCCACCAAAATACATCATTCTGGGAGCCGATAATATCGGAGTAGCAGCTCTGGACTCTATCCCGAATTTCACAAGAAATCCAATTATTGCAAAATGGATAATATCTAATTACAAAGTGGAGAAAGTAGAAAAAACATACCTATTCCTCAAATACGACCCAAAGAAAATTCCATCTGTAAATTCAAAGAAATGCACATTACTAAATCTCGAATTAGACATCAAAGACAAGAGTTTAACAGATAGGCTAATAGAATTTATCAAGCCTTCCATCTACACATTAAACTTAGATGAAACGAGCCTAAGACTCCCTTTCAAGAAACCGGCTGACAATTACTTAATATTTAACGGAAATTCAATCGAAGATTATGTGGAACTATTTAATTCTAAAACAGATTTTAGCGCTCCATATCAATCAAGCAAAAAATTCAATACAGAAGTAATTAAACACGTAAATTTCATCAACAAAGATCTGAAATTCACAGGAGAAACTTCGGGTGCAAACATAACGTGCTATAATTAAGAACTCGTAACTTATATCTATGCCATTTATCGAAGAATTCCAGCACCTCTACTGGTCCACGCCGCAAGGACAAAACTGGACCCGCCAAAGCGAAAACTGTGACTACGGAGACATTATCGTCGTTTCCAAGAACTGTTTCATGTGTTTCAACAGCGGAAATCTAGAGAACTGCATGTATTCATACTCTTCTCAAAAAAGTTACGACTGCAACGGACTTATGTTCTGTGTCGATTGTAATATGTGCTATGAATGCATAGACTCAGCACGCTGCTATAATTGTGACTTCATTCAATGGTGCGAAGGATCAACAGATTGCAGATACTGCTATGACTGCAAATCATGCAAAAATTGCTTCGGTTGTGTAGGACTGACTCACAAAGAGTTCCATATATTTAATGTTCAATACTCAAAAGAAGAATATGAAACAAAAATCCATGGAATAAAATACTGGCCGGAAGAAAAAATCTTGGAAGAATTTGAAAAATTAAAACTATCTCGACCAGTTTGCTACATGCACCAAAACCGTGCACAAAACTGTTACGGAGACTATATAATCAACAGCAAAAACTGTTATTGCTGCTTCGATATCATAAACTGTGAAGATAGCTTCTACATTACCGAGGCATTACTAGAAAAAGGCCCGACTGACTGCTGCGATTGCGGACCGATCGCGAACACTCTCACCATGTGCTACGACACTTGTTTTTCAGGCTATTTAAACAACTGCAATCATATCTATTGGGCTGACTACCTCGCGGACTCTGAATGGTGCAGCAATATCTGGGATTCTAAGCACTGTTTTGGCTGCGTTTACACGAAAAACAAGGAATATTGCATTCTGAACAAACAATACTCTCCCAAGGAATATGAAGAGAAGGTTAAAGAATACAGAAAAGAGCTATTGGATGCAGGGATATTGGATTTGTACGGACTAATACACTATCAAGAACAGTAACACTAAGACGGGATTGATAAATAAGTAAAAATACGTTAAAATAACTCCTTATTTTTTACATCAATATTATGGACGCACAAAATGACAGACCTGAAGATCCACAACCAGTAGCAACTGACCACGTTGAACCGATTGAACGACAGGAACTTCTGACTATCAAAAAACCGTCACCAGATGCACAAGATGCTCCTTTTATTACAAGAAGCGGCTTCCACAAATTAATACATCAAATACTACGCGAAGCAGGCATCAGGATGGCGAGAGACGTAGCAGGAATGCAAATAGAGTCTGAAGGGTTAATGAAATCCCTCACTGTACGATGTAAAGCAAGCATCATCCAGATCCTAAAAGCAGGATTTGAAAGCAGAGGTATTGAAGCTATCAAAAACATGCTTCCAAACAATAAATTACGCAAGCATTTCCTTGCAAAACTGAAGGTTTTCAAAGGCGCAGAACACACACATGAAGCGCAAAAACCAGTTCCCCTAGAAATCTAACTCATAATTTACAATGCCAACAAAGAAAGTAACAACCGAAAATAAAGAAGTTAAAGAAACAGTAAAAAAGCCAAAAAAAACATTGGCTCGTGCAGACAGACCAACAAACACTGAGGTCTTGCCAGTCGAGACAAAAGTATCTTCTAAGACCGCTCAAAGCCAAGAATACAAAGTCCCGACAGGAAAATATCATTACGCGAACGGCAAAAGAAAAACTTCTATTGCAAGGGTTAGACTGTACAAAGGAGACGGATCTATATTTGTAAATGAAAAACCTGTTAATAAATACTTTACAATCAAAACTCACGTTGAAGTAATTAAATCAGCATTAAAAGCCGTAAATTTAGCAGATAAATTCACCATTACAGCAGTCGTAACAGGAGGAGGTATCGCATCCCAGTCTGACGCGGTCAGACACGGTATTGCAAAAGCTCTCCTTACATTCGACGAAACACTTCGCCCTACACTTAAGCACTTGGGATTCCTCACACGAGATCCAAGATCAAAAGAGAGAAAGAAGTATGGATTCCGCGGTGCGAGAAGAGGCAGACAATTCTCAAAACGCTAATATACTAGAGAGAAATCCGATCCGAAGCGGAGCA
>CAZGHH010000012.1:0-26432 GCA_964525485.1 uncultured Candidatus Peribacteria bacterium | reverse complement strand
TAACCTTCTAATGTCGTTATATCCCGCCAGAAGGCGTCACGAGTATAACGGCTTCCTTGAAAAAGGAAGATCTTTATGCACGAACTGGAGCAAATGCCGGAGCAAATGCTGATTCCATTTCTCGTGCAAAAGCTAATTTAAGATTAGCACTTATTTTGCGCTGGACTTATTCGAGGGCCAGACAGCGCGATGACCCGACTGCAATCTTAGGATCCAAAATCCTTCCATCGAATACCTGTACATCCCCATTTGTTAAAGAGCTTCGTAAGCCAGAAAACTCTACCACTTCTTGACAGATTAATCAAGTTCTGGCAAAATCCGCACCTAAATCAATAAATAAAACTTATGAATACAGAAAGTGATCAACTGAAAGATTACGCGCTGAGCGTCGAATTAAAACCGGGAACGGATCAATCAACTCTGCTCGCAGCACTAAGAACGTTGCGTGAAAACGGAGGAATAGAAACTTTTGAAAAACAAGAACACACGGTTGCCGGAGCCGTAAGAACCGTAGTTAGAGGGCAAAGATTGACTACTCCAGAGGCGGACAAAACATTTAGGGAAACAGTTGCCGGGATAAGACATTGGATTGGGAATGTATATTCTGTAGATTTATAAATCCTACCTCTTCCCGTGTTTTGCAATCTCGCTTAATTTTGCAATGCAGTTTTTTAATTCTTCAAACCACTGTGTTCCAAGTTCGGTGATTTTTACTCGCAATTTATTTCCAGTGATAATCCAGGATGGATTATACTCTAATAATGAAATAATATTAGCAGGTTTCACGCGAGGTCCCATTGTAAGTACAATATCTTTATCCCCAGAAGCTCCGGTACCATAAACCGCCTCGGCTTTTACATTTGTAATTCCAGCTTTCTTCGCATAAATTTTCAATTCAATAATTCTAAACAAAGACGAAACTTCACGCGGCATTTTCCCATATTCTTCCAACAACTCTTCGCGGATTTCATCCAAATATTCAACATTATCGACCGCCGCCAATTTTTGATAAGCACCAATCTTATCCTTAGAATTAATAATATAACTATCTGGGATATAAGCCGGTATCGGCAATTCGATCGTAACCACCGCTTCCTCCTCGCCATCAGCGCCAACACTTCTACGCCCAGCCTTGAGGTCTTCAACAGCCTTATTCAGCATTCGCATAAAGTGTGACACTCCGACCACGTTTATCACGCCGTGTTGGTTTGCGCCGAGAATATCACCAGCTCCACGGATTTCGAGATCCTTCATCGCAATCTGGAATCCACTACCGAGGTCGGAAGCTTCCACTATCGCGCGTAAACGCTTCTTCGCATCCAAATGAAGCCTCTGTCCATGGTACAAGAAATAAGCGTAAGCCTGGGTCTTACCGCGTCCTACGCGACCGCGCAATTGATACAATTGCGATAGTCCAAACTTCTCCGCGTTATTCACGATCAAAGTATTAGCATTCGCCAAATCTATTCCGTTTTCAATAATCGTAGATGAGACGAGAACGTTAAATTTTTTATCTTTAAATGCCAAAATTCTTTCTTCCAAATCCCCGCTTCCAAGTTGTCCATGTGCCACGCCAAAAGTCGCCTCAGGAACCAGTTCACGCAATTGCTGCGCAGTTGCATCGATAGTTTGCACGCGATTGTGTAAGAAATAAACTTGTCCGCCACGCTTGATCTCGCGCAAAATTGCGTCTCGCACGAGCCCCGGCGAATACTTACGAACTTCCGTAATAACAGGAAGTCTTCCAAAAGGCGGAGTAGTAATAGTTGTGATATCGCGAAGTTTATTTAAAGCAATGTTCAACGTTCTAGGGATCGGCGTAGCGGTCATCGTCAGTATATCCACTTCGGCCTTGATTTCTTTTAATCTTTCTTTTTGTTTAACACCAAACCTCTGCTCTTCATCCACAATCACAAGGCCTAGGTTTTTGAATTTCACATCCAGTTGGAGTAGTCTATGAGTCCCTATCACTATATCCACCTCTCCTTTTTCCAATCGTCTCAAAACATCAAGTTGTTCTTTTTGCGAACGGAATCTCGAAAGCATCTCAACTCTCACATTAAAAGGGGTCATCCTTTCATTAAATGACCTATAATGCTGGTCGGTCAAAATTGTAATTGGAGAAACAAAAGCAACCTGTTTCCCGTTTTGTACGGCTTTAAACGCGGCTCTCATCGCAACTTCTGTTTTTCCAAACCCTACATCTCCACATACAAGACGATCCATTGGTTGTCCGGATTCCATATCTTTTTTAACATCCAAAATAGCCTTAATTTGCCCAGGGGTTTCCTCGTACGGAAAAGTCTTTTCAAATTCATCCTGTTCAGGGGTATCTCCTTTATAAGAGACACCGACAGCCGCCTTTCTTTTCGCATAAAGTTCCAATAATTCCTTCGCTATTTTCTGGGTTTCTTTTTTAACCTTACTCGTAATAGTAGACCACTCCGCAGACCCAAGACGCGTTAATTTTGGCATCAATTCCTCTGATCCAATATATTTCGTAACTTTATCGGCCTGATCAATCGGAACAAATAACTTATCATTTTCAGCGTAGCCAAGTTTTAAATATTCACGAGTCACATCATCTACTGTTTTTTTATCCAACCCCAAAAATCGAGCAATGCCGTGATCGGCATGAACAACATAATCACCAGTTTTCAAGCCACTTAAAAAATCCTCGAAAACCTTTCCGGAAGCCACTTTTTTCCCCGCCTCGCGGACCAGAGAAACCGCAATATCGGTTAAAAGTAGAACCTTGCTGTCGGGATCCTGGAAGGTTTGGGGAAAGAAATCATCTTTCTTCACGGTTATCACATAAATCGCGCCGAGCAATTCATTATTTTCTCCTTTTACCGAAACGTCGGAGCCAATTCCTTTTTCCGGCAACCCGTTTCTAAAAGGCACTTTTTGGTCGTCCAAAAGCCCTTTTAATTCATCAAAAACTTTTGTAAAAATCACAACCCTCCACCCGCCATTAATTTTATCTTTCAAGTCATTTGCAAAATCGTAACCGCTTCGATACTTCAAAATAGAGTAAAAATGGAGGTGTAAGTGATTTTCTTCGTCTTCATTAAAAGATGTAAAAGAAACCGTTTTGCGAGTCCTTTTAACATTTTCCATAAAAGCATTCCATGCATCAAAAAAATCATCGGTTATATCAAGTTCGTCGTCTATAATCACGCCATTTTCTCCGAGATCATCCGTAATGCCTTCGGAATATTTTTCGCAATCAATAGGAAAAACACCGAGTGTTTTTCTAGATAATCCATCTTTTTTGTCCTCCAAGTCATATTCTGAAATATACTCGATTTTGTCAAAGTCAAAAATTATTTTATAAGCACCGTCTGTGTTCACAGGCCAAACTATAACGCTTTCTCCTATCTTGAAATATTCTCCTTTTTTTAAATGCTCGTCGTCAGCATTGTCATATCCTGAATCTACAAGTTTTTCTATAAAATCAACAACGCCAATTTCATCGCCGACCTTGAAATTAACAATGTTTTTCTTTAAAAATTCTCCGCTGGGAAATTTTTTAAAAACAGTGTCAAAGGTCACTATAAACACCGAGGGGGTAGTTACAGAAGAAACCACCCTGGAAACAAATTCTGTGTCTTTTATTTGTTTAGCCCGCTCATATTCCCTGTTTGTAGAAAAAAATCCGCGATCCTCTTCTGATGTCGGTTTATAACCAAAAACCTGTCTATCTGAAAACACGTACATCGATTGTTTAACTTTTTCCATCTCAGATTCATCATTTACAATCCAAAGCACGTTCCCGGCCTTTTTGTCCTCCCTTACACCTTTGGCTTGTTTAAAAATATTAGAAATAATTAGGGCTTTCGACGAAGCATTTCCGGCGCCGGAATATGTCACTGAAGACTTGCCAAAAAATAAATCCGAAGATTCCTTAAAATCTTTCTCCTGAAAATACGAAACTATGTTTTGCATTGGATACTAAAAACTCTGCGACGAACTTGTACGCGAGTGTTTTAACACTCAAATTATACCTTAAGAGGCATGATTATGTAAATATAATCGTCTCTTTTAGTTAGTTTTATAACAGCGGGTGAAAGCTTATCGTTAATCTCGAGAATAATTTTTTCCTCTGTTAAATATGTTAAAACATCTAATAAATACTGTGCGTTTAGTGAAATTTTATTATTTTCTCCGTCAATTTTAATAGCAACCTCGGCCTTCTCCTCTCCAACCTTTGTTTCATCTGTTGAAACCAACAACTTTCCATCGTTTGTAGCACTTAACCTCACGCTGTTATTATTTTCCCTGGCAAAAAGGCTAACTCTTTTCAAAACAAGGGAAAGGTCTTCTATGGACACCTCTATTTTGGTCTTTCCCTCTTTAGGAATAATCCTTTCATATTCAGGAAATTTTCCTTCTATAAGCCTTGAGACTAGATCAACGCCGCCGACGGTAAATAAAATTTGGTTTTTTGAAACATTAATTTTCACTTCTTTTTCTTCTGATTTGTTTGTAATTTTACCAAGCTCAGAAATTGTTCTTGCAGGAATTATACAAGAAAATTCGCCATCTATCTTGTCTGTTAGTGTTAATTTTCTTTCTGCCAATCTATAACTATCAGTTGCAACCATCTTCATTTCGTTACCTGAAACATACATATAAACACCGGAAAGAACGGGTCTAGAAATATTTGTAGAAGCGGAAAAAACAGTCTCTGAGATAGCCGAATCGAGATCTTTTGTGTTAATTTTAAAAGAGTGTTCGGCTTCAACTTTTGGAATTAAAGGAAACTCATCAGCGCTTATTCCTTTAATTTTAGTGTTGGAAGTAGAAGAGTTGACTAATAAACTCATGCCATCTCCAATAGAAAGTTCGACTTTTTCATCAACCAGTAAAGAAGTGTAGTTGGTTATTAATTTGGCCGGAATAGTAATAGCCCCTTCGCCGCGAACATCCGCGTCCATAGAATAACTAATAGCTATCTCTAAGTTTGTCGCTGAAAAATAAACCTTCTTTCCTTCTGTTTTTATTAAAATATTATTCAAAACAGGAAGTGTGTTGTTTGAACTTATTGCTTTATTGACTATATTCAATGCCGTTTCTAAGTCTTTTTGAGAACAAAAGAGTTTCATAAAAATTCTATTAATAGATAGAAAAGCTTAGAGTAATTATAAATGAAAATCTATATAAGACAAACATTAAACTAAAAAAATTCAAGCCGTTTTTTATTAAAGTCTAAATGTTAAATTTTCAAACATCTAATTAATATTTATTTCTTATTGTTTTTTCTTTCTTTTATTAATAAAAGAATAGTAAATAGTAGAGAGTGAAAGTTTTGAACATTTTTTTACAAAAAGGCTTAGGGTAAAGAAACGGGTGTTTATAACTTGATAATTTTTGATATAATAAGTATCTTCTTAGAGCATTTTTAAACAATAAATAATAATAAATTAATGAATATAGTTTTGAACATTTTAATAGGAATAGTGGCGCTGGGTGTGGGGGGGTATATAGGATATAAAGAAATTTATAAAAGAAAAAATATATCTTTTGAAAAAAGAAAAGAGAAAGCCGAAGAAATTATTATGGAAGCCAAAAAAAATGCCGAAGAAACGATTCAGACAGCAAAAACCAGGATCGAAGGGTTAAAAGAAAACGTGGAAAAAAATCACGACATGACAAAAAGGCTTATATCCCAAATGGAAAAATCAACAAACACGAAAGAGCAATTACTCAAAAAACAAGAAGAAAAAGTAAACGAACTAAAATTAAAAATAGCATCAATAGAGGAAGCGTTGTCTGTAAAAAAGAGGCAATTAAAAGACGGCGAAGATAAAGAAAAAGAAATTTTAACCCAAAAAGCGGGGAAAAAAGAAGAAGAGTTAAAAAAAGAAATTTTAAAAAAATATGAAACAGACCTGGAGCAAGACTACAAACAAAGGGTCACAAACGTCATAGAGGAGGCTAAAGAAAAAGCGCCAAGACTAGCCCAAAAAATCATAGTAAACGTAATTCAAAGACTAACATCTCCGACATCTGTTGAACAAAGAGCCGTAAATGTTACAGTTCCAAAAGATATTATAAAAGGGAAAATAGTCGGCAAAGGCGCGACCAATATACTATATTTTGAAGAGCTTCTGGATGTGGATGTTGTTTTTAACGACCTACCAAACACTATATCAATTTCAGCATTCAATCTCGTTAATAGAAGAATAGCACAAAAAGCTTTGGAAAAATTAATAAAATATCCAAAAGACATAAACCAAAAAGTGATAGACGAGGTGGTGAAGAAATCAAAACAAGAAACAGAAGAGGAGTTGTATGAAATAGGAAAAAAAGTTTTAGAAGAAATTGGGATTAAAGCAGACAACAAAGAATTGATAACTATAATAGGAAGACTGCAATACAGAACAAGCTACAGCCAAAACATAATGAGGCACTCTATGGAGGTTTGTTACCTGGCGACAATGCTTGGCGCCGAAATAGGAGCAAATACAGAAACTTGTAAAATAGGCGGGTTTTTGCACGACCTTGGAAAAGCTATAGACCAAAACCCTGATGTACAAGGCACGCACGATTTTCTCACAAAAGAATTAATGGAAAAATATGGGTTTTCTCCTGAAGAAATTCATGCGGCGTGGACCCACCACGAATCAGAAAAACCAACCACGGCCGAAGCTCTCTTGGTACAGGCGGCTGATGCCTTATCTGCGAGTCGCCCCGGAGCCAGACAGGAGTCGATTGAGAAATACATAGCAAGACTTCAAGCACTCGAAGGTGTTGCGTATTCTTTTGAAGGTATTAAAAAAGCGTTCGCAATATCAGGAGGTAGAGAGGTCAGGGTTATTGTTGATCCGACAGTTGTAGACGATGCAAAAACGCAAAATTTAGCGGACACAATTGCTAAAAAAGTAGAAGAAGACGTTACGTATCCGGGAAAAATTAAAATCAACGTAATTAGAAAAACAAAAACGATAGAGGTAGCTAAATAAAAAATAACCTTTTTAATATGTTCGGATTCTTTAAAAGAAAAAAAGAGAATAAGATGTCTAAAAAAATAAACAATCTGTTAATGGGAGCCGTGATTGGGGGAGCTATTGGATCTGTCATAGGGGCCTCTTTGAAGTCAAAAGCGGACAGAGAGGCCGAAGAGGAGGAATTGAAGAAAAAAAAGAAAGAAGATGAGACACAAAAAAGTTTCTTTAAAAGACTTTTAGATAAAAAAGAAGAGGATGTTAAAAAAATCCCACAAGAATAAATGAAGAAAATACCCCTCAGGTACATAAAAACAATAGGATTAGGCTTGTTAATAGGAATCGTGACAACAGGAGTATTGTTTGGTGTAAAAGTGTGTTTACATGGGAAATTGCTACCGGGAACAAAAATTTCCGGGATCAATTTGGGATACAAAACCAAAACAGAGGCGGTAGATATACTAAAAAAAGCGACAGAAGACTATATGTCGAAACCGTTGATTTTCGAAACAGAGATAGGTGGGGCGAAAAAAAATACAGAGATCATGCCGACAGAAATAGACCTGCAATATTTTGTTGAGGAATCGGTGAGTATAGCGAGCAAAATTGATTTTAAAACCAATCCTCTGCCCTACGCGCTCACAGAGGTAGCGCCAAAAGATTCAGAAAGTATTCTTTATACTTTTGACAGATCAAAACTGGAAAATGTTTTGATAGAGAAATTTGAGATGAAGGAGTTGTTGCCAAGAAACGCGTCGTACATACTCAATAAAGGCCAAGTTGAAGTGGTTCCGGAAAAAGAAGGTATTATTTTAGACACGGAATCTCAAATTCAAAGCATCAAAAACGCGCTTGGAAATTTTCAAAGCGTAAAAGAAAATTTGGAATTTAAAAAGGTTATGCCAACAGTAAGCAAAGAGTCATTGGAAGAAAAAAAAGAAACGATGACCGCAAAAATCAAAGCCAAAATCAGATTGACATACGAGAATAAAAAATGGACATTCGCGCCCGGAGAACAAATCGATATGATAGTTTTTGCCAGAACCGACAAAGTGAAAATTCCGTTTTTTGGAGACATTGAATTTCAAAGCAAAGACGGCGGCGCGGGAGAGGTTTACGCATTTTTGAATACAGAAAAATTTAATCAATACATAGAAGAAAATATAGCAAAAGAAATAGAAAAAGAAACAGAGCCGGTGAGTATTTATAAAGACATAGAGACTCAAAAAATTAAATTCGAAGGTAGAGGGTTGGACGGGGTAAAAATACAAAAAGGACATTTAAAAAAATCTTTGGAATTGGCTATTAATGAGCAAGTTGCAGAGGTAAAAATATTAACAGAAAAAGAAACGGCCCCAGTTACGATAAGCGAAGAATTACAGGAGATGGGAATCAAAGAATTAATAGGCACTGGCTATACGACTTTTTACGGATCACCGGGTAACAGAGTTCACAATATAGGTGTAGGGATGAACACTTTTAATGGAATGATAATAGCACCAGGCGAAGAGTTTTCTTTTAATAAAAACATAGGAAGGGTGGACGGGACAACCGGATACAAAAAAGAGCTTACGATAACGCAAAAAGGAACAATTCCGGAATACGGAGGAGGTCTTTGTCAGGTTTCCAGCACGATGTATAGGGCGGCATTGTTTTCCGGTCTACCGATAACGGCAAGAGCCCCTCATTCATATGCGGTGTCATATTACTCTCAAGTTTTGGGTCATGGACTGGACGCAACGGTTTATATAGGAGGGCAAGATTTAAAGTTTATGAATAATACGGGACACCCAATTTTGATACACGCATTTGCTTTTGATGGTAATGCGTACTTTAAATTTTATGGAACGTCCGATGGACGTGAAATTGAGATGGAAGGTCCTTATATATCAAACAGAAACTCAGCTTCCACGGAGCCGGTTTACATTCAGGATCCAACTCTGAAGCCTGGAGAAAAAAAACAAATTGAAGCACATCATCCGGGACTGAGCGCGTTATGGTATAGATATATTACAAATGCAGACGGCACGGAAACAAAAGAAACTATTTCATCGAAATACAGGGCGACGCAAAACAAATATCTAATAGGGCCTCAGTAGTTTTACTTCCAGATATGTTATTCAGCGGATGGTTTTTCGGTTCTAGCTTTTTGTTCTTCAATTTCCAAATCTTCCAACATTTTTTTAGCAACCTTACTCATTGGTGCTACCTCCAAGGCTTTATTGATGGCCCCGCGAGCATCAAGGAAGTTTTTTAATTGAAGGTTAAAATCGGCGGAAAGAAGCCAATAATCAAGATTCCCGCGATCAATTTCAAGAGCTTTATTAATAGCTATAAGACCGAGCTGAGGTTTCCCGGCTTCCTTGTAAACTTGTGCAAGGCTTATATATCTTTGAGTGCGTTCAGGGTCAAGATTTATAGCGTTTTGATAAGCATTTACCGCTCCGTCCAAGTCTTCATTGCTGTACAAACATAAGCCAAGATGACTGTAATCAACAGGATCGCCTGTCACAGAAACCAAATGCTCGTAAACAGCCGCGCCTTTTCCCCACATTTTTTGATCAATATACAACATGCCGAGTTGTTTTTGAGCGTCCAGGAAGTCAGGATCCACAGCTAAGGTTTTTACCAAAAACTTAACAGCTTCTTTCGGGTCGCGTCTTTTAATCATGGTAATTGCGTGTTCATAAAACTCCTGCACTTTTTCTTTATCTTTTTTTGATAATCGTTTTTTTTCTTTTTCTTCAGGCTCATTTGTGTCATCCGTTTCAAGGGCCGCGGAGTCATCGTGATTATTATGTTTTTTGAATAAAACCACGTATGTTCTGTGAATGAACACCAGTAGAAGTGTAAGTAAACTCAAAAATATAAGTAAATAAGTCCACATGTTTTATTAATTTACAGAGTCATCATCCTCCTTTTCTTCACGGTCTTTTGCGGGAGCGGTTGATATAGACCTACTCATGACTTTTGCGACATCGTCGAGCCCAACCATAAACAAATCCCTGGTACCTATATCTATCCTGATTTTTTGATTCAACACATCCACCCCTACAACAATTCCATCATCATGACTACCGAATACAGGTTTTTTTAATTTAACTTTAGTTCCTATTGAAGGCAGAGAATCACGAAGTTTTTTGTAAGCATCGGCTTCATATTTCAAGCAACACAAAAGTTTGCCACAGGCTCCTGATAATTTTGAACTTCCTTTTCCCTCGAGCCCTTGAACCCTCGCCATTTCCATAGTCACGCTTTCCAGCCCCGGCAGGAATCCCTTGCAGCAAAGTACGCGTCCGCAGCGTCCAAATCCTCCCACAATTTTAGCTTTATCACGAGGGCCAATTTGCTTCAAATGGATCTGTTTTTGCAGTTGCTTGGCGAGGTCCTTGACCAGTTCACGAAAATCAACACGATCATCAGCCGTAAAAACTATATTGGCCTTGGTCCCGTCCAAGGAATAGATTCCATAAAAAGGTGCCATCGTTAAATTATATTTCTTCGCAAGAGACTCACAGACATTACGAGCTTCCTCTCCCCTCTCTTTATTTGATTCAAATTTCTGGATATCGTGAGGAGTTGCTTTGCGTATAAATTTATTTTTCGCAAACGTGTCTTTTTTAGAAGGAGCTCCGTCAGGAGATGTATAAATAATTTGGCCGATTTCTTCCAACCCCTCGGTGTTTTTAAACACGACATAATCACCACGCAACAAAACCTCCGCAGAGTCTTTTAAATCAATTTCAAAAACAGCCAGTTCGTACAAATCAAGAATTCCTATATGCATAAAATTATTAATTAAGCATTAAATTTTCTAAAAGCAGTTTAGCATTAACATTCTTTTTCAAAGAAGACGAAGCATCCTGCACCTTTGCAATCATATCTATTAAAGCGCGGACATCAACCCCTTTTTTTGAAGCAAACTCTATCATCCTGGTTCTAAGCACGTGAGTCATCACATTCAAGAAGTCATCTGTACGAATATTTGATGCGCCATCATCGCGCTTTTCATCATCCAAGATATTTTCAACATACGAAAACCTTTCAACAATATTGTCGGTTTCAAGCAGATAAGAGATGTCTTTGTAAAGCTTCAAATAATCAGCAAATTTTTCAGGTTGCTCCATAAGATCGATAGCAAATCCGGCTCTACCCAGAGAGAGCCTGGCCGCTTGATCAATTTTTTCATCATCAATATTGAGATATTTTTTCTTCAACATTTGTATTAAAAAATCATGAGGAAATAGATGGAATCTCACAATTCTACTCCTGGAAAGAATAGTCGGCAAAACTTCACGTATATTACTAGTGGTCATTATAAAAATTGTATTATTCGGTGGCTCCTCCAGTGTTTTCAAAAGAGCATTTGCCGCCTCTGTGGTCATTCTTCCGATACTTTGAAGAATTACAACTTTATATTTACCCTGGGGACTCATATTGCATCTAGAAATTATTTCACGCACATGTTCTATTTTTAATGCTTCATGATTGTTTTCAAACTCCATCGTGTCTATATGAGAGCCTTTTCTGATCTGTAAACACGTTGAACATACTCCACAAAAATTATTTTCACACTGAAGAATCGATGCCAATTTCTTCGCGACGGTGTACTTGCCTATATGCCCCGGCCCCCACAACAAATACGCATGAGAAACGTTTCCGCTGGATATATCTTTTTCCAACTGCATTAACTGTTTTTCGTGCCCTATTATGTTCCAGTTGTATATCATATTAAATACGTATCACATTAAATGCGTTCCCAAACCCTACCCTGTCTACACAAAACCTCTGACGCCGTATCAGGGAATTTCATAATGGCTTTTACGAATTTTTCAAGCCGCACATTGTTTTGTGAGCCTTTTACGAGGACTATATCGCCTTCTTTTAATTCGTCTTTGAATTTTTCAATCGCCTCAGAAACAGTTTTAAATCTAAAGACATTTTTCATGCCGTTTTCCTCAGCTTTGTCAGCGAATATTTTTGCAACATCTCCCACCGTAACCAAAACTTCGCAGTATTGATGAATTTGAGAACCGACTTCCGCATGCAATAATTCAGAATTTTCTCCCAATTCGTTCATATTTCCGAGTACGGCGATTCTTCGACCTTTGTCCTTCGGATTCAATCCTCCAAGAGTCTTCAGGGCTTCTATACAGGCTTTTGGAGATGAATTATAAGAGCTGTCTATTATAGTTAAATCATCTTTAAATCCTTCGATCAAATTTAATCTCCCGGGCGGAAGTTTAAATCTTTTAATGGCTTCGACTATTTCTCCGAGTTCCATCTTCATCGCCATTCCGCATATGATAGCGGGCAAAATTACATTCACATGATGTTTCCCCAGCACAGGCACGCGTACTTCTACGCGATGCCCCTCGGTATTTAAATTAAATTTGATTCCAGAAGTGTCTTCTTCTATAGCAGTAGCCTTGAAATCCGCATCAGGATTCGTTCCAAAAGTAAAAGTTCGGCCTTTTGGACGCCCTGGACTCAATCCTAAAACTCGTTCATCATCAGCGCATAAAATTGCGATTCCATCTTCCGGTAAGGCTTTTATTAATTTTGATTTTTCTTCAAAAACTTCATCGACGTTAGTGAATTGATGCTTTTCCATGTGGACGGGCGCAACGGGCCCAACGATTCCTATATCGGGAGTAACAATAGACAAAAGAGCGTCCATATCTCCAGCTTTGTCCACGCCCATTTCGACCACGACCACCTCGGCATATAATTTCTGAAAAGACTTTAAAAAAGCCCTGAAAATCAAATACGACCATTTCACTATACTTTTCCATCCGGTGTCCAATTCCAAAACAGTCAGCGGCAAACCGAAGTCCGTATTCATACTTCCTTTATTGCGTAACACCTTATATTTAGTGTTCAGTGTTGTGTAAATAGCCTCTTTTGTACTGGTTTTACCCACGGATCCGGTCACGCCTATTATCGTCCCTTTGAATTTTTTAAGCCTCCGTTTCGCAAATTTTTTTAACAAGAAAAGTATATATTTCTTTAATAAATTTTTCATAATTTGTTTTAGAAAATTGCCCTAAAAAGCGAGCGGAATTCTATCATATAATTCAAACAAAAAGAAGTTTTTAAGCAATATTTCACGAGTGTAGTCAACTACATCCGTACAAGTATTTATCAGCAATCTAATGCGTGTTAATATAACCGAAGCATGTATCAGGCTCACTTCAAAATTTCAGGCCGCGTTCAGGGCGTCTCGTATCGCTTTTATGCCCGTGAAAAAGCAGTAGCTCTTCAGTTAAAAGGAATTATTCAAAACATGGAAGACGGTACCGTAGAGGCTGAGTTGCAAGGGGCTCGAGTGTCGCTCGCGGCTTTTCGAATGTGGGCCTATGAAGGTTCTCCAGCATCGCGAGTTGACGCAGTCGAAATGATAATGCAAACTCCGGATGTACCGTATTTTACAACCCTCAAAATCAACTAACCGTCACATCTATGAAAAAAATCATCTTGTCACTATTCATTTTTACACTTTTTATTTCAATATTTACCGCTTGTACCATGACAAAATTCGATCAAACAGATCTGCCTGTAAAAGGCGAAAAAATTGCCGTTCTTACAACCAATTTCGGCGAGATAAAAATCAGACTTTTCTCAAATAAAACTCCTGAAACAGTTAAAAATTTCATTGAACTTACCAGTCAAGGCAAATACGAAAACGTTACATTCCATCGTATCGTTCCGGGATTCGTTATCCAGGGGGGCGATTTTGAAAAAGGTAATGGAACAGGAGGCTACAGCTATAAAGGTCCGGGCACAGAAATTGATAATGAAATTGACCCTGAATTATCTCATATTCAAGGCGCTGTCTCTATGGCGAACGCCGGTCCAAATACAAACGGCAGTCAGTTTTTCATCGTTCTGCCAGAGACAAGAGCAACATTTCTCGACGGGGATTATTCAATTTTCGGCCAGGTCTACGAAGGCATGAAGGTGGTAGATGCTATCGCGGCAGTCCAAACCGATGACAATAATATGCCGCTTGAAAAAGTTATGATTGAAAAAGTCGAAATCAAAGACGCGGAGTGAAGGGCCCTCAAAACCAATTGTCAAAACGCTCAACGACAAAAAACCCCGACAATTAAGCCGGGGTTTTATTTTGATAGCAAATTTCCGGTGCGTTGCAATCAGTAAAGCAAGGCCAAACTATTTCGCAAGCGCTTCCTCGACAATCGCCTTAAATACCTCTGGTTTGTTCACGGCTAATTCAGCCAACATTTTTCTGTTAACCTGAATGTCTTTCTTGAACATTCCGTCGATGAGCAGGCTGTATTTTGTTCCAAGAAGTTTGCAGGCCGCGTTGATTCTCGCGATCCACAATCCTCTGAACGTTCTTTTTTTGATGCGTCTATCTCTGTACGCATTCTGTCCTGCTTTCCTTACAGCATTCATAGCGGCTACTACTAGCCTAGAACGCTGTCCACGGAAACCTTTGGCTGCCTTTAAGGCTTTCTTATGCCTACGGTGGGCTGCTACGCCTCTTTTGATTCTTGTCATTTTATATGAAGTTTAAGAAAATACTTATTTAAACTCTTTGGCTAATTCTCGCAAACTTTCTCCGAGAAAGGCCAGTAATACTATCCCTTTATTCTTGAATTTGGAAGAAGTTTTTTAACTCTTCCAATCTGTGTTGCATCGATAGGCATTCCATTTGGGAATGATTTTTTCTGTCTCTTAGATTTGTCCGTCATCATATGGTTCTTGCTTGATTTTCTGAAGGAAGCGGTTCCGCTTTTCCTTACTTTTACGCGTTTTTTTAATCCGCTATGCGTCTTTTGTTTCATTTTTCTTAGGTGTTAATATCAATATTAATGAATTTCCTTGTCTTTTTGGTGGGGTTTCCAATTCTGCAATATCTAGAAGTCCTGCTATAAATTTATCCAATTTCTCTCGTCCCAAACTTTCATAAGCAATCTCTCTCCCTCTGAACATCATTGTAACTTTTACAAGGTCTCTGTTCTCAAGGAATTTTCTTGCTTTTTTCGCGCTTACTTCGAGGTCGTGATCTCCGGTTCTGAATCCAATTCTTAAGCCCTTGATCTCAGTCTTATGCTGCATTTTCTTCTGTTTCCTGTCCAATTTGTCCTGATAGTAGAGATATTTCCCGTAATCGAGTATCTTGCAAACAGGAGGATTGGCTTTCGGTGCAACTTCCACGAGATCCAATTCGGCCGCTCTCGCCATTTCAAGAGCTTTCTGAGTCCCCATTATACCCATCTGTTCATCATTTTCATCGATGAGTCTTATGGTTGGGGCTCTTATCGCTTCATTGATTCGTAAACTTTTAGCTATATCAGAAAGTTAAATCTTAACTAGCGCCCGCAAATATTAGATAAGCCACTCCTAAAAGTCAAGGTTAGATTGGCAAATATAGATATTTATGTGTAAATTAATTTTGAAATGAATAAAAAACTAAAAAACAATACTGTGTTCATCGGGACAGCTACGGAGATCCAAACGGGAATGAAGCGCCGTCCAGTCCTCTCAAAACCAGTCACTATTCAATCAATGTGCGACACAAAAACGTACGACATCGCAAAAACTGTCGCGCAAATTCTCGAGCTCGAACGCGAAGGATGTAATCTCGTACGCGTTTCCATACCAGACAAGGCGTCTGCAAAAGCTTTGAAGCAAATAAAAAAACGAATCCATATTCCGCTCGTGGCGGATATACATTTCGACCCGTCTTTAGCGCTTCTGGCCATCGAAAACGGCGCTGACAAAATTCGAATCAACCCGGGAAATATTGTGAGAAATTTAAAAAACACAGACGAGGTTGAAATGTTAAAAAAAATAATTGCCTCAGCCCACAAAGCCAAAATCCTAATTCGTATTGGCGTAAATTCGGGTTCACTCGAAAAACATTTATTGGACAAATATGGAGGTCCGAATGCAAAAGCACTCGTCGAGTCGGCGATGAATTGGATCAAATTTTTTGAATCTCAAAATTTTAACTCTCTAGTCATCTCAATCAAAAGCACGGACGTTCAAACCACGATAGATGCGAATGAATTATTATTCAAACGTCTAAAGTTGCACGCAAAAAAAACGAAAAACAATCTATACCCTATTCACCTCGGAGTCACCGAAGCCGGTCCACTAATTTCAGGCGCAGTCAGAAGTTCGGTTGCACTTAGCGCTCTGCTTCGCAAAGGTATTGGTGACACGATCAGGATTTCGCTCACAGAAGATCCGGTACTCGAAGTAAAAGTCGCGAAAGAACTTCTTAAATCATTGGGGCTATATGACAAGGAGCCATATATTATTTCATGTCCGACGTGCGCTCGCACAGAAATTGCACTCAAACCGCTTGTGAAAAAAGTGACAGCAGAACTTGAAAATTTGCACATTCAGAAGCCGCTCAAAATTGCAATTATGGGATGTGTTGTAAACGGTCCAGGAGAGGCTCGAGAAGCGGATTTTGCGCTCTTCGGAGGGAAGAAAATCGGCGCGATTTATGCTCACGGAAAATTTATAAAATCGGTTGCGGAAAAAAACTTAGTCAAAGAATTTATCAAAGTAATAAAAGTGGAACTGAAGCAAAAAACGCAAATTTAAAAGTTAAAACAAGTTAATTTACAAATGGAAAGATTGCATAAAATAAAAATTTTAATCCTCGGCTCTACAGGGTCGATCGGCACTCAAACGCTGGAGGTTATTTCCGGCCACATAGACAAATTTCAAGTGTTTGGACTTGCTTGTAATTCAAACGAAAAGCTTTTGAAAATTCAGGCGAAAAGATTTAAAGTGCCGATGTCCAGAATCTGTCTATCATCAGGAAATCAAAAGAAAATTTACGAATTTATTAAAGATAAAAATGTAGACGTCGTGGTGAATGCTATTTCTGGGGCGGCTGGGCTGAGGCCGGCGATTGAGACGCTCAAAGCCGGTAAAATTCTAGCTCTTGCGAACAAAGAGTCTGTTGTTTTAGACGGCGCAAATTTAAAAAAATTGAAAAAAAAATATACACAAAAAGGCGCAAAAATTCTTCCGTTAGATTCCGAGCATCACGCGATATTACGGCTTCTGGAGGCCGAGAACATGCGGACTTTTGATCCGAAGAAAGTCCGAAAAATCACGATTACAGCATCGGGAGGGCCGTTCTTCGGCTGCACGAAAAAACAACTCGAAAAAGTTACGCCAAAAGACGCGCTCAATCATCCGAATTGGAAAATGGGTGCGAAAATTACGATCGAATCGGCGACGTTATTAAACAAAGGATATGAGATTATAGAGGCTCACCATCTTTTCAGCGCGCCTCTCAAAAATCTCGACGCAATTATTGACCGCAAAAGTTTCGTCCACGCAATAATTGAATTAAAAAGCCCCAAAAAAACATCGGCGATAGCCTATAAGCCGGATATGAAAATAGTGATCGAAGACACTCTGTTGAAACTTTATCATGGGAAATATGCAAAAAACACAAATAGAAAATTCGTAAATAAAAAAATAAAAATTCTCGACGGGGAAGCGATATCAAAATACAAATTTGACCCAATCGATCATAAAACCTTCCCGGCAATAAAAAACATTATTAAAGAGTTTAAAGCTGGAAGAATTCATGGATTTTATAAACGCAAAGAAGAAATGATAGGGAGATTTCTCGCAGGAGAGATTGCTTTTCATGAGTTGTTGTAGGAAAATGAACTCTACATTTAAATTACAAACATGATAACACCTGTAAATATGAAAACCCCAATAGACATGCTAAGAGAGGGAGGAGATGAGGTTCTTAGCGCATTGCCACCTGACGCATCTTTGGCGGAAGCATTTATAGCCGTGGTAAATGAGAGTGAAGGCACTAGGAATCAAGTTTCTAAAATTTTTGTTCCGAAAGGTGATGATTTTGAAGAAAAATAAACTATCTCCAAGTTGCAATTCCAATCTATATTTGGCACTATAAGCGCATGAATTACGCAATTATTTTAGCTGCGGGACAGAGTCAAAGAATGGGTGCTGTCACAGATAAGTTGCTTGAAAAAGTGGCGGGGCATCCACTTTTATATTACACAATAGCGGCTTTTAACGATCACGATGGAATAAATGCGGTAACGGTAGTGGTGAACGAAAAAAATCAGGTCGAAATTACAAAAATAGCAAAAGAATATAAATTTAAAAAAGTTCGCTTGATAACACTCGGAGGGCTTACACGTCAGGAATCTTTAAATCGAGGACTGTCTGCTTTGACTAAAAAATTCAAACCTAAAAAAAATGATTTAATAGTAGTGCACAATGGCGCAAATCCGATGGTTTCGTACAAGGAAATTACAGAGGCGATCGAATCCGCACAGGCGCACGGTGCATGTATAGTCGGTCACAAAATCAACGATACGGTGAAGGAAGTTAAAGGGAAATCAGTCACCGGAACTCTCGATCGCGAGAATCTTTTTGCGGCTCAAACTCCTCAAATTATAAATTTCGAATTACTTAAAAAGGCGCTTGCGTATGGAGCGAGAAACAATATAAAAGCCACAGACGAAGCGATGCTGGTAGAGTTTTTGGGGCACAAAGTCGTCACAGTTGAAGCGGACGAAAAAAACATAAAAATCACGACGCAAGAAGACTTGAATCATTTAAAGTTTTTACTCGGCGAAAACGAGAAACATTTCCGTGTAGGCATAGGGCAAGACAGTCATGTTTTTGAACACAACGAAGCCAGGGTCCATAAAAATTCCTCAGGGCAAAGCCAAAAAAGAGGTCTTGTTCTTGCGGGCGTTCATTTTCCGGATGAGCCAAAATTAAAAGCCAATTCGGATGGGGATGTGGTTCTGCACGCTGTTTTTAACGCTCTTTCTCAAGCGTTAGGAAGCGAATCTCTCGGATTTTATGCTGACGAAATATGCGAAAAGCAAGGCGTTAAAGACAGTTCGCAATACCTAAAAATAATGCTGGAAAAAATCGAAAAAGAAAATTTTAAAATTGGAAATCTCGGGTTAATGATCGAATGTAAAAGGCCCAAAATTGATCCTCTAGCAAAGCGTCTCAAAGAATCTCTCGGGAAAATTCTTAAAATTGATACAAAACTAATCGGTATCACTGCAACCTCAGGAGAAAATCTCACGAGCTTTGGTTTAGGGCTTGGAATACAGTGTTTCGCGATAGTCTCACTTTTTGAAAAACCGACTAAGTCAATACATAAAAATGCAAAATCTCACACTAAGATCCAACGCAAAAGTAAATCTAAGTCTGGACGTACTCGGGGTAAAAAATAGCGGTCCGCAAAAAGGACATCATTTCATTCAGACTGTTTTTTGTGAAATTACTCCGCAAAACACTCACGGATTTCAGCCGGATATTATTCATATTAGGGTTTCGGGCGCGAAAAAGAACGAAATTAAAATCTCCGGAAATTTGCCAAAATCAATCGATGAAAAAGACAACACTCTCATCAAAGCGGCGGAGATTATTCTTAAAAATTATTGTAAAAATTCGCACAAAAAAATAGAAATTGAAGTAGAAAAAAACATCCCGATTTCAAGCGGTTTAGGAGGAGGCTCGAGTAACGGAGCAACGGTTTTAAAAGCGTTGAATGAAATTTTGAATCTCGAATTGACAACCAAAAAACTTGAATCTTTGGCGGTAAATATAGGGATGGATGCACCATTTTTCATACGAGGAGGTATCGCCATTGGTGAAAATTTTGGTGAAATTATTACGCCACTTTCAAGTGTAAACGGTCTAAGTTTTTCGATATTTTCAGTCTCCGGCGACATGCAAAAAACAGCATCGGCATACAAAAAACTCAATCTTTCAAAATGCGCGAAAAACGCAGACAAAACGCTTGCCCTTATCCACGCGATAAAGACAAATGATTCTTTTGCAATTCATAGAAACATCCATAACGATTTTGAAACAATTCTAAAATCTCCGCTGCCGCAAAATCATCATCTATCGGGGTCAGGACCTACGGTCTTTATTCTTGCATAGGTTTTAATAAGGGCATTTTCTTCCTTTTCCCAGTATGCACTTTATTTTGAATCTGCATTCGCAATTTTATAACTCCCCTCTTCCTTTCAAAGCTCTGCTCAAGGTGAGTTCATCTGAGTATTCGATGTCTCCGCCAGTGGGTATACCTCGTGCGATTCTGGTGATTCGCACATCGAATTCTCGAAGTTGTTTTTGAATATAAAGAGCGGTTGCCTCACCCTCTAGTGAAGGATTTGTAGCCATAATTATTTCGCGAATGGGGACGCCCGCACTTAGATCATCTTTCACTTTTTGGTTTGCGTCTTGTTCTTCAATATTCTCGCCTATATTTTTCTTACTCACATTCTCAAAACTTTTTTTAACTCTCTCAATTAATTCTCTTATTTTTAATTCTTCCACACCGACGCCATCCACGGGAGATAAAACACCGTGTAATACATGATAAAGTCCATCATAATCCCCCGTCCTCTCTATCGCAGCTGCGTCCAAGATCTCTTCAACTACACAAATCTTCCCATGATCGCGCGCAGAATCAGTGCAAATCGAACACGGATTAGTATCCGCTATATTCCAACATTCTTCACAAAATAAAATTCCTTCTTTCAAGTCGAGAACGGCCTTTCCCAGCGGTTCGATTTTTGAATGCGGGCTTTTGAGTAAATGCATCGCAAGTCTCTGCGCGGACTTCTGCCCTATACCAGGAAGCTTCGAAAATTCTTCTATTAATGCCCTAACTGATTTTGGAAGAAATTGAGACATTCGTGCCAATTAAATATCAATTAAAATCACAACAAAACTGCTACAAATGATATAATAGCAATCGCCGTTTATTCACAAGCCCGCTCACAATTTAAGATCTTGACAAAACCGCAAATATATGTAAAATAACATCTTATTAACATCTATCAATTACAACTTAAAACAATAGTAATATGTCGCAAAATAATTTACCTGAAGATTTTCTGGGAGAGAGCGAAGGAGGCCGCCCTATAACTCCGGCAGATACGGTTCAAGCTCTAGCGGAATTAAAAATACAGGGATTCATCTCTGAAGATGTTTTAGTGAATACATCCGGTAGATATATAGACAAAGGCAGTTTAAAAAAATTACCTCTAGACGTACAGGCAATTATATTGAGTACAAAGCAGGGCGTTGAATTATAATCTATTTTAAAAATAATCCATTTAAAATGGCTGAAATTAAAAAAGACCCAATATCTGAACCGCTTCCGGAGGCTTATAGACCAACAGTGTTAGAAGCAAAAGATGCAGGCGTTACCCCGGCAGGTATAGCATGGGGAATCAAAAACAATATGTTTCAAACCGTCACGGATCTGGAGCATAATGATGGACGCATCGTAGTCGATGGTACAGATTTAACGGTTCAAGATATAGAAAAAAGAGCATTGGCGGCACTCCGCGCTGGAAAAGGCAGACGAGCTCAAAACTAATCAACACATATCTGCGAAATACCGATGCACTCTCGGGTCATCAGTCATTTCGGGATGAAAAGTTGTGGCTAGTAACTTCCCCTCACGAACAGCGACGACCTCGCCGTCATATTTAGCTAATATCTCTGTTCCTTTCGCAAATTTAGAAATTTTTGGAGCTCTTATAAAAACAGCCGGAATTTTTTGCGACCCCTCAATGCCAAAATCAAAATCCAATTCAGCTTCAAAACTATCCAACTGTCTTCCATAAGCGTTTCTCTCAACCGTAATATTCATTAATTTTAGTGAATCTGCCTGCTCTCGCCCAATAATTTCACGAGCAATCAAAATTGCACCGGCGCATGTTCCCCAGATCGCCAATTTTCCGGCGGTAAAGCGCTTTTTTATCTCTTTATTCAGGCCAAAACGTCTCAATAGTTTGCCTATCGTAGTGCTCTCTCCCCCTGGAATTATAAGTCCGCGCACACCTTTTAAATCAGAAACTTTTTTTACCAAAACGGCATCAACACCTTTCAACCTTTGTAGCATCTCGAAATGCTCCTCTACACTTCCCTGTATGTCTAAAACACCGATTTTCATATTAGTTATAATTGAACACTGAAGTCACCGCTCAGTCTCATCGCCAAATCATGCCGTCTAATTATACTATCTCGTCCTACCACCCTCTCTCTGCATATTTAGTCTCCAGTTTTCCGATTTCCTGGCCGCTCATGGCCTCACCCAATCCTTCGGAAACTTTTGCTAAAACCGCAGGATCATCGAAATGCATTGTTGCCTCTACGATGGCTTTCGCTCGTTTTGCAGGATCGCCTGATTTGAATATTCCGCTTCCGACAAAAACTCCATCGCATCCGAGTTGCATCATGAGCGCAGCGTCAGCAGGAGTTGCGATTCCGCCGGCGGCGAAATTCACAACCGTCAATCGACCAAGCTTCTTGGTTTCTTTGACCAAATCAACAGGGACTCTCTCCCTCTTGGCAAAAGCCTTTAGCTCGGCCTCCCCCATTCTCTTTAATTCGGCAATTTCCTCATTCATAGTTCGCATATGTCGCACAGCCTCAACCACGTTTCCGGTTCCGGCCTCGCCTTTGGTACGGATCATAGCCGCCCCTTCATTTATTCTACGCAAAGCTTCTCCCAAATTTCTAGCTCCACAAACAAAAGGAACTTTAAAGTTACTCTTAGTCACATGATATTTTTCATCAGCCGGAGTCAAGACCTCACTCTCGTCAATATAATCAATCCCAAGGCTCTCAAGAATTTGCGCTTCAACAAAATGTCCGATTCTTACCTTTGCCATGACAGGAATCGAAACAGCTTTCATAATGCCTTTAATCATTTTGGGGTCACTCATTCTAGCCACTCCCCCGTCGCGTCGAATGTCTGCAGGAACACGTTCCAATGCCATAACCGCGCACGCCCCCGCGTTTTCAGCGATTATCGCTTGTTCAGCATTTACGACGTCCATGATTACTCCACCTTTGAGCATTTGCGCCAAACCCTTTTTTAAGCGTGGAGTATTTTTTGCGACATTTGTCACACTGCGAGCCACTGCAACTTTTTTCATGCTAAATTAAATTAAAAACATGTATTAAATCGGAACACATTCTATATGTTTAGCATTTTTAATACAAATTTGTTTTTTTAG
Organism: uncultured Candidatus Peribacteria bacterium; assembly: GCA_964525485.1. GTDB lineage: Bacteria > Patescibacteriota > Gracilibacteria > UBA1369 > LOWO2-01-FULL-3 > DAONBD01. Next base: position 3,430 of record CAZGHH010000012.1, on the reverse strand, counting down.
ATTAAAATTTGCTAAAAAAATGTTAAAAAAGACCTATTCCCTGTAATTTTTTTTCCAATTCGCGTCATCTTTAATAATTCTAACTCCATAAGAAAAAACTTTATCGCCTACACTTCTGTCACTTTCGGTAAGAATAAAAGATAATTTCGATCCTGTTTGTTTTGTGTACCAGGTTTGAATTTGATAGAACAAAAGTCCTTCAATAAATTCATTGATACTGGAGTAATTGTATAATTTTTGTAACTCGCTGTTTAAATGTCCGGGATAATTGATATCTCCGTTTAAAATTAATTTTTGACACGCAATTCTAAAAGTATCCACGACCGTTTGCATCATGTCTTCGGCGGTTCTTTCCTTATTTCTTTTAGCATCAAATTCCATAATTAATTTGTCCCTTTCTTCGTTTAAGCCTAGGACGGTTGCCAACTTGATAGCCCAATTTTGCAAAGATGCCCTTTTTATAGCATTAGTTCCACGATTGTAAGAAGTGAGTAACATAATTGCAAAATCTCCATTTCGCGGATCAATCACCTCATCGTTAGCATCCAATGTGCGTTTAAAATTATGGAGTTCATTTCTCAATCTCTCACCGGCGACAATAGTGGCGGCTAACAAATTTTCCTCAACCATTGCTTTTAAAGCGGGAGCAGTTGCAGGCATAGTCAACCCATTTTCTTCAAATTTTTTCTTAGAAAACGCGAGGTCTTCATCCGTCACTCTCAACTGAAACTGCCCTCTGGATTTTACCTTGTCATATCGCTTGCCAATTGTTGCAGACCAAAGGTCGGGGGTGCTAATGCGTGAAGATGGGGACTCATCATCAGTAAAAAGACTTCCCCAGATTTCGCTAGTAGTAGAAGGTATATTTCTTAGATTGTACATGCCTTGACTGATTTGATCGATTATCTCTTCGGTATGTACACCAAGCTCTTTTCTGAATAATCTACTCCAACCACGGGCTTGCTCATTAAGCCAAGCCACAGGTAGTAAATTACGAACTAACACCTCATCTGTAGAGGACTTATTATATACACGATTGACAATCGAGGTTACTTCTTCAAAGTTATCTTCTAAAATTTTAAATGTTTGATATAGGATCTTGTTGCTACGAATCAAATTTTTTTCCAGTGTTTTGTCCAATACAGCTTTAATTTTTTGAAACAGAGGCTGGTCATTAGGAATTATTTTTTTCCCCGATATTGCGGCCGTTTCATCATAAGTCGAAGCTTCATTAATAACATCTTCATAATAAGTAGGCGGAGCGACAACGGCAGCGGATAATGCTTCTCGATCCTTTGCACCGGAAGGCTTAACTTCGGGGGCGTTTTTAGGAGAAGAAAAAGTCTCGGGAGGCTTATTTTCCCAAACAATTCTATTTTCGAAAAAAGATATTTTCATATTTGTATTTATATTGAATTAAATTGTTTCAATAGATGATTATACCATAAAAACACCTACTTTAAAAGACGATAAGCCTGGGGTAGCGCTATATCCAACATTAAAAATACTCTTTCCATGCTTTTATTTTTAAATCTTTCTCTTTGTATTCCTCCAACGCCTCTGCAGTGATTTTTGCAACTTGGACATTTGTGATCAAAGGAACATTTAAATCGATAGATTTTCTTCTTATTAGATATCCGTCGGTGACATTTGAGCGCGAATAATGCTTGGGAATGTTTATTATTAATTCAAACTTGCGATCAATTAACGCGGTCAAAAGATTAGGCTCTTTTTCGGTTGAAATTTTATGTAATTTTTCGCATTCGATGCGGTTTTTATTGAAAAAATCAGCGGTTCCTTCCGTGCCGTAAATTTTGAAACCCATCGCGGCAAAAGCTTGGGCAACCGGCAGTAAATCGGCTTTTTCCTCCACTCCACCGATGCTAAAAAGCACGCCTCCTCCCACATCTTCGCCCACCGCATTTTTTTCTGCAATTTTCGGGAACTTGAATCCGACGGCAATCATTGATTTCAAAAACGCCTCGTGCAAGTCATCCCCAAATGTAGCAACTTCTCCAGTTGAAGCCATTTCTACTCCTAATACAGGATCAGCGCCTTTTAGCCTCGGGAATGAAAACTGAGGAGCTTTTACTCCCACATGATCTAAGTCGAGAGTTTTGTAGTCACGATAATTTAATTTTTCGGTGAGTTTTTTACTCAATTTAAATCCTTCTTTTCTTGCTTTCAACGGTTTATTGGCATCCGCCGTCAGCATTGCGCCAGTTGCAATTTCTATTAAATTATAACCTGTAACTTTTGATGCAAACGGGAAACTTCGGCTCGCTCTCAAATTACATTCAATAACCATTACACGATTATTTTTAGCTAAAAATTGGATGTTGAAAGGTCCACTTATATTTAATTCTTTAGCAATTTTTTTTGTAATAACTTTAATTCTGCGAATTGTTTCAATGTACAGTTTTTGAGGAGGCAATGCGATTGTGGCATCTCCGCTGTGAACTCCGGCATTTTCAATGTGTTCGGAAATTGCATAAATCACAAGTTGTCCGTTATGGGCAACAGCATCTATCTCTATTTCTTTTGCGCCAGTTTCAAATTTTGAAATGACGACAGGAGCGTCTTTAGAAATTTTTGCAGCTTTAGCCAGGAACTGTTCGAGATCCTCTTTTGTATAAGCGACGCTCATCGCGGCTCCAGAAAGTACATAAGAAGGACGAACCAAAACCGGATATCCAACATCGTCTGCGAATCCAAACACATCTTTCAGATTGACCAACTCCTTCCATTTCGGTTGGTCAATATTCAATTTATCCAACATCTCGGAAAATTTATGTCTATTTTCAGCCCGATCAATGCTTGCAGGGGCGGTTCCGAGTATTCGAACGCCACGTTTATGTAGTTTTAAAGCCAAATTGTTCGGCACCTGCCCTCCGGTGGAAACGATCACTCCATTCACAAGCTCACCACTAGGTACAGCTCCGAGATTAGCGCCATTCTCCAATTCATAAATATCCAAGACTCTTTCCAACGACAATTCATCAAAATATAGTTTATCGCACGTGTCGTAGTCAGTCGAAACAGTTTCGGGATTGTAATTAATCATTATAGTTTCCAATCCCTCGCGCGCACATGTCTGTAAGGCATTCACGGAGCTCCAGTCGAACTCAACGGACGATCCGATACAATACGGCCCACTCCCCAATACGACCACTTTGCCAGTTCGTCCACTTACAAACTCAATATCATGCTCATTGCCGTGATAAGTCAGATATAGATAATTAGTTTTCGCAGGATACTCAGCCGCCAAAGTGTCAATTTGTTTTACATAAGGAACCACACCGGCCATCTTGCGCGCGTCTCTCACTTGCCACGCCTCTTTGCCAATCAAAAACCCGATTTGTTTGTCGGCAAAGCCCATTTTTTTTGCTTTCAAAAGCAACTCGTTATTTTTCAAAACAGCACTAGCGCC
>CAZGHH010000011.1:0-26627 GCA_964525485.1 uncultured Candidatus Peribacteria bacterium | reverse complement strand
TCTTGAATGGAGATAGAAAACGTCTCCAGGATAAGCTTCACGTCCAGGTGGGCGTCGTAGCAACAATGAAATTTCACGATATGCCCAAGCATGTTTAGACAAATCATCATAAACGACCAATACGTCTTTTCCTTGATCCAAGAAATACTCGCCCATTGCTGTTCCAGCGAATGGAGCTATATAAGACAGAGAAGCTGGATCTGAAGAAGAAGTCTTAACTATGATCGTGTAGTCCATGGCTCCTCTTTTCTCTAGCTCTGCTACAATTTTTGCGATTTTAGAATCTTTTTGACCGATAGCTACGTAGATACAAATCATGTTCTCCTCTTTTTGATTGATGATCGTGTCGATTGCGATAGCTGTCTTACCGGTCTGACGATCTCCGATAATAAGTTCACGTTGTCCACGTCCGATCGGGATCATAGCATCAATAGCTTTAATACCTGTCTGTACAGGTTGAGTTACTGATTTTCTTTTGATAACGCGTGGAGCAATTTTTTCAATTGGGTAGAATTTACTTGATTTGATCGCACCTTTGCCGTCACATGCATTTCCAAGTGGATCTACTACTCTACCAATAAGAGTCTCTCCTACCGGTACAGAAAGAATTTTCCCTGTTGTTTTCACTTCATCACCTTCTACTATACCTTTGTCAGAACCAAGTACGATAGCTCCGACGCCACCTTGCTCAAGGTTTAGAGCAACTCCCATCGAACCATCAGCAAATTCAATCATTTCTTGGTATGCACAGTCTCCCAATCCTGAAACACGAGCAATTCCATCTCCAACTTCTAGGACATGTCCGATTTTTTCGACTTTTGCAACTGATTGGAATTTATCTATTTGCTCTTTTAAAGAGTCTAAAATTTGATCTTTGGCTTCCATAATTATGAGTTAATTGATTGTTTAAGTAATTCAAGATTTTTTTGGACTGTCGCGTCTATAATACAGTCATCGAACTCTATCTTCATTCCACCTATCACATTTTCATCCACTTTTACGTTTAATATGATTTCTTTATTTAAAGCTTCGCCTAAAAGTTTCATTAAAGACATCTTGTCCTCGTCTGACGGTTCATAGGGCAGTGTAACCGTAGCTTCCAGTTGACCATTCACCTCTCTCCAAACATTCCCAAACTCTTTTTCAAATCTAGTGATTGATTTTCCTTGTTTATTTTTAACTAAAATCTTAAACAAATTTTGGATTTTTCTTTCAATCTCATTTTTGTCTTTTTCAACTTTCAAGCTTTGAGCCAAAGCTAATGCGTATTTTCTTAATTGTACTTTCATAATTAGTTTAGATCTTTGTTGAAGACAATTCGTCTTTTATAGCTTTCTCAAGACGTTTTTGATCTTCTTTAGCAAATTCTTTTTTGATAATTTTCTCGCTTGCTTTTACTATTAATACAGCCATCTCTCCTTTTATTTCTTTCACCAACTGAGCTTTTTCATCTTTTAATTGTGCTCTATAGCGCTCCGCCAAACTAGAAATTTCTTTTTTGGCATTGTTGAGCACTTTTTGTTTCTCTTCTTCCGCTTCTTTTTTGGATTTTTCGACGACTGCCATAGCTTCGCGAGTTGCATCCGCCATGATTTTGCCTTTTTCTTCTTCTATTTTAGTAAGTCTTTCTTCAATTGCTTTTTGGTCATCGACAGTTTTCTGTATCATCTTTTTTCTGTCGTCTAGGAGTTTAATGATTGGTTTGTACACCAATTTTGTCAAAACGACGAATATAATCAAAAAGTTGACGATTTGCGCCAGCAAAAGTTTTAGATCTATGCCTAATTTGCTGATTAGTTCCATTTTAGGTAGTTATGATGGGAAGTCACGCAATGCGAGACAGCCCTTTATATATAGGTGCAAAATAGAGGACAAAAGTCCTCTTTGCCTATTAAACGAATTTTATAATCAAAGCAACAACCAAAGCGTAGATAGCAATCGCCTCGCAGAACGCAATAGCCAAGATCATAGCTGTCTGGATTGCAGATGCTGCTTCTGGATTTCTTCCAATAGCTTCAAGAGCTTTTGATGACAACCAGCCGATTGAAAATGCTGGCATTGCTGCACCCAACATAATTGTTAGAGCGACGAATAGATTTTTATCCATTTTTGTTTGGATTAAATAATAATTGTTTTAAGAAAATTGTCGGGAGATAGGATACCTGTGTTTATGTAAAAATCAATACCTCTTGGGCTTATTTCACAAGAAAGACGGCTTTTCATCAAGCCAAATCGAGTTTTGGGCTTCTAATAGATATTTTTTGCCTCTATTTTTAGGCAAGCAAACCTTGAATGGATCTTTTAAAGTCTTTTGGCATCTGATCCTCTATTTCCACCTTTTCTCCTGTAACGAAATGTTTGAAGGATACTTTGTGCGCGTGAAGGAGGTAATCGCGCATTTTTGTTATATTTACTAGAAATTTATAATCTTTCTTTTCCATATATTCTTTATCCATAAATAATGGATGATAAATCATTTTGAAATGCAGTCTGATCTGATGAAATCGTCCTTCATCTATCTCAACTTGCACTAGAGATGCTGTTGTTCCTTTTTTTAGTTGATATATCTTTACAACTTCGTACCTTGTCGTCGCTGGAAGAAGTTTTCTCTTGTCCTGGCGAGATGGGAGTGGGAACGAGATAGTGCCTTTTGGGCGCTTCGGATAGCCTTGAATGACTGCTAGATATGTCTTTTTTACAGTTTGAAATTTTTTATTCTCTACGGCTTCTTGAAAACATTCTTTTGATTTTGCGAAAAGCACTATCCCTGATGTACCACGATCTAGGCGATTTAACGGACGTAGACGAATACTTTTCTTTTGATACTCTTTTTTGAGTTCGTCTGTGATGTTTTTTTGTCCCGGTTTATTGCCTACCGTCAAAAGTCCGCGCGGCTTACTGACCGCTAAGATATGATCGTCCTCAAATAATGTTTTTAATTTTTCCATTCAACTTCTTCTTTAACTTTTTCGACTATACTCTCCAAACTCGAATCTGTCTTTATTAAAAAATATCTTGGCTTGAGCTCAACGACATTTTTCAATTCCTCGTCGTTGTCAGCCTTCAAATTTGTAAGCAATATTACAGGGACTTCTTGCCCCCATTTGCCTTTCTTCCTCAATTCACGAAAAAACTCCCACCCGTTCATTTTTGGCATAATAACATCCAAAAGAATAAGGCTTGGGGCTTCTTTTTCTGCTATTGCCAGCGCTTCGGCGCCATTCACAGCCCTTGCTATATCAAAACCATTTTCTTCCAGAGATTTAGCAAGCGCGTCTGAAAGAAGTTTTTCATCCTCAACTATCAAAATTTTATGCTTCATTGTTTTTTATTTAAGTGTTTCTTGTAATGTAAATTTGGCAGTGTGAAGAAGAAAGTCGTCCCTTTGTTTTCTTTGCTTTCAAACCATATTTTCCCGCCCGATGCTTCAACCATTCCTTTTATTGTATACATTCCCAACCCATTTCCTTCAGTTGCTATTTTGCTGGCATTCGAGGCTCTGAAAAACTTTTGAAATATTTTTGATTGTTCTTTTTTTGGTATGCCGTAGCCGTTATCCGTCACTTTTGATAATACCGTTCCACCTGTTTTTGATAATTCCACTTTTATCTCTCCTTCGATTCTACCATAAGTGATAGCGTTGGATATCAAATTTGAATAAATTTCTCTAACTATTTTCGAATCGCATAAAACTCCTGAAAAATTTCCTTTGAAAAATATTTTTATTTTTTGTTTTTTTGCTTTGATTTTCGGCTTGAAGCCTTCGATTATAGACTCTATAAGTTTTTTTAAATTTGTTTTTTTAGATTCTATTTTTATCTTTCCTAATTCCAGTTTTGAAATATTTAATAAAGAATTCACAAGGCTTATCATACTTTCATTTGAATCGTTGATTTTGGTAATGAATTCTTTTTGTTCTTTGTTCAATTTGCCGGCGCTACCTGCGAGCAACATCTCACATAACCATTTTGTTGATGACAATGGAGTGCGAAGCTGATGAGAGGCCAAAGACACAAACTCGGTTTTCATTCGATCCACTTCACGGGCCTTCGTGATATCTCTTTCGATTCCCACGAAAAAAATTACTTGGCCTTTTTCATTTAGAACCGGTGAAACTATTGCTTCCGCATCGTAATATTCTCCGTTTTTTCTTTTATTTCTTAATACGCCTTTGTATGTCTTTTTATCAATTTTTATTGTTTTCCAAAATTTCTTATAGACCTGTGGCTCCATCATCCCTCCCCATAGATCCTTACCTCCCGCTTTTTTGCCTATTATTTCTTTCACCGAAAATCCTGTTATTTTTTCGACTGCTTTGTTCGCATATATTATGTATCCATCTTTATCAGTAATGACTATATGTTCGGACGCATTGGCAACCGCTAATTTGAATTTTTTTAAATCCTGAGATAAAAGTTTTTGATTTTCTAAGGCCTTTTTCAATATTAACGATCGATCTTTTGTTTTTCTTGGTTTGATAAATTTGTAAACCAAAATTCCCCCCATAAGAATCCCTAAACTTAATTTTAATTTTGATATTTTATTTATCACTTTTTGTATTTCGTATTTTCGTGTTTCTACGTCTGTTATTATAACATATTTGACCTATTTTCGCAATCACCGCCCGTAGGTAATTTACAGATATTTTATAGTCAATTCACGGGTAGTTCATTGAACAAAAAATGAATTTTAAAAAGAGCCCTATAAAAGGGCTCTTTTCCTAACTTAGCAGCCGCATCCGCAGCCACCACAGCAATTGCAGCTTCCGCCGCATCCTCCTGTGTGATGTGTATGCATAATTGTTTTTGTTAAGTTTTATTTAGATTAGTTAATTCCTATTTACCTACTAGGATATTAGCACCCGTGGCATTTTAAGTCAATAAAAAAGCACCAATATACTGGTGCCTTTTTATGTAATTGCGGCTTTTTGATTGCTTAGCAACCACAGCCTCCTTTGCATCCTCCCATTTTGGTTTGGTTAGATTTTATTGATATACATTAATAATCTATAAAAATATTCCGCCGTCAAACCTCTGTCCATAGCTTCGTCAGGCTCAAACATCAATTCAACGTCATGTAAAAGTCCCATTTCTTTCGCAGTTGATATGAATTTTGCAAACCACTGATGAGAATACACATCCTCAAATATTTTTTCCTCAACTTCATTATCCAAAACAACGCCTTGTGAATTTAATAATATTTTAAACATTTCCGCTTTGCTAACTGTTTTTGTCGGCTTGAATTCTCCGTCGCCATATCCGTGCACCCAGTCCGCTGATTTTGCGTAACATACATATGGCGCGAACCATTGTTCTTTTACGTCCGGAAAACAATTTTTGTATTCTTCAATTTGAGGTGTGATTCCTTTTGACATTACGGCTATTTTCACGAGACTTGCTCTATTTAAATGATCTTCGGGTCTGAAAGTTAGGTCTGGATGGCCGTTTATAATTCCATTCGATGAAAGGTAATTTATGGCATCATAGTATTTATAAGACTCATCTATGTCCGTGAATTTTATTGATACCGGTGATTGTAGCCCAAATTTGATACGGTAAAAATCTCGATATATCCAATGCGGGAGAAATTTCGACGGATTGGATTTCGTCTACTGCAAAAGCTGTATCGTATTGCGGTAATAATACTGAAGCAAAAACTGAAATTCCAAACAGCGCGAAGAAAAGAATTTTGGAGAAAGTCCTTTTAAAATTTTTCATGTTCGTTGAATGAGGTTTAAAGTGGCTTAAAACCTGACTATTTTATCATTCACCCTCATCTTCTACAATGAATTTGCGATTTTTTCCCTTGTTGAAGTGATTACTCCCATTATGGCTTGTGCCGCCATTTCTCTTTCCTCGATTGTCAGCGCATAATTTCGACGATTCGTGTTTTGAGCTTGAAGTCTTCGTATTATTGTTTCTGCGTTTGGATTGCCTTCTAATATCTTGCTTAACTCGTCTATTTCTCTTGGGATCAAAGGATGATTGTGTGCAATTTTACTACTTAAACTTTCAAGTCTTTTGATGACCGCTTTTGGCGATTCATAAAATAAATCCCTTTGTCTTTCGTCCGTTATAATTCTTTTCATTTGAATTATTTTATTAAATGGAGATTGATTTTATACTTTTGTTTCGAGAGATGTCAATCTTAAGGAACGGGAAGCCTTCGTGCTTGGTCTTATTTGCTTAGACTGGAGCTTCATCGTAGATGGAGCTCCATTCAGAAAATTTCGACCGTTCACGCAAAATTGCGAACGGTTTTTCCAGCTCCACAGCCACTTTTCTTCCCTCAAGCTTGTAGTTCGCCTGCGCTTCGCGCAGGATCCGGCTGGAATTTTTGACTTCGTGTTTAAACCGTTCGGCTTAAAAGCCGGATTACCGATTTTTTGCTTATTTTTGCTTTTGCAAAAAGCTCTAATTTTCAGCAAAGAAAGCTACAATTTTTCGCGCGTAGCGCGGCTTTGCCCAAAAGCGATAAATAAAGATTGCTTCTATCGATAACTTTTATTAGTATTGTTGCGGACACAAATAGCAAAGCACGGATTTTTTTATGATCCAGAATCGTAGCTCTTAAGGAGCGACTCTGTACAAGTTCGTGCAAACGCATTTGTGTCCAACAGAGTCGTTCCTTTAGAAATATCTAACCAAAACCAATATGAAATACTTTCTCTATGCACGAAAATCAACAGATGAAGATGATCGACAAGTATTATCGATAGAAGCTCAACTAACCGAGCTCAGGGAATATGCAACTAAAGAGAATTTAGAAGTAGTAGCAGAATTTATTGAGAGCAAAACCGCCAAAGTTCCAGGCAGACCTGTGTTCAATGAGATGATTTCCAAGATTGAAAAAGGATCTGATATGGGAATTTTAGCGTGGCATCCGGACAGGTTGGCTAGAAACAGTATCGATGGTGGGAAAATAATCTATCTTATCGATGAGTTCAAGATACGAGCGCTAAAATTCCCTACATTTTGGTTTGAACCAACTCCCCAGGGAAAGTTCATGCTCAATATCGCTTTTGGGCAAAGTAAATACTATATCGATAATCTTTCAGAAAATATCAAACGTGGAATCAGACAAAAACTTAGAAATGGTGAACTACCGGGATTGGCTCCGATAGGATATTTGAACGAACTTAGGCATCACACGATTGTTAAAGATCCTGAACGATCACTTGCTGTTGTTCGATTATTTGAGGTGTATTCACAGGGAGATTCCACGTTGGAGGATTTACAAAAATTGTCGCTTTCTTTGGGCTTGGTGAGCCGAAGAACAGATAAAGCCATTTCGCTATCAAGAATACAAGGAATGCTTAAAAATCCTTTCTATTACGGTGTCTTTAAGCGAAATGGCGAATTGTATCAAGGTAATCACGAGCCAATTATTTCCAAAAGCCTCTTTGACAAGGTTCAAAGAGTTTTATCGAAGAAGGGCAAGCCCCGAGTAGTTAAAAGTTCCCTTCACTTTGCATTCAGCAAGCTTTTTGTTTGCGGAGAATGTGGGAGAGCGATTACAGCGGAAAAGAAAACAAAGCTTTCGGGGCTTGCCTACACATACTATCGATGCACAAAGAAGAATGTTGTTTGTACTCAAAAATATTTGGAGGAAAGGGAGTTTGTTCCTCAGGTGAATGATTTGATTAATTCTTTGTGCTTAAGCGATGAATGGTTTCCATTGTTTATGCAGAAATGGGAGGAAGATTATAAAAAGCTTGCCTCTTCTTCGTCTGAAACCAAGCGTCTCTTAAAAACGGTCCTTCAGGATGTGGAAGATAAACTTATGAGGCTTTTGGATGCTTATCTCGACAAGACTATTGATAATGAAGAGTATGTTATGGCAAAAGAAAAACTTCTTAATAAAAAGATTGAAATCAAAGAGAAATTGAGTCTTGCCGAGAAAGGTGGAAATAATTGGCTCGAACCTTTTAGACAATGGATTATTTCGGCTCACCAAGCCCACGGCTTCGCCGTGACTGAAAATTTAGAGGAGAAGCGGAGCTTCTTGCAAAAAATCGGCTCGAACTACAAGCTTGAGGGCAGAAAAGTGGCTGTGGAGCTGGAAAAACCGTTCGCAATTTTGCGTGAACGGTCGAAATTTTCTGAATGGAGCGGGTAACGGGAGTCGAACCCGTCTCTCAACCTTGGGAAGGTTACATAATACCGATATACTATACCCGCTTGTGGATTGATTGCCGAAGTATTATATTTCCGACATGTTTAAAAAGTCAAAAACCAGATTCGCGGAAATAGATCTACTGCGCGGGATCGCCGTTTCAGGAATGATTATTTATCATTTCTTTTTTATCGGTGATTTTTACGGTTTTTTTGATATTAATTTCAAAACTTTGCCTTGGCTTGTCGTGGCCAGATTTGTTCAGTTTGTTTTTCTCGGGCTCGTGGGAGTGTCTTTGGCTGTTTCAAAAAATACCGGAATGAAATTTTATTTGAAACAGTTTAAAAGATTTTTGATGATTGCAATTCTTGCGATGAGTATCACGTTTTCCACTTATATTTTGGTGCCTGATCGAATGATCGTTTGGGGCGTTTTGCATTTGATAGCTTTTTCGATTTTGATTTTGCAATTTGTTGCGAAGAAGCCTTTATTGGTTTTTGGTATTGGCTTGTTTGCGATGATATTTGGGTTCTTTATCGGACGGATTGGCGCGGAAGAATCTTTGATTTTGAATATCTTAGGATTTAATGTCACGGGTTTTTATGCATTGGATTATTTCCCTATTTTCCCTTGGATTTCTGTCGTCGCTTTTGGGATTGTGATTGGAAATTTGCTTTATAAAAATGGTCGGTCAGTTCTCGGGTCGGTCATAAAATCTTCTCTCGGGTCAGATGGTCAAAATAAATTAAAGAGAAATCATTTTATTGTAACAATGACTTTAATAGGCAGGCATGCTCTGTTTATTTATATTACTCACTTTATTTTCTTGATTGGATTCTGGGAGATTTTAAAAATACTACGACAGCAATAGCGGTAGTTATCGGAACGGCTAGTATTAGACCTATACTTCCTATCAATGTGCGGATAATTTCTTCAGCGATCAATTCCAAATTTAATATATTTCCTATCGATTCAGAGTAATCAAAAAACAAAAGAAGCAGAGGCAAAGCCGCTCCAGTGTATATCAATATTATCGTGTTCACCATAGATGCAATATGGTCTTTCCCAACATTCATCGCACTTTTATAAAGCTCTTTTTTCTTAATTTCCGGCTTGTGTTTGTGAATCTCATTCACCACTGAAACCTGCGCTATCGTGATATCGTCCAAAACTCCGAGTATTCCTATCAACATTCCAGCGAGCAGAAGTCCTTTGAAATTAATTCTTTCCGCAGTTCCCATTTTCAAAAAGGATGCTTCCTCCGATGCAAGTCCGGTCAAATTCGCCATGTCTGAAAAAATCGACGCAAGCACCCCAGCTATCGCGAGAGTGATAAGTGTTCCAAAAACCGCCACATGAGTTTTTTTATTAAATCCATATGACATATAAAAAGTAGCCGGGACTATCAAAGCAGCGCTTACCACAGCCACAAAAATCGGATCATTACCATTCAATATCGCAGGGATAGTAATTTTAAATAAAATCAAAAATGAAACTATCATACCCGCAATAGCACCTACTCCCTGCCATTTCGCTACTGCAATTACCAGCACGACAAATATCGCAAAAAGCAAAACTAAACTACCTGTGCGAATAAAATCACTTATAAAAAATTGTTCGTGTTCTTTGTTGTATTCCACCATCACCTTGTCTCCAATTTTGAAGTCTCTATTATTCAAAATATTTGTCACGTCCTCCTTGCTTGCAACAATTTCACCTTTTAAACTACCATCTGTTATTTTTGTTGTTATCTTCTGAATTCCGTTATTTTCGCTGATTGAAACTATAATACCATGAAGCATCTCCTGGCCTTGAATGTTTTCACTTTTATTTGGTAGTGAAAAAAATACGTACGTAGAAAGAGCCAATGCGAGTAGAACTAAAAAGTATTTTTTGATATTCATAGTTTCTCGTAATTTTGAGCCTCTTGCTCAGAATGGAGCGGGTAAGTGGGCTTGCCCTACAATTCCTCGCAATAGTCTTCAAACCTTTGGTTTGAGCCTCTTGCTCAGAATGGAGCGGGTAACGGGAGTCGGACCCGTGTCTTCAGCTTGGAAGGCTGACATAATAGCCACTATACGATACCCGCTTGGGTATAAAATCTCTAATGCGGCTGGATTCTACTTAAAAATTTGCAATAAAACAAGATTTTTTATACTATTCGTTGGCGGACCCCATTCCAATATCTGATAAAAAATGTTAATAGAAAAAGTTAGATCCGGCTTGTCGTTTTTAAAAAACAAATCCCCAAAGTTTTTACAACCTCATTTAACGAAGAGTAATTTTATCATTTTTTTGATTATTGGGTTTTTCTTAATTCAATATTTACAGATTTCAAGCATGACCGGTGGAGTTTCTTCGCTCAGTCTACGAGGATCGTCTTTGGTTGATGAAGTTGGTAAGCTGAATCAAGTAACCGCGATGCTGGGACAGGACTTAAATGAGGTGAGGAGTTTTCTAGTAATGCCTACAAAGCGTTACTTTGATGATGATTTAGAAGATGCTTCGCAGGATTCTGATTCCAATCAAGACGCTTTGCAGTTAGCTTTGTTTAAATATATAAGTCATCTCGGTGAACAGGAAAATTTGCATCAAAAACTTAACGTTGGATTAAACGATCTCAATACACTGTTTTCAAATGAGTCTTTTAAAAATTATTTGAATTCGGTAGGGCTTGCTATCTCATCTATAAGCGAATCTGCAAATGATTGGCACCTTTCAATTATTGATAGAGAAAATAGAACTATACTTTATATTTATCTGGACAAAACTACCGGTGACATAAATGTGCAAAATGTATCCGGCAAGATAATCCCTGAAGTTTTGGAAAGTGAAACTTTTGCTTCTCATTTAGAGTCTTATTTGAAGCAAAATTTGGAAACTATTTCAAATTCCATTAAACAATTGGCTAACAAAAAAAACTATATATTAGAGTCTTTTAACAACGAATCCATAAGGCAAATTTTTGAATCTCGGAAGTTGTCTGCATCAACTTCACCAATTGATAAAGATTTTAAACTTTACTATGAAATAAAAAATGAATCGAAAGAAGTTGTTGCCGAAGTTATATTGGATAAAAAAGATTTTTCCATACAGTTAAAAGACTACAGAGATGCTGGTAATGTGGCTGTGAAAGTAACCGATTTGGTCAGTGCAATTCCTCCTTTTATAGAAAATTTGGATACTATTCCAGAAGTTCAAAAAAAAGTTATTGAAGCCAAGGCTAAACTGTCTGCAACATTGGATGACAAAGGATTTAAAGTTCTGTTGGAAAAATTAAATCTTTCAATCCCAAGAGATCCGCGTGAAGACGAATATAGATATTACTATGATATTTACGCAGTCATCACAGGCAAAACCAAATTGCTTGGATCAATTGTCGTCGAAAAAGCGACCGGGATTGTAAACATAGTAGATCCGAATGGTACGAACACCACAAATATTTTATTCTTCGACCCGGGGCTCAAAAAAAAACTCTAGATTTACCTGAATCGATTCCTGATGATTCTCAGCTCCCTCAAAAAAGTGGGAATTCTTTTAATATTTTGATCGGCGGGAAAAATGGAGATTTGGTCGACACTATGATTTTTGCGCATTTAAATGAAGATGAAAAAACCGCCAATTTGATTTCAATCCCAAGAGATCTTTATTTTAATGGTAGAAAACTTAACAGCTATCCATACCTTTATGGGATGAATCAGTTTTCAGATACTCTTGAGGAAATAACTGGATACAAAGTTGATAAATATGTGGTTATCGACATGTATGCCTTTATAGATGTAATTGATTTAATCGGAGGAATCGATGTTCATTTGGATGAGGCTCTTGTAGACCCGACTTATAAAACTTTTGACGATGGCGTTTGGAGTACTCTCAGTTACACTCCGGGGGATTATCATTTTAATGGACGCCAAACTTTGCGCATAGCAAGAAGTAGACATACATCATCTGATTTTTCACGTGCTCAAAGGCAACAAAAAATTATAGAAGCCATACAATTAAAAGCAAAAAATCTAGGCTTTGGAGATGCTACGACCATATATAATATTTTAAAAACCGTGCTTTCAAAAACGGAAACAAATATCTCCATCACAGAAGCTGTTAGATATTATTTCAAATATCAAAACTTCAAAATTGCTTCAAATAATGTAATAAGCAGTGGAAATATATTATATGTCCCTCCTTACACGACGAAGGAACAGTGTGAAACCTTGATTGCAGAGGCTGAGAATACCGGCACTGAAAAACCTGACTGCCAAAACTCTTTGGATGCTTATACTTTGCTTCCAAAAGATAATAATTGGAATTTGATAAAATGGTATTTCAGGCAAAATTTTGACGGGCCCGGACTGGATTACTGAATGACTACTCGGTTTCAAATTTCAGCCGCCATTTCAGCCGCCATGGTGTCATGGGTATTTTCAAGATTTGTAATATCTTCCGGATTTGAGAATAATGTTGGCCGAAATTTATATCCCACCGCAGTTGATTCCATCGATTCCAGAGTTCCAATCACTTTTGTTTTAATATGATCTACCACTTCCATAACATATCTTGTTTCCGTACCGTTAATAATTGTTATACTGACATGTTTTGGACATGGGTCCATACCTGCTCTTTTTCTCAAAGGTACGCAATATCTACCACAAAATGATCCATCCTTATTGATAATAACCTCTTCTTCCGTTCCATCGAGTGGTCGTCCTATATGGCGTTTTATGTGATCCATCTTTCTTTGGTTATATTATCTGATTATATTCGTTCCAAAGTTTACTAAAGATTGATTTTCTGACTTCGTTTTTATCGCGACTACTGACATTTTTAGTATATACCTCATCTGACGCAAAAATTCCAATACCTTTTTCGTCTATTTTGTACAATGTTTGTGCAATGTTAAGATCGCAATAATATCATATTACCTTAAACTGTCAAACTTCATTCCGGCCATGGATTATTCTAAGATTGTTAATCCTTTCTGGCTTCGTTGTTAATTATCGAATTTCGTGGTATAATTCATAGATAAATTTAAATTTAATTAAGTAAAAAATGGTTGGTGGAAATAATTTTGTAGAAACACATCCAGTAATGCCGTGGGAAGCCCCTCAGGAAATGGGGTGGCCCGATATGAATGATATAGCCTTGGACACTCATTCAAATGTAAGTGATATCATGAGTGATACACCGCATCGAGCTACAAAAAAACCTACTTTCGAGGGAACATTAAAAGATTTTATTGAAACTCTTAAAACGTCTTCTGATCCCGATGCTCAAAGAAAAGCTGAAATAATTGATATGGAATTACTTTTTCTTTCTAGGCATTTCACTGTAGATACGAGCAAAGTGCGAATTAAAAAATTATCAGATGGAGAAATCGGGAAAGAAGAGGACGGGTTTCAATATCTCGATCCGTGTTTATTTAATAATAAAGCTTTTACAGAAGATCAATTCACAGAGATTCGCAAACAAACTCTAGCCCACGAATTAACTCATACAAAATTCAATTTGGATCATGAGGGCTTGACCGATAAGTATGCACAAATCGTGACCGGAACCGGGACAGAGGATTATGAAGATGAAGTCTATAATACCGCTGTTGTTACCGATATACTTGGAGGTGGAGATAAAAAGAAAGGCGTTCTAAGAGCAATAGAACTTTATTCAACCGGTCAGTATGATATTTTCTTTGAAGAATTTGCTACCGCTTACGGAGCAAAACATCCGGATAAAGTCGTTCAAAATCCCGAGGTCTCTTTGAAAATTTTTCAATTGGCTTTTCCCAGATTAAAAGTTGATAAAGAAGGTGCGTTGGCTGTGGATAATGAGATGATAAAAAAAGCCTCTGGAACACATGACTATGAAGACTCAGAAGGCGAAGTTGAACAGTCTTATGCTATGGCTGCTTAAGATTTTTTAAATATGCTTTTGCGTCGTCTGGAGTTTTCAATGTGCCTTCAAGTTGTTTTTCGCGAATGTCAGCTAAAATTTCACCAACTTTTTCGCTGGGTGGAATGTCTAAAATTTCCATAATTTCATCTCCGGTCAAAAGTGTTTTTGGCATTAATTTTAATTTTGCGATTTCACTGCGATAAAGTTTTTTCAATATATCGTATGCGGATAAATCCGGAGGATCAATACCAAGTGCATCTGCCCGATAAACCTCTAAAAGTTCAGGGAATCCGTCTAATAAAAACCAGTGTCGTTGACGTTTTTGTGGCATTGTCATGAGCGGCACGACCATCATGTGATGTTCTATCAACCATGAAATTCGTTCGATATCTTTTCTGGAAAATTTTAATCTGCGAAGAAGTTTTTGAGCGATTTCTGCTCCTTTTCGATCATGTCCGTCAAAACGAATTCGGTCGCCTTCGTATTTGAATGTATCCGGCTTACCAATGTCGTGAAGGAATGTCGCCCAGCGGAGATTCAGTGAAATTATTTCCGGAAGTGGATCAGGGTCTGCCTCCTCGGAAGTTAGATTTTTCAATGAGAGTTTGGCGTGATCCCATACATCCCCCTCGTGATGATAGATCGACGGTTGGCCGACACCTTTCATTTTCACTATTTCCGGAGCAATATGATCCAAAAGTCCCAATTCAAAAAGCTCTTCAAATCCTTGCTCAGCATTTTCTCCCATCATCATTTTATTTAGCTCGTCACGTATTCTTTCTTTTGAAATTCTTGCTATTAAATTTGAGTGTTTTTTTATCGCGTTGTATGTGTCCGGATGATATTGAAATCCAAAATTATTTTTAAATCTTACCGCACGAAGCATCCTTAAATGATCCTCTTTTATTCGGTCATTAGGCTCACCAATAAATCGGATCAAACGTTCGTTGAGGTCTTTTTCTCCACCAACAAAATCATGTATTTTTTCTTCAATCGGATCATAAAAAAGCGCATTTATTGTGAAGTCTCTGCGAAGTGCGTCTTCCTTTGCATTAGTAAATTCGATCGCGTCCGGACGACGTCCGTCACTGTACCCCGAATCACTTCGGAATGTCGCAACTTCAAATTTATAACCGTTTTTCACCGTAAGTATTACGCCAAATTCCTTACCGATCGGGATAGTATGTTCTAGTAAATCTTCTATTTCATTCGGTTTTGCACTCGTAACTATATCAATATCTTTTGGTTCAACTCCACGCAGCATATCGCGAACACAACCACCGGCCATGTAAGCGTCAAAGCCTGCTTTTCGCAGAATTTCTATTATTTGGATTGAAGTTGATTTCACCTGTTAATTATATCATATTTTTACATATTTTTGAATTTAGATTAGAATCCGAGCCATGAAAATACTTGGAATTGAAACATCATGTGATGAAACATCTTGCGCGATCGTCGAAGACGGTTACAGAGTTTTGTCTAATGTCATCTATTCGCAAATTGATTTACACGCAAAAACCGGCGGAGTCGTACCTGAAGTTGCGGCCAGAGAACATGTTTTAAAAGTCACTCCGGTACTCGACGAATGTCTTTCCAAAGCCAATTTAACTTTGGATGATCTTGACGCTATCGCTATTACAAAAGGTCCCGGCCTTATAAGCTCTTTAATTATCGGAACTGAGACAGCATCTGTTATTTCGTATTTAAAAAATAAAATTCTGATTCCAGTTCATCATGTCACGGGTCATGTTTATGCAAATTTTCTCAGTCCGATGATGAACGATGGTAAGCCTGTGGAGGCTGAAGAACCAAATATTGAATTCCCTATTTTGGTTTTGACTGTTTCCGGCGGGCATAACGAAATCCTGTTAATGACGGACCACAATGAATTCCAAATCCTTGGGGAAACGCGTGATGATGCGGCTGGAGAGGCTTTCGATAAAGTTGCGCGAATACTTGGCCTTGGTTATCCGGGAGGTCCAAAAATTTCCAAAGCTGCTGAAAATGGCAATAAAAACGCTTTTGATTTACCTCGATCGTTTCTTGAGACAGGAAGTTTGGATTTTAGTTTTTCCGGATTAAAAACTGCTGTATTAACCGATGTCAAAGAATACATAAGAGAAAATTTTCCTGATGAAGAATTAAATAATTATGAAGCTATTTCATCAAAACTTCCCGAACAATTTAAAAGTGATATGGCGGCTTCATTTCAGGAAGCTGTTGTAGATGTTTTAACAGAAAAATTATTACAGGCGTATCTCACATTAAAAAGCGCCGGAAAAAATATAAAACAATTACATCTTGCTGGTGGAGTCTCGGCAAATACCAGGCTACGTGAAATAATTTCTCAGAAAGTTGAAAATCTAAAAAAAGCCGGTGAAATAAATGATGTAGAAATTTGTTATCCAAAAAGTTTGGCTTTCTGCACAGATAATGCAGCTATGATTGCTAGTGCCGGATATTACATTTACATGAAAAATCCGAAAGCATTCAAATCCCCTTCAAATATCACTCCGACTACGAGTTTTGATCTATTTTGAGGCAAACTTGAATTATCTGTAAAACAGGGTAGAATGTAGGTCACGTTAATTATACAAATTAATCTTATTCCATCATGGCCGACCAAAACAACAATGACGACGAAGTTATCTTGCAAAAACCACCTTTTCAAACACCAAAAGGCGTGCATGATATTTTGCCTAGAGATCAGGAGTATTACACGTTCATAAAAAAAGTAGTAAGACATCGATGTAGACAGGCCGGTTTCCGCAGAATTACTACTCCTATTTTTGAATTCACAGAAGTTTTCAAAAGAGCTATCGGAGATGAAACGGATATCGTGTCAAAAGAAATGTATACTTTTCAAGATAAGAAAGGACGAAGTTTGACTTTGAAGCCTGAGAGTACAGCAGGAGTTGTGCGCTCTTATATCCAGCACGGTATGCAAGAATTACCACAGCCTGTGGAGCTTTATTATATCGAACCGCACTTCCGATACGACCGTCCACAAAAAGGTCGTTATCGACAATTTTGGCAGGTCGGTCTTGAGGTACTTGGAGTTAGTGATGCAGCTCTTGATGCTCAAGTTATTCAGCTTGCTGATCAGATCAACAAAGACCTTGGAATTGATCATATTTTCACACTTCAAATCAACAATATTGGTACCGCTGAGTCGAGAAAAGAATACATGCAAGTATTGCAGGATTATTATGTCGGAAAAGAAAGATCTCTCTGTGAAGATTGCAAAATTAGACTTGGGAAAAACCCTATGAGACTACTCGACTGCAAACAAGAAGATTGCAAAATTTTGGCTGACCTTGCGCCTAAAATGGCTGATTATTTGGACAAAGAATCCCGTGAATTCCATGAAGAATTAAAGGGTTATTTGGATGAAATGGGAATTGCGTATGTTGAAAATCCAAAATTGGTTCGCGGATTAGATTATTATACAAAAACCGTGTTCGAATTCTGGGACAAAACGAGTGGTGCGCAGAATGCAATCGGTGGAGGTGGACGATATGACGGACTTGTTGAATTGCTTGGCGGTAAGCCTACTCCGGCCGTTGGATATGCGTGTGGAATTGAAAGGATGATAGCCAATATGAAGATTGAAAAAGTTCAAGTTCCTTCAAAGGATGATATCCATGTTTTCGTTGCACAGCTTGGCAAAGAGGCCAAAAGAAAATGTCTTCCATTGATCCAACAAATGAGAAATGAAGGCATTAAAACTATGGGTGCTCTTGGCGAAGGGGCTATCAGAAAACAGCTAAGCTTGGCGGATAAATTTGGCGCTCCATACACAGTTATAATGGGGATTACCGAAGTACGTGAAGGTACCGCTATCATCAGAAATATGGCTAAGGGAACACAAGAAACCGTTAAATTAAATCAAGTTATCCCTGCTTTAAAAAAGAAACTCGGAGAAAAATCTCTCGATAAATATTCTCCCGGGGAAATAGTTTACGGTTAAAAGAACTCTCACAAATAAATATCCTATGAAAAAATTTACCCTCAAATTGTTTTTAAGCTTTAGCGCTTTGTTATTAAGCGTATTCGTAATTTCCGGAACAGCTTTAGCTGCTGTTTTTTCGGATGTCCCTGACGATCATGAATACATTACCGCTATTAAATATTTGAAATCAAAATCCTATATTAATGGTTATTCGGACTCTACTTATAAGCCTGAAATTTCCATCAATCGCGCTGAAGTTGTGAAGATTATAGTTGCGTCTTTGGGGTTAAATATTACTGCAAATTTTTCGGATTCTTTTAAGGATGTAAAAACTACGGATTGGTTTTATCCTTATGTGATGGCTGCAAAAAAAGCCGGGATTGTCACTGGTGATGGAGCCGGGACTTTTAGGCCAACCGATACCATCAGTCTAGCTGAGACTCTTGCAATTTTGTGTAGAGCTTACGGCGTTGATGTGCCTAAATTAAGCGACTCTGACACTGCTCCTTTTTCTGATGTGAAAGCCACGGATTGGTTTGCTGGCTATGCTAAATTCGCGAAGGATAAAAGCATAGTGATGATGGATGATAACGGACGTGCTGATATTTCTTCCGCCTTAAATAGAGGCAGGTTTTCTGATTTGATGTATAGATTTTTGATTGTTAAAGAAAGTAATTGGAAAGAATTTCCTTTCTATGAATTGTGGACTGATTATGAGTCGGACGTTTTGCCTTTTGAGGTTAAATATCCAAAGAATTGGCAAATATTAAAGTATTTATTTGACGAAGGGGAAGGTGTAAGTTTTTGGAAAAGTGACTCCGGTTATTTCCAATCATTCCCTGAACGAGTATATCCAAATACCGCTAAATTTGTGGTTGCGTTGGACTCAAATCCCGAGGGATTGAACCAATTTCAGTATTTTTCAAATATCAAAACCATATTCCCTGATGCGGATTTTGATGAAGTGAAAGTTGATAATTTCTCGGCATTGAGAGTTTCTTATGAAGACGATTACATTGTGGATCAGTATGTTTATATCAACACTGGAGATTTTAATAAAAAAGTTCTTACGATTTACACTCAAAACGGAACCGGAATCCTTGCCGAGCAAAATAGAAAATTTCTTGATGCGCTGCTTAAAACTTTGAATTATAGAGCGATTAAAATTTCCGATGGAAAAGATTACACCTCTATAAAGAGCAACATTTTCAAGAATGTTTTGGTCGAGGGCAAAGGGAAAGATTTGATTGATTCTCTACCTGACAAGGTTATTATATTCACAGATGCGATTGGAGTTGGCACAGGACCTATAGATTATTACTATAGCTCCACTCTCGGATTAACTTTAAAATATGAAAGAGCCGGAGATGTAATTCTTGATTATAGAGAAAGTCAAACAACATCCTTTTAAATTAAAAATATGATTTCAAAAAAATATCTCACCATCATTCTGTCTATATTGTTACTCATTGCTGCCGCTGTTTTGGCTGTTTCCCAGATCTTTATTGGACAGAACTCAAAAGGCGTACCATTTTCTGTCGGACCTACCACTCCTCCTTATGTCACTCCTCCTACGACACCTCCTCCTGCAAATTAATTTTCTGGCATTTTTTTGAGAAGAGTGGTAAAAATTGTTTCTAAAGACAATTAATTTAGAAACATGTCCGGACATTCAAAATGGCATTCAATTAAACATAAGAAAGGAGCTCTTGATGCAAAAAGAGGAAAAATTTTTACTAAACATGCGAAATTAATAGCCATAGCTGCGAGACATGGCGGTGATCCCGAGATGAATCCCGGGCTTCGTACAGCCATTGAAAATGCGAAAGCCGACAATGTACCAAACATGAATATCGATCGAGCTGTAAAAAAAGGCTCAGGACAGGACAAAGACGCGGTCATATATGAAGAAATTTTTTATGAAGGATTTGGTCCAAATGGAATTGCTCTTTATATCCACGCGATCACCGATAATAAAAATCGTACATCTTCAGATTTAAAAGCAATTTTGAGCCGCAAAGGTGGTGGAATGGGTGCTACAGGAAGCTCTTCTTGGGTGTTCGAACAAAAAGGCTTAATAACTGTTCCAATGAAACCTGGAGTGGATTTGGATGAAATGGAATTGATGCTGATAGACGCAGGTGCATCTGATATCAAAAAATCTGATGATGTTTTGGAAGTATTTACTGACTTCACGGAATTGGCTCAGGTAAGAGGAAACCTAACTAAAAATGGTATTGCATTTGAAAGTGCTGAGGTTGCTTTTATTCCAAAACAGACTGTAAAACTCACGACTAAAGATGATGCCGAGAAGGCTCTCTCGCTGATAGAAGCTCTTGAAGAAAATGATGATGTTTCCGATGTTTACGCAAACTTCGAAATAGACGACTCAATTATCGGGCAGTTGGAAAGTTAATCTTTTTAGTCTTCGAACCTGTATTTGAAAATTTGTTCGTGTGATGGTTCTTCTTTTTTTGGGTCCTCTTTTTTTGGGTCCTCTGTCTGATATTCAGATTCGTGTTTTGGCACTTTTAAATTTAAATTTGATTCTTCTTCGGTTTTTTTAAATTTTTCCACTTCTTCCGGTTTTGGCATAGATCCAACCGCTTTTTCAGCTTCTTTTACTTGTGCAAGAAGTTTTTTTACATCAATCATCGGCTTCTCTTCATCATCTTCCTGACTTTCAATTATATTCAATCTTTCTTTTTGATAATTTCGAACTTTGTTAATTATTTCATCTTCATGTTTTCTGAATTCTCCATCTTTAATTACAAATCCAGCTGCTCTTGAATGTCCACCACCACCGAACATTTCGGCGATATTTGACGCATCAACTTCTGTGGAAGTTGTGCGTATTGAGCCTGAGATTGTACCGTTTGATTTTTCTTTCAATAAAAGCACCACTTCCGCTCCCGGAGCGTTTGTCATCAATTCGTCTATAATGTCAGCTGTTTCTTCCTCTTTACTTTTAGTATCTTTGAAGTCTTGTTGAGTTACCGCGGACCATACGATTTTGTATTTATCATCGGTTTGAATTTTTGAAAGTACGCGTCCCCATAATTTTAATTGGCTCAGTTGTTTTGTTTTGTATATGTGCTGAATTATTTCCTGCTGTCTTGCTCCATACGCTATTAATTGAGCGGCATGAGCAAACGCCTTCGGCGTAGTATTTGAATTTTGGAAACTTCCAGTGTCCGTGATAATGCCTGTCAAAAGTAGTGTCGCCACGTCTTCATCTATTAATTCTTCTTCAAAAATTTCTTCCATTTGTTCGAATAATGGAAGTAAAAGTTCTGTTGTAGATGCAGACATTATGTCTACGTAATTTACTTTTCCGTAATGTTCGTTGGAAATGTGATGATCGATATTTATAACAGGGACTTCGTGAAACATATCCATGTTGTCTTCATATATTTTTCTAAGTTGTTTGAGGTCAGCTGTATCTACCGTGATTATCAATTCATATTCTTCTTGCCCTTCGTTGAACGAAATGTCGGATTCTGAAATTCTTCCTACTTTTGGCGTAATTACAATGTTTAATTTATTTTCACCGGCCTCAGTATTGATCTCCTGTACTTGAATTTTTCTTGTGTCCAATGTGATTATAAAATCTTTTGATGATACAAGACTTGGATTAATTATCTGTGTTTTTGGTAGAAAATTCAATAAATCTGGAATGCGTTCTGATGACGCAACCGTTACTTCTTTCCCGAGTTTTTTCAAAATTGTGTAGATCGATAAAGCGCTACCTATCGAATCTCCGTCAATGGGAGATGATGGTAGGATAAGTATTTTATTACTCCTTTTAATTAAATCTATAATTTGTTTTTGTATCTCGGAAAATTTCATAAAATTTGATTCTTGAATATCTTTTAATTATACAATAATTCATACTTTAAGTCAAACCCCTGTGTATAATAAAAAGGAGCTAATCTTATCAAGAATTTTACTGGAAATCAACAAGCTCTAATTGAAGCACTTTTTGGCCATTCCAAAAATTATAATCAACATGACAGGCCATATCAAAAGACTTTTGTTTTTTAATTTTTTCGCTGTGTTCGCCCAACCTAAATCCAATCACCGGATAATTATTTTTATTAATTTGTGCTGTGAATTTTATGTGATTCTTGTTTCTGCCGACCGCATCCACGAATTGTGGTTTAACATTTTTTATCACAAATAGCGGTCGCGAATTTCTTACTCCAAAAGGTTTTAACTTCCAAATATCTTCTATTAAATTATCATTGATTTGCTCCTCCTGAAGCTCACAATCGATCGCCAAGGTTTGACGCAAATCTTTGTCTTTCAATTGTTTTTCAGCATATTCTTCAAGCCCTTCTTTTAATTTTTGAAAATTCTTTTTTTCGACCGACAACCCTGCGGCTTCTTGATGTCCTCCGAATGTCATTAATATATCTTTGAATTGAGACAATGCTTCCGTGATATTAAATCCTGTAATTGATCTAGCTGATGCCGTGAGAGTGTCGCCAAAATCCTGCATTATAACGGCTGGTCGTCCAAATTTCTCAGCCAGCCTCGATGCCGCCAAGCCAATAATACCGACGTGCCAGTTTGGACTTTCCGCAACCAATATGTAAGGGAGTTTACCCTCCCTTTTTAGAGTCTCAAATTTTTCAAAAGCCTCGGAAAAGGTTTCCTCAGTCATTTTTTGTCTCTTTTGATTTAATTCTTCAAGTTCACGCGCACATTCATACAAAGTTTTTTCGTCCTCTTTTATTAAAATTTTCAGTGCACAATAAGGGTCTCCAATTCTGCATGCTGCATTTATACGCGGTGCTATTTGAAAACCAACAGTTAATGCGGAAATTTCTGAATTTTGTACTTCTTGTATGCCGGCAAATTCTTTCAGAATTTTGAGTCCCGGATACCTTGTGTTCAATAAATTTGCGAGTCCTTTTTTTATTATTAAACGATTTTCTCCTTGCGCTATTCCAATGTCTGCAATTGTGCCAAGTGCGGCCAATTCCAATAATGGTTCCAACTCCTCCGAGGCTTTCTCCGGCCCAAAATTGTGTTCAAAAAGTGCGTGCGCGACTTTGAAAGCGACTCCCGCTCCGGTAAGGTCTGTAAACGGATATCCGGAATCTTCCAGTTTCGGATGATTAATCGAATAGGCATCTGTCGGGATTTGCTCCGGGATCGAATGATGATCTGTTATGATCGTTTCTATTCCTTTTTCCAATCCGTAAGATACCTCACTGTTACACGAAATTCCGCAATCAACTGTAATGATTAATTTAACGTCCGCTTTTACGAATTCATCTATAAATTTCTTACTTAAACCATACCCATCCTTTTCTCTATTTGGCAATCTTACTGAATAATTTGCATTAAGTTTTTTTAACGCGTGATACATGATGGCTGCAGAAGTAATGCCGTCAACATCATAATCTCCAAAAATCATTATTCTTTCTTTTTTCTCAATTGCATTCATTATTCGATCAACTGTTTTTTGCATGCCCTTCATTAAAAAGGGACTGTGAAATTTCAAAGTCCCGTCTGTATTTAAAAATTTTCGTTTCTCTTCGTCTGACAAAATCCCCCTATTTTCGAGGAGTATATCTAGAATCGGCTTGCCGCAACTTTCGGCTTTTAGAACCCATTTCTTACCGAGAACCGACATTTATATGTGAATTTATTTATAAGCTTTTTTATTGGCCTTAAGAGCATTCTTTGCTTTTTTGGCCTTCGCCTTCGCGAATTTCTTCAACTTCGCCAACTTTTCAATTTCTTTATTTCTCTTCCACATTTCGAGTGCCTCCTCCGGTGTGTGAGCTCTGTCCTTTCCAAAAACCCATGTGTGACGAGAACGTATCTTAGCGTCAATTTCCTTTAATACATCAGAAATATCAAACTTCCCCATTTCGTCTGCTATCTGCGCCGTTAATACAATGTTGAATAATATATCACCTAATTCTTCTTGCAAGTTTTTATAATCTTTCGCCTTGAAAGCTTGTGCAACTTCTTGTGATTCATCCTTTATATATTTCGCCATATCATCAATTTTCCTCGATTTATCCCAAGGACAACCGGTCGGAGAACGCAATCGTCGTGATAATTTAACAATATCGCTGAAGGTTATTTTTTTGGCTTTCTTTCCGCCTTTTTGGCTGTTTGAGCTTTTTTGTGCGTTGATTTCGTTTTTTCCCGTATTGTTGTGGTTCTTTTTTGTACTTTGCATGAAATCCAATTTATATTTTCGTATCTTCGGAACCATGTTAGCTGACGCTTCGCGAAATTCCTAGTGTTTTTTTTGAGAATTTCTATGCATTCATCGAGCGGTTTTTCGCCCTTTATATATGGTATGATTTCCTTAAGCCCTAATGAAGACATTGCCGGCAGATTTTCGTCGTATTTTTTGAGCAACTTTTTCACTTCATCAATTAAACCACGTTCTATTTGGTGTTCCACACGCATGTCTATACGAGCGTAAAGCTCTTCTCTAGGCCATTCTATCCCAACCATGAATACATCAAATGGAAATTTCTTTTTCTTTTTGTCCGTCTTGTTTTTTCCGCTGGCAAGATTAATTTCTATCGCCCTCACGACATAACGCACGTTATTTGGATGAATTTTTTTGGCAGAGGCTGGATCGAGTTTTTCTAGTTTTTTGTGGAGATATTCAGGACCGTATTTTTCTGTCTGCGCATATAGCTTTTCTCTTAATTTTTTATCAGGGGCGATACGTGGCACATCGTATCCTTCCATTATTGAAGATATATAAAGACCTGTTCCTCCTACCAACATTGGGATATTGCCGCGTTTTTTTATTTCTTCGATTTTTTTGAGCGCTTCATCTTTGTATTCTGCTAATGAAAATTCTCTATCTGGAGTCACTATGCCTAGCATGTGATGTAGTACTCCATCTTGTTCTTTTTTTGAAATAGCATCTGTGCCAATCTCCATTCCTTTATATATTTGCCTGGAGTCGGTCGAAATAATCTCGCCGTTTATGAGGTGCGCGATTTCTATAGATAAAGCTGTTTTTCCACTCGCTGTCGGACCTAAGACTATTACGAGCGGATTTTTGGCAGTTTTTAGAAACTTTTTGAGCTCTTTTTTTATATCTGATTGCTTCATGAGCAGGATCTTAACAAATTTTATTGACTTTTACACTCAAAAGTATAGAATCCCACCCGTCGCAGACAGTAGGCATTGGATTTAAGACCGCTTGCCGGTCGTAATCAATAGAAGACCTACCGAGACGAAAATTCATCGCCAACAGGTTGGAGATAATCTGATTCTGAACATCCTGAATGGCAATTAAATTTTTATCTTAAGTCTGCGAAAAGCAGATTTTTTTTAAATTAATTAATACTCACTAACATGGCAGTTACAAAACAAATGAAGCAGGAGCAGCTTGCCGATCTTAAAGACAGATTTAAGAGAGCAAAAACTGTCTCATTTGCAGGCAATTCTGGCCTGTCGGTTCTTGAAGTCCAAGAACTTCGCGGAAAACTTCGAGAGAAGGATTCCGACATGAAAGTGGCGAAAAAAACTCTTATGAAAATTGCGGCACAAGAGGCTGGATATAAGGATATTCCAGATGAAGTGTTAGCGGGAGCCGTAGGAGCTGTTTTCACCTATAACGATGATATCATCGCCGGACCAAAAACTATTTACGAATACGCAAAGAAGCATGAGGCTTTGTCTCTTCTTGGCGCTTTGTTAGATGGAAAAGTCCTTACCAAAGAAGAAGCAAAAGTCCTTGCTATGACTCCTTCAAAAGAGGAACTTATCGCGAAACTTTTGTTCTTGTTCACTTACCCTATGTCTGGTTTCGTCAGAGCTTTGGATGCTATTGCTAAGAAACAGGAAATACCTCAAGAGGCAGCAGCGCCTGTAGCGGCTGATGTTCCGACTTCATCAGTGGCGCCTGAAACAACACCCCCGGAAGTAGCGGCAACGCCAGCACCTGAGGTAGTAGCTCCTGCAACAACTGAAGCTCCGGCTCCAGAAACAGTGATTGAGCCTACACCAGAGACTCCTGCAACAACTGAAGCTCCGGCTCCAGAAGCAGTGATTGAGCCTACACCAGAGACTCCTGCAACAACTGAAGCTCCGGCTCCAGAAGCAACAGCTTAGATTTTACAATTACCTAACTTAAAATATATCTTAACTTAAAAAATTATGTCTGAAGAAACAAAAGTAACATTGAGCAAGGATGCCGAGAAAATCGTGGAGCTAGTAGAAAAGCTTCCTGTTCTCGAACTTGCAGGTCTAGTTAAAGCTCTCGAGGAGAAATTTGGTGTATCTGCGGCAGCTCCTGTGATGATGGCCGGTGGAACAGCTGGCGGCGCGGAGGCTGAAGAAGGTGACGGCAAAAAATCAGTTATCCTAGCATCAGTTGGTGGTAACAAAATTGGTGTCATCAAGGCTGTCAAAGAAGCTACAGGTCTTGGCTTGAAAGAAGCAAAAGATCTAGTAGATGCGGCCCCAAAAGCTGTTAAAGAAGGCTTAGAGCCAGCAGCAGCTGAGGAATTGAAAAAATTGTTGGAGGCTGCAGGTGCTACAGTTGAATTGAAATAGTTTTAATTCAATATTGTAGTTGAGATTGAATTTTGAAAAGCTCTGATCGCGTGGTCGCGGTCGGAGCTTTTTTTCTAGCCCGGGGTAGATTTCCCCAACCTGGGACTTTTTCTAGCCCGGGGTA
>CAZGHH010000010.1:0-29215 GCA_964525485.1 uncultured Candidatus Peribacteria bacterium | reverse complement strand
CTGTCTTCGATCTATTCCCTCAAACGAGACATATGGAGAGCGTGGTGGAGATGGAGCTTAAGTGAAATTGAATGTTTTCAGAAGGTAAATGCTAAACTTTCTACAAAAAATCAAAAATTTTTCTTGAAAGTTTTTCTTCGCTACAGCAAACATGCGAGTTTGCTTTCGCTCCGAATCGCATTTCTCGCATCTATCTGGTGACCCCAGAAGGAATCGAACCTTCATTTCAGGCTCCGCAAACCTGCGCTCTATCCATTGAGCTATGGGGCCAAATTAAGTGCTTTCAAAGTGAAAGCAGGCGTTATGGTAGATGAAAACTGATCTTAAGGCAATGCGAATTCGTTCTATTTCGCCACTTTTAAAATTTCTCTTGAAAGTGTCTTGTGAATGGCGCTATTTGTAGCTAATAATTTTTCGAGTTTGAAGTCCAAAGGTGAGCCGTCAAAATTTGTCACTTTTCCGCCGGCTTCTCTTAAAATTAAGACTCCTGCTGCAATGTCCCAAGGTTTTAAATTGAATTCCCAGAATCCATCGAAAAGGCCGCTCGCTGTGTAGCAAGTGTCGATAGAAGCCGATCCTGTACGGCGCATTCCAAAAGTTTTTTCTGCGAGATGTGAAAAAATCGGCATATTTCTTTTTGCACTTTGGGGATGGAATCCAGTTACCAAGATTGCTTTTTCCAGTTTGCTTGTTTTGGAAACGTGTATTTTGTGCTGTTTTTGCCATGGAGACGATTTGAACGCACCTTTACCTTTCTCGGCCCAAAATGTTTCTTGCAAAGCTGGGTTGTGGACAACTCCGATGATAGGTTCTCCGTTTTTGTAGAGGGCAATCGAAACTGCAAAAAGTGGAATTTTGCGGGCGAAGTTCTTCGTGCCGTCGATCGGATCGACGATCCAGGTGTAGGTATCTTTCTTTGCTGGATTTTTTATGGGGTTTGTTTTTCGTGTGGCGATTGATTTGTTTGTCGCGTTTTTCCCCGCGAATACCATTCCACCTTCCTCTCCGAGAAATTCGTGATCAGGAAAGTTTTTCTTAATTTCTTTTTTTATAAATTCTTCTGAAGCGCGGTCGTATTTAGTTACTATGTCGCGGATTCCTTTTACCTCTTCTTTTACAGGTTTCCCGAAATCTTTTATTACTATTTTCCCAGCTTTGACTGCTGTTTGTATTGTAAATTTTAGTAATTTTTGAGTTGTTTTTGGCATGTTGTTTGGGTGAATGTCTTGTTTGATTTTACCTGAACTGGTAGAATCTCCGCTACATGAAAAAAACTGACAAAAAATTTGTTATAAAGTCTGGCATGACTCCGAAGGGAGATCAGCCTGAGGCTATAGCCAAGTTGGTCGCGGGTTTTCGCGCAGGGAAGAAAGCTCAGACCCTTTATGGAGTGACTGGCTCCGGAAAAACTTTTGTTATGGCAAAAGTGGTCGAGGAACTACAAAAACCAGCCTTGGTTATTTCTCATAACAAAACTCTCGCGGCACAGTTGTCATCTGAGTTTCAGGAATTTTTTCCTAACAATGCTGTGAGTTATTTTGTTTCTTATTATGATTATTATCAGCCTGAGGCGTATATGCCTGCTACGGATACTTACATAGAAAAAGACGCATCTATCAATGAGGAAATTGAAAAATTTCGACATAAGGCGACGACAAATTTGCTAACTAGAAATGATACTTTGATCGTAGGAACTGTTTCTTGTATTTATGGTTTGGGAGATGTGGATGATTATAATACTTTGGCGCAGACTATTAAGAAGGGTGACGTTATTCAAAGAGATGTTTTTCTTAGGCATTTGGTTGATATGCAATATCAACGTTCAACTATGGATTTCAAACAAGGAATGTTTGATGTTTTAGGTGACACGGTAGACGTGTTTCCTCCTGATAGAGATTCTGTTTTTAGATTTGAATTCTTTGGAGATGATATTGAAAAAATCACTGAAATTGAAACTTTTACCGAAGAGGTTTTGTGTGAACTTGACGATGTGACTCTTTTCCCCGCGAAACACAACGTGACGACCGAAGCAAAAATTAAAAATGCAGTGAAGTGGATTGAAAAAGATTTGAAAGAAAGATATGACCAACTTCGAGCGATTGGTAAAAATATTGAAGCTGAAAGGATTAAAACGAGAACGGAATACGATATGGAAATAATGTTGGAAACTGGATATTGCTCGGGTGTTGAAAATTATATGAGGTATTTGCATGGCGATGGTAGTCAGCCACTTCCGCCTGATTCTCAGCCGACTACTTTGATGGATTATTTTCCGGACGATTATTTGCTTTTTATCGATGAGTCGCACATGACTGTGCCGCAAATTGGTGCGATGTATGAAGGAAATCATTCGCGCAAGGCGACGCTCGTCGAACACGGATTTAGGCTTCCTTCAGCCTTCGATAACCGTCCGTTGAGATTTGCTGAATTCGAGAAATTTATGAAACAGACATGTTTTGTGTCTGCGACGCCTGGTAAATATGAGAAAGCTTTGGTGACGAAAAAGGAGGATATTGTGGAGCTCGTCGTACGCCCTACTGGCTTGCTCGATCCAGAGATTTCTGTCCGTCCATCGAAAGGGCAGATTGAGGATTTGCTTAAGGAAATAAAGAAACGCACTGACAACAAAGAAAGGGTTTTGATCACAACTTTGACGAAAAAATCTTCGGAGGATTTGAGCGAATTTTTGGCTGATGCGGATATTAAAGTTCGTTATCTGCACAGTGACATTGAGACGATTGAGCGTATTGAAATTTTGCGCGATTTGAGGCTTGGTAAGTTTGATGTTTTAGTTGGAATTAATTTGCTTCGCGAAGGTTTGGATTTGCCGGAGGTTAGTTTGGTCGCAATTTTGGATGCTGATAAGCAGGGGTTTTTGCGTAGTGAAAGTGCTTTGATACAGACGATCGGTCGTTGCGCGAGAAATGTGAATGGATTTGTGATTATGTACGCGGATCGTATTACCGACGCGATGCAGAAGGCGATAGGTGAGACTGAACGGCGTCGTGCAAAACAGATTACTTATAATAAAGAACATGGAATTACGCCTGAAACTATCAAGAAAGCTGTGAAGGATATGATGATGTTTGGTAAGAAAAAATCTGAAAAAAAGCCAAGGATCAATACAAATAAAATTCCAAAAGATGAGATCGGTGGGCTTATTAAATCTCTTGAAAGACAAATGGAATTTGCTTCGCAAAATCTGGAGTTTGAAAAAGCGGCTGAACTACGTGATCAGATAGAGATGCTCAAGGGGGCTCTTTAGTCTTGCGTTTATTGTTGTGGGGATGGGGGTTGTCCCGGCTGTGCTTGAGTTGGCCCTGGTGTTTGGGTTTGTTCAGTCTGGACAGGTTCAGGTTCTGAAATAGTTGGCGTCGAAGGTTCTGGCGGTGTTGGCTCTGCAACATTAAATGTTTGAGTAGTAGTTGATTCTTGTCGTGATGCAGGTTCTGGTTCTGAGATAGTTGGTGTCGAAGGTTGTGACGGTTCTGCAACCGGAGCGTTTTCACGTGTTTGTATTGAACCTATGTTTTGGTCCGTGTTATTTGTTGGCGCGGATGCTTGTGCGGCTACTTCTGGTATTTTTATCAATTCATTCTTGATTTCTTCTTGTGTGGCGAATAGTTCTGCCTTCAAAAATCCTAATTTCTCCGCAATCAAATTGTTTGGCATTGTTATTAGTTTCAAATTTAAATCTCTTACTGTGCCGTTATAAAATCTGCGAGATGTTTGTATTTGATCTTCCAATGCTTTTAATTCTTGCGAAAATTCCCCGTCTATTTTCTCTAATTCTTGGGACATTAATTGTTCTGTTTCACTTTTGTCCTGAAGTGAAGTTGCTTGCATCGCTTTACTTTGTAACTTAATTAAAGTTTCTGCTTCAGGCGTGTTCTTTTTACTTTCAATTATTTTTGAAACCAAGCCGTATCTTTGCTTTAGTAGATTCTCTAAATCGACCCAGGCGTTTTTAACTTTGTTGTTTGCTGTTACAAGCCCATTGTAAAAATAAACAATCAAAACTAGCGCTACCAGTATGATTATTAAAACTATAGACATTTTTATTAGGTTAATTGTACTTTTCGTCTATTGTACTATGTATTCTTTGTCGATCAAATAATTTTAAGTAGCTCTTGTAAAGAAATCTGTGTTGGAGTGGTGAATTCCATAAGAGCATTTATGAATTCCGATGAGTAGGATTTTTCCAAAATTCTTGAGTCCAATATGATTATTCGGCCCGGAGTTTTGTATAAAAATTTACCAATAATTTTTTTGAGTTGGAGAATTGCACTAGGGATTGAAAAATCTTTCCATTGGTCTGAAAAACCGCTTGATAAAGCGTTTGTAAAATTGTCACTGGGGGGGTCGAACGGTATTTGATGAATGATTATTGTTTTGAAATCTTCCTCTTTTGTAAGCGTGTTGTGATCAAAATTTTCCCATTTGTTCGGAGTTATTAGGATCGAGCTTGTTTCGGGAGATTTTTTGTACATTTCGGTGATTTTCCCTGATCCTCCTGACGATCTTTGAGCAAATAAATTGATGTTTGCTCTTTTCAATTTTGGCGCAAGGATCTGGTGAGTTTGGTCGAGTTTTTTCCCTGAATTGAAAATTATTACGCTTTTTCCTTTCTCTTGTTCAAGAAATTTTTTAATAAATTCTATGCTTTTATTTAACACTTCATATGCGTTTCCTCTGATGTCATTTACGACGAATATTTGGGACTTTTGAATTATTTCTCGTGGTGCTTTTATGCTTTTAATAGATTGGATTGATTCGTTTATTCCTAAAATTGATCTTACGAATTTACCGTTTTCTCCTTCGTTGATTGCTTTCCCTATAAATACTATGTTTTTTGTTTTTGATTTTAATTCCAAGAATTTTTTCTGGATTAATTTTGTTTTAGCAATTTGTCGTATAGATGTTTCATTGTTTCTGTTTTTTTGTATGACGATATCGTAATAGTCAAAATTTGGATTTATAAATGTGCTGTCGAGTTCACGTAGTATTGCTTTCCAATCTTGAAGGTATGGGAGTGTTTCTTCTGAAATTATATCTTTGAAATTCTGAGATTCTTGTATCAAAAATTGTGTTGTTTCAGTTATTCTTCTCCAATTTGGTGTTTCCGTGTCTGCTTTCCTTATGATATAATTTTCTCCATATTCTCCAACCTGTGTAGGTAAAAAATTCTCTATTATCCCAAAAATTGTTTCCAGTTTCTCTTTTAAATTTTTTGCATTTAATGAATCTAGTGACTCCGACGCTTTTTTTATGTTTAAAAATATTCCAAGTTTCGCTTGGGTGTTTTCTATAAATTTTATTGTGTCAAAAATAATTATGTTTTCAAATTGACCCTCGATGTCGTGTCTGTGATCAGCTATGCGTGCAGTTTCTTTTTGAGTAACATTTTTGCAGTCTTCTTCTTTGTGGCTTTTTATATGCTGAATAATTTGTCTTTCGTCCGGATTAAGAGGTAGATCCTCGTAACTATGATTTTTTTTATTCCCATCCAGCCATATTAATATTTTTATTAAAGCCGTTGTTTCCGGTTGATTGAATGAGTCTTTTTGTTTGAAGCGCTCCAGTCTTTCCTCTGAAATTCTGTTTTTATTTTCGAAGATTTTGTGTTTTTCTTCGATGGTGTAAAGTAGATCTCTCGGTAGTAATATCAAATCATTTCTTTTTTGTTGAATTGATTGTTCTGCAATTATTTGTGGCAAATTTTGGCTTTCGTTAAACACTTCTATAAATTCTATTTCTTCCGTTTGAGCGTTTAATATCTCTATTATTTCTTTGTCTTCCTCTGAGATGGTGTCTTCCGCTTTACTTATTTTATTATTTGAATTTTTGACACTTTGAATTGTCTCGTCAACTGGTATACTTTTTAATGTTTCTGCAAATTTCCAGGATGATTTTGCGGAAATTTTTATAATTTCTTCATGTAAATGTTTTGGTAGCGATTTTATTTGGTCGATGATTTTCAAAAATAATCCTTGGGCTGCGATAGAGTCGTCTAGTGCGCGATGTTTTTCTTCGTGAGTGAGCTGTAAAATCCCGGATAATATTTCAAGGCTGTATGAAGGTAGTCCCGGGAAAAATATTCTCGCCAGTTCTGAGGTGTCGTAATAATCGTTATTGATTTCCATCCCTTTGGATTTGAGGAAATCTATGTCGAATTGGACGAAATGGCCTATAATAACAGAGTCACCTATGAATTCTGAGATTTTTTCTTTTGCCTCTTCAAATGTTATTGCGTCTTTTAATTCTTCGTCAGTAATCCCTGTTAAATATGTTATAAATTCTGGGATTTTGGTTCCAGGATTGATTAATATTTGTAAAGTTTCAGAATTGCCGTTTAGGTCGAATTTTACGGCTCCGAACTCTATTATGCGATCGATGCGCTTATCGAGTCCCGTGGTTTCTAGGTCTAATGAAACGAACATGTTTATACTTTTAAAATAGGCTTTTATTGTACCTTTTAAATTTTTTAATAGCAAAAAACCGGCTTTTTAATTAATGGTTCTTATCTGATAAGTTTAAATTAGAACAAAAAATAAGAATATGTCCTAAGTATATTTTTGACAAATATTTTATTCGGGATATCATGTTATGAATTTCAAAAACGAGAAACGCAAAGGCGACAGGAAATTCATTCGCACATTAAAAATCAGGAATTAAAGCGCTAATGCGCTAAAATAAAAACAAAAACAAAAAACTGGAATTTCTTCATTCGTTCAAAATTAAAATGAATGAGGATGGAAACCTACGCTCGCTAAAGCTCGCGGAGAGTTTCACTCTTAATCTTTCCTTCTTACCGCAAGTAGGGAGGGAGAGGGAGTAACATAAGGCATCAGCCTCAAAAACAAAAATAAAAATTGGCTTTACCTTCTACTCTCTCTCTTTCTCTACTTGGCGATGGACCTTTCATTCGGTTTCGACTGGATAATAGGACCGAAGATGTCTAGACGGATCTAGACGAAGCACCGCTTTTATCCTTTCTCCTCTGCTTATGTATGAGATCGTGCTAAAAGGATCGGGCGGCCGGTGGTGCGGCACTAAACAACACCAAAGCCGAGATTGAAATTAAAACAAAAACCAACTGACCTAGAAACAAAAACAAATATTTCTAATGAAATGTTGGAAGCCTTCCGCCTCATGCGGAGGGTTTTTGTTTATGTGTTGGATTTCGTTTAGGGAAGAGGTTTTACTTCAATTTTATAAAAGCTCTACGAACTTGTCGAAGAACTTGTCGGCGTCGACTGGGCCGGGGGTGGCTTCTGGGTGGAATTGGCATGAGAAGAATGGTTTTGTCGAATGGGCGATGCCTTCGTTTGTGTTGTCGTTTAAGTTGCGGAGCCAAATTTTCCAGTCTTTTGGTAGGGATTTTTCATCGACGGCGAAGCCGTGGTTTTGGGACGTGATGAAGCATTGGTTGTACGTTTCGGATTTTGGATTAACGTCAATACAAGGTTGGTTTTGTGCGCGGTGGCCGAACTTGAGTTTGTAGGTGCGAGCTCCTGCTGCGATCGCGAGGACTTGGTTGCCGAGACAAATACCGAAGATCGGTATTGGCTTATTATCGCGGTTTTTTAGCTTCATTGTTTCGCGGACGTGGTTGTGAAGAGGGTAGAGAATCGCCGGGTCGCCTGGTCCGTTTGAGAGGAAAAGGCCGTCGTACGGAGTGTCGTGGTTTTGATGGGCGGTGTCTTGCGAGTTCGTGTCTGTGAAATGTTTTGTGAAGTCATAATCCCAAGGTGTGCGGAGCACTGTGAGGCCTCTCGCTAGAAGTGAGCGCAAGATATTTAGTTTCATTCCGCAATCAACGCAGACAATCTTTTTTGCTTTTGGATTTTCACTTTTATATAAAATTGGTTTGTCGATTGAGACTTGGGCAACGAGGTTTTCGATGTTTGGATCTGGGAAAACTTTTGGGTTTGGATCTTTTTGATTTTCCGGAATTATTTTTCCCAGTATCACTCCATGGTTGCGAAGCTTCTTGGTAAGGGCGCGGGTGTCTATGCCTGAAATCATTGGGATATTGTTTTCTTTCAGCCATTCGTGGAGGGATTTTTTTGCATTCCAGTGAGAATAATTTTCGCTGTATTCGCTGACTATTAAACCGCGAATGTGGATGCGATCTGATTCGAAAAATTTCAACAATCCATTTTCATCTTTTTCATTACCAGGGACTCCATAGTTGCCGATAAGTGGATAGGTGAGAACTAAAATCTGACCTTCATACGAAGGATCTGTAAAACTTTCTGGATAGCCGGTCATGCCGGTATTGAAAACTACCTCCCCCGCGGAAAACGTATCCGCCCCGAAGAGGTCTCCTGTGAGGTGTGTCCCGTCCTTCAGGACTAAGATTCCCTTTGGCATTATGTGTGGTCAGTTGCGATCTTAAGAGATCTTGAGACGCATTGTATTTGTAATATTGATTTTGTGCAATGTTGACTTTGTTCGAGATTAATAGATAATTTGGTTGTGAAATTAAAAAATCAAAATATTGTCTCAGTCGCGCAGTTCGACAAACGAACGATGGAGACTCTTTTTCGTAGAGCGTTAAAAATGGAAAAGGTGATTGCGGCGCAGAAAAAGAGAGGAGGTTGTGGTGAAGATGATTGTTGCAGTCGTGGTGATTGTTGTGGCGAAGCTGGTGGTTTTTTGAATTTGATGAATGAGAAAATTCTCGCGACACTTTTTTACGAACCTTCTACGAGGACGAGGATGAGTTTTGAAAGCGCTTTTTTGAGACTTGGCGGGAAGGTTGTGAGCGGAGCAGATATGGCGGGAGTGTCGTCTGCTAGAAAAGGTGAGAGTTTGTATGATACTGGGAGAGTTGTTTCGCAGTTTGCGGATTTGATTGTGATGAGGCATCCGGAAGTTGGGAGCGTAGCGGAGGTTGCGAGAGGGGCTAAAGATGCCGGCGAGGCGAATGGATATGTTGTGCCAGTTTTGAATGCTGGTGACGGTGTTGGAGATCATCCGACACAAGCGTTGCTCGATGTTTATACTATATGGAAAGAGCGTAGAGGGAGGTTGGATGGGTTGGTCGTCGGCATGGTAGGGGATCTCAAAAACGGTCGGGTTCCGCATTCACAGTGCGAACTTCTTAAACATTGGAATATTGAATTTGTTTTTGTTTCACCGAAAGCTTTGGCGATGCCGTGGGGTGTGAAAGATGATTTAACTGCTTCTGGGCGCGAGTTTGTCGAGACTGAAAATTTGGCTGAAGTAATTGGTAAAATGGATGTGATATGTGCGACTAGAATTCAATCGGAAAGATTTAAAAGTCAAAAAGAGGCGGCGAAATATAAAGGTGTTTATGTGATAGACGGTTCGATGATGAAGAAGGCTAAGAAATCCGCTTTATTATTACATCCGCTTCCAAGAGTTGATGAAATAACCGTGGACGTAGATCGTGATCCTAGGGCT
The DNA here is from genome assembly GCA_964525485.1 of uncultured Candidatus Peribacteria bacterium. Classification (GTDB taxonomy): domain Bacteria; phylum Patescibacteriota; class Gracilibacteria; order UBA1369; family LOWO2-01-FULL-3; genus DAONBD01. The sequence goes on along the minus strand of CAZGHH010000010.1, from coordinate 19,783 downwards.
AAATATTTTGAACAAGTTGGAAATGGTTTGGCTTTGAGAATGGCTTTGATGGCGGAAGTGATAGGGAAGTAGTGCAAAAATGTTATAAAAAAAGCCCCTTCGTAATGAAGAGGCCTTTTTAAACTAAGTTTTTAGTATGCTTTAAATGTTTTGAGAATACTCTCGACTTCTTGTCTTTTTGTAATTAACTCTTCTGAATTGTCTTGGCTTCCGTGTGCTGTGAATACATATTTATCATTTTCTCCAATTTTTGCATCTGCAACTAATGGATTTTCATCTGGATTTATTTCTGCCCATTGAGCTTTTGTGTAAACTGCTATTGCCATCATGCTTTCCATTTCTTGAGGTCCCTTAAGATTGAAATCTATTACTGGGACTTCGTCACTTAATGGTCTTTCTACTGCTGTATAACCTGTCCATGTTGCTGGTATTTCTACGCTAAATCCATATTTGTCGTTTGTGTATGTTCCTTCTGCTTTTGTTTCAATTGTTGGAACTTTTTGTTCTTCTGTAACCTGCGTATCGTCTTTGTCTGTTGGAGTATTGTCGTCATCCGTTGTGAATGAGAATGTGCATCCGGTTAGAGTTGTTGCTATTGCTACCGTTGCCAGTGCAATTTTGTAGTTTTTTGTCATAATTTCTTGGTTAATAATGCGTGTACTTTATACTTTTAGTAATAAGCGGTCAAGATGGCTAAAAACTGATTGTCGTGTTATGATATTTTTTGCTTTTAATTTAAGGGTATGAAGAAGATTTTATTACAAAATGCTCGTACGGTATCTTCGCGTGGGATTGTCACGAAGGACGTTGTTTTCGAAAGCGGAAAAAATGGGAAAATTTTGGAAGTGGTAAAAGGTGGGAGCGTGAAGGTTAAAGGGTCTGGCGACTTCAAAGGTGAAGTTATCGATTGTTCTCGTGATGGACTTTATTTATTGCCGGGATTAATTGATGTGCATGTGCATTTCCGTGAGCCTGGGCTGACGCATAAAGGCGATTTTGCAACTGAATCAAAAGCGGCTCTAGCTGGCGGGATAACGACGATTTTCGACATGCCAAATACGAAGCCTCCTACGACGACGGTTAAGGCTTTTAAAGAAAAATTGGCTTTGGCGAAAAAGAAATGTTTGTGTGACTTTAGGCTTTATATGGCTGTTATAGTTGAAGAAAATGGTGCCGATAATTTGGATGAAATAGAAAAAGTTTATAAAAATAAAACTTTGTCTAAGTATTTGGCTGGTGTGAAAGTTTATATGGCGCATTCGACTGGGAATTTGGGGCCTCGCTATGTTGTGGATGGTTTGGAAGTAAATAGATACGAATCGCTTGAAAGAATTTTGGCTAATAAAGATTTGAGAAATTTACCTATCGTTGTGCATGCCGAGGATCCGGTTTCTATTTCTCAAAATATTTCGAAATTTAATCCTCTTAAGCCTGCGACTTGGAGTAAGGCGAGGCCGAAAGATGCCGCTATCATCGCTGTGCGCGAAGCATGTCATTTGGCGAAAAAATATGAGAGGTCCTTACATATAGCTCATGTGTCTACACGTGAAGAAGCGCTTATTATAGAGAAATTTCGACCTCTCGTGACTTGTGAGGTGAGTCCGCATCATTTGTTTTTTAATACTTCAATGTATGGAAGGTTCGGGAAATTTCTTATGATAAATCCGCCTGTGAGGAGGAAGTCTGACGTGGGGGATTTGTGGAAAGCTGTGTATGAAGGAAAAATTGATGTGATCGCGACTGATCACAGCCCTCATACTTTTGATGAAAAACGAAAAGAGATGGGGATGAGCGGAATGCCGGATGTTCAGACTGTGCTTCCTATGTTTTTGAATGAAGTTTCGAAGGGAAAATTTGGACTAAAAGATTTGGTTCGAATGTACTGCGAAAATCCTGCTGAGATTTTTGGTGTGGTTGGCGCGGGTTTTGTGCGCGAGGGCTTCGCGGCTGATTTAGTACTTGTGGATACGAAATTAAAAGGAATGGCTTGGAAAGAAAGCGTGATGTATAAATGCGGATGGAGTAACTATACTGAAAAAAGTCTTCGTGGGTGGCCTGTTATAGTGTGGAAGGATGGGAAGGAGGTGTGAATGTGGCTAAACTGTAATTCTGGTGGCAATTAATATGGAGAGATTTAACTAGGATTGAGAAAGTTTTCTGATCGTGGTAAATTCTTTTCGATGACAAACCTCAAAGTGAAATTCTGCGGAATCGAGTTTAAGAACCCAACTGTTTTAGCTTCTGGGATTCTTGGTGTAACTGCGGCTTCTCTTCGAAATGTAGTTAGGAATGGAGCTGGTGGTGTTACGACGAAATCAATCTGGCTGAATGGTAATGAGGGACACAAAAATCCGACGATGCTTGGGACGGAACATTATTTTTTGAACGCGGTGGGTTTGAGCGATGCGGGAATAGAAAAGGCGAGCGAGTTGTTTGAGGAGTATGGGGCTCGCGTGGGAAATAGAATGAAAAGGGGAGGGAGTGTGCAGAGTGGGGCTTTGAAAAATGGTCGGCCTGCACCTATTATCGCTTCGATTGTTGCGAATAAAATAGATGAATTTGAAGATTTGACTCGCGAGATTGTTGCACTAGATCCGGATGTTATCGAAGTAAATATTTCTTGTCCGAATGTTGAGGATAAATTTGGAATACCTTTCGCGTGCGATCCACTACAAGCCGCTCATGCAACGAAGATCGCTCGTGGTGTTTTGAATGCGCTGAAATCAAAGATTCCTTTGATAGTGAAATTATCACCAAATACGCCATCGATCGGACGGATTGCTTACGCGTGTGCGGAGGCTGGGGCGGATGGATTTTGTGCGATCAATACCGTAGGTCCTGGAATGGCGATTGATCTTGTTACTCGACTTCCGATTCTTGCGAATCGAGTTGGTGGGGTTTCTGGTCCTGCTATTAAACCGATCGCGATCAAGTGTGTGAATGATGTGTGGAAGACGACAAAGTTGCCAGTAATTGGAACGGGTGGTGTGATGACTGGTGAAGATGCGATCGAGATGATGATGGCTGGTGCGACTTTGGTCGGGATCGGAACGATGGTTTATTACAGAGATGTGAGTGGTTTTGGTGAAATCGTGAAAGAGATGGATGTTTGGTGCAAGAAGAATGGAGTGAAAGATTTAAAAGAAATAATAGGGTGCGTTAAGTAGAGTTTCTACTAATAGGGTATACTGAGTTCGGGACTCGGTTACCCCTTACAGTAAAGTCCCGGACTTATATGAACAATACAATTCCTGAAATGCTTCCGATTAAAAAGATAGTGAAAGAGACTGATACTATTTGGACTTTTGTTTTTGATGCGAAAGTACCTGGGTGGGAACTGGGAAGTTCGCCTGGGCAATTTGTGATGATGTGGATTCCTGGATTTGATGAGAAGCCTTTTTCAATTGCATACGATGACGGAAAAGAATTTTGGCTTACTATAGCTAAAGTCGGGCCTGCGACGGAAAAATTATTTACATTCAAAGTTGGGCAGTATGTTGGAATAAGAGGTCCTTACGGAACTTCTTTCCAATTCAAAAAAGGCGATCATTTGGCGTTGCTTGCCGGAGGTTATGGTGCTGCTCCGCTTTATAATGTTGCTGCGCATGCCGCGAAACTCGGATGCAAAGTTGAGTTTATTGCAGGTGCTAGAAATAAAGATCTATTAATGTATGAGGCGAGAGTGAAAAAACTCGGCGGTGCTGGAAGTGGCGCGAAGGCTGGGGTAAAAATTAGTGCGAAGGCCGCGAAAATTAAATATCACGCATGTACAAATGATGGTAGTAAAGGATTTGCCGGATTCAATACTGTGTTGCTCGAGGAACTATTAAAAAAAGATAAAACGATAAATAAAATTCTCACGTGTGGGCCGGAAATTATGATGAAAAAAGGAGCTGAGCTTGGCGTGAAATATAAACGCGAATCGCAAGTTTCAATCGAGAGATATATGAAATGCGGATTCGGGGTTTGCGGACAGTGCTGTATAGATGATACCGGCTTGCGTGCTTGTAAGGACGGAACAATTTTTGATGGGAAAGTGGCTTTAAAATTCAAAGAATTCGGTGTTTACCGTAGAGATAGCGTGGGTAGGAAGAAAGCGTGGTGAGGATTTAAAATTTAACTCTTTACGTTAAAGCGTTTTAAATGTATTTTGCTTAACCATATTTTAATTTTTCTAATATGAGAATAGATCGTGAACCACAGACTTCATCTGTAAATGATGATGTTTCTCCAGAATCTACTGCGAGCACTCATGAAGTAGCCCATGCAGGCGCAATTTCTCCTGAACAAATACTTTTAACTGCGACCGAAGTTGTTCGTGATTCAAGAGAAGATGCAAGAAATAGGCTCCAATGTGCAAGATCTTTTTCTCATTCAAGAGTGTATAAAACCGTGATGGGGCGTCTCGGGATTGGTCATTTGTATATTGACAATGCCGGAGAGCCTGAGCAGGTAATTAGTGTTGTTCGCAGAATTACAATGGAAGTTATTACTGCCGCGACTATGAATGAAGACGACGAAGCTTTTGATGCCGGTGTTGCTAAGATAGATCTTTCGGGGTTGATTTGATTTGTGTATGTTTTTGATGTATATTTGCCCCCAATTTTTAATTATAAATTATGGCTGAATTAGATTCTTTGAATTTTAGACCTGATCAAGAACCTTTGATTAAAGAACTTGAAAGAGGCTTTACAATGAATGGCGTGGACGCTTCTGTCGCGAGAGAAGTGGCTATGGTTGCGTTTCGAGTTGTAAAGGCGGCGCGTGTTTGTAATGAACCTGTAGAACCTGCAAAAGTTGTAAGAGTTGCCGAAGTGGCGGCTTTGACTCAGCTGGATGCTTTGGGAATTGATATTGATAGAGTTCGTCAGTCCGTGCTTTTGGCTACAGTAGCTCTTGCTACACAGGTTCTTGAGGCCGAAGGCATTGAATATACCGATGAAGATGTTTGCGGTGAAACAATTCCGGAAGATTCTATTGCAGATTTAATAATATCTACCGGCAAATTTCAGAAAGGGCAGTTTTTGTCTGATCAACCACAGTCTGATCAGTCTCAGCCTGACCAGCGTATTTTCGTAGGTGGTATGAATGCTGGGGATTTGTATCTAATGGGGTCTGAAAGCGAAAATTATTAAGAAATCTGGATTATAGTTTTCTGTTGTGGAATAATTGGCTAAAAAATAGTCTTAATTTAATAAAATATGGCTGATGTGAATTTTTTAGAGGTTTCAAAAAAGATTGCTGAAAATTTATTGAATAAAAAAGCTGTGATAGTGAAGATGGATCCGCCTTTTACTTGGGTGAGTGGTATTAAATCTCCGGTTTATTGCGATAATAGAAAAATAATTTCTTTTCCTGAGGAGAGGAAGATGGTTGTAGATGCTTTTAAGGAAGTATTGAGCGCGCGAGTGGCAAGCGGAGAAATGCAAATGCCGGATGTAATTGGAGGAACTGCGACGGCCGCGATTCCGTGGGCGGCGTTTTTGGCTTATGAAATGGGTTTGCCGATGGTTTACATTCGACCGGAGGCAAAAGAGCACGGTGCCGGAAAACAGGTTGAGGGGATGCTCGAGGCGGGGCAAAAAGTTTTGATTGTTGAGGATTTGATTTCAACTGGCGGATCGAGCGTGAAGGCGGCTGAGGCTGTTACCCGAGAAGGAGGGCAGGTAACTGATATTTTCTCGATCGTTAGTTGGGAATTGCCGAAGGCTCAGGCTTTGTTTGCCGAAGCCGGCTTGAAATTTACAAATTTGACCGGATTTACAGATATCATAGGTTTGGCTCGTGATCGCGGAGATATTACTTCCGAGCAGTATGAAGTTGTTATGGATTTCAAAAATGACACTGCTGGATGGGGAGCTAAACACGGTTTCTAAAAAATCGTTGTATTGACAATTTTAACCTGAAAATGTAGGGTTTGCCCCATTTTAAATTTTCGTATGTCTGATGAATTAAATAAATTTGATGACGGGCTTGCTGATTATGTTAATTTTGACGTGAATTGCGAGGATGATTTGTCTTGGCTTGCTTTGAATTTACCAAGGACTGCTTGTCGTGATATTGGAGTTGGGGTGGAATGTCTTTTTCCAAAAGTTGAAAAGCCAACTATTTCTTGGGGGAAATTGGGGTCGTCCACTCTTTTAGTCCATAGAATTAGAAATTTTGTGAACTTGGTAAAAAGTTTTGTTGATAACGAAAGAGAGACTGTTGCTGAACGCGTTTTCCGTTGTTGTATGGATGAAATGCCTGATGAAAAAGACACTCTTCATTTTGGTCCGCATATCGATGATCGTGACGGAATTGATGATGTTTATGATGACTTGATTACGATATGTGGAGAAGACAAAGATACTCTTGCCGGTATTAGTAACATTTTAGATGAAATAGTTTTCAGGCTGTATATTACGAGGGTTTATCGTGATGCGAAATTTGAAAATTCGGAAGATTTTGTAAATTTTTACTCTGAATACAGAGGGCTTTTTCAAGTCACCGCTCCGCTTTGTTTTTTTACGAAATGGTTGAAAACTTGCGCGTCTGTTGACGAGTTTTTGGATGTATTTACTATTATGATTGATGATGGGGTGAGAGCTGACTCTACAGTGCTTGGTGCTCTTTTAAAATCAAGATTATCTCAAAAAGAATATCCTTTTTTGTTGAAAAAGCTTGCTATGCTGATGTCAACAAATGATAATGAACATATTTTATTCGGATTTTATCAAGCCTTTAGTGATTATTGCGAAAATGCTGATTTGTTTAAAAATGGTGGCGGCATTGAATGCCCTGCATTATAATCTCCGTAAAGATTAAACAAATTTAGTATGCAAAAACATTTCGCCGACAGACTTATAGAAGCTGTAAAAAAGAAAAATAGTGCCGTATGCATTGGGCTTGATCCTCGTTTGGATAAAATCCCTGAATTCATAAGAGAAAAAGTTTTCAAGGATGAGGCTAACTTGGGCAATCCTTTGAGGGCGGCTGCGGAAGCTTTGCTCGAGTTTAATAAAGGAATTATTGATGCGGTTGCGGATATCGCGCCTGTAGTGAAGCCGCAGGTCGCTTTCTATGAAATTTTTGGACATGAAGGTGTAAGAGTGTATGGCGAAACTTTGGATTATGCGCATGAGAAAGGGCTTATCACTATTGCTGATGTTAAGAGAAATGATATTGGTTCGACAGCCGAGGCGTATGCCGAGGCTTATTTGGGCGAAACGAAGATTGAAGAGGAGTCTATGAGAATTTTTGATGCTGATAGCGTGACTGTTAATCCTTATCTTGGAAGTGATGGAGTTAAGCCTTTCGTGAAAGTTGCTGCCAAGGACGGAAAAGGGTTGTTTGTTTTGGTTAAGACTTCAAATAAATCTTCTTCTGAGTTACAAGATTTATTTGTGTATGATGAAATTGCTAAAGGCAAGGATGCGAAAGCTTTGTATGAAATTATGGGGCACTACGTGGACAGCTGGGGAGCTGATGAAGTAGGGGAAAGTGGGTACAGTTGTGTTGGCGCTGTTGTGGGTGCGACTCAGAGCGCTCAAGCAAAAATTCTTCGAGAAATTATGCCTTCGTCTATTTTCCTTGTACCTGGTTATGGAGCTCAAGGTGGAACTGCCGAAGACGTGCGCGTTTGTTTCGATGCTAATGGTCTTGGTGCTGTTGTAAATTCATCTCGCGGTATAATTTTTGCTTATGCTGAAGATGGCTCAAGATACGATGAAAAATCTTATGCCGAAGCGGCTCGCGATGCTACGATTAAAATGAATGAGGAATTGCGTAAGGTTTTGTAAAATCGTTGCAGGAGTAATTTTTAAAAATTTGCGATAGATTTCCAATCTTTTAAATCTAACGTTTCCGGACGGTCGTCTTGTAGGTTTAATTTTGTGATTATTTCTTTTTGTGTTTTTAATGTGTTTGAAAGTTTTTTACGTTTGCCTGAAAATGCTTTTTTTGCGATTGATAAGATCTTTGTGTTTGTCGCTAAATCTTCTTTAGAAAGTGTTTTTGTCTCGAGATGTATTACGGCCGAATCGACTTTTGGAACTGGTGAAAACGAGCCTGCAAGTACTGTAAACGAATAACTTGGCTTAGCGAATAGTTGTACTGAAAGTGATAGTATTGAATGTGTGACTTTTGGGAATTGTTTCGTTTGTGCGCAGATTTTTTCTGCGACTTCTTTTTGTACTAAGAGAGTGAGCGAGTCCGGCGAGTTTGGAAGAGTGAGAAAATGTGTGATGAGTGGGGAAGTGATGTAGTATGGGATGTTTGCAACTATTTTGTATTTTCCTTTTTTGAATGTTTTTGCGTCTGGAATGAATTTGAGTGCGTCTGTGTTTAATATTTTAATTTTCTTTAAATCTTTTTGTGTGAGCGATTTTTTCAAATTTTCTTTTAGATGAGGGATGATTGATGTGTCGAGCTCTATCGTTATTAATTTTTTAGCTGTTTTTGCTAATTCTTTTGTCAAAATTCCGAGTCCAGGCCCAATTTCAATTACCGTGTCGGTTTTTGTTACCTCTGAGGCTGTGACAATTTTTTTAACTATATTTTCTGATGTCAGAAAATTTTGTCCTAAATGTTTTTTTGCTTTTACTTGCACTTTCTTTGGTAAAATTTTTTTGTTTCGGCGTTTTTTAGGCGATTTTTATTAATTTTATTCGCTCTGTTTTTCCGCTAATTATTTCTATTTGGTCTTTTGGCGTCTTAAATTCTCTTGATAAAAATTTAATTAATTCTTCGTTTGCTTTGCCTTTTTCAGGTGGGGCTTTAAGGCGGATTTTGTATGTTAAAACCTCTTCTCCGTCTATTGATTCTTTTAATATTTCCACGATGCCTTGTGGTGAGCTTTGCGGTATGACTTTTACGCGAATATATCTTGACTCTTTTGACATTTAACTTTGATTAATCTTTGAATTTCACTATTAATTTTCTAATTTCTTCAATAGCTAAAATTGAAACTCCTGTTATGAAAATTATTCCCCATTCAGTTCCTGTTAAATGCATTACTCCTAAATATTTTTGAAGTATTGGAAGTTCGGTGATGATGTATAAAAGTGAGAATGATATTAATATGCTTCCGATAATGTATGGGTTTCTTAATATTCCGACTGAAAATATAGAATGATTGTTTGAACGTGCGTTGTATGCATTAAATAATTGTATTGATACTAATGTCGCGAAAGCCATGGTTATGGATTTGATATATGCAATACTCGAAGTGTCTATTTTTTCTCCGAATTCCCATCCGTATCTGTATAAATTCCAAATGAATACACTTAACACGATTGTTCCTATTATGCCTCCTATATATGTAACTCTGCCTATAAAATGTTTGTTTATTATTTTCTTATTTTTCTTTCTTGGAGGAGCGGACATTACGTCTTTTCCCGAGGGTTCTATTCCCAGAGCCATTGCTGGTAAAATATCTGTTCCTACGTTTACCACTAATATAAGTACAGCTGTTAGAGGAGTCGGTATCTGTGCGATTATTGCTGTAAATATAATTAAAAGCTCTCCTATGTTGCATGAAAATATGTAGAAGATAAATTTCTTCATGTTTTGATATATGGTGCGGCCTTCTTCTATTGCGCGGACTATCGAAGTGAAGCTGTCGTCGGCTAACACCATTGTTGCGGCTTCTTTTGAAACATCTGATCCTTTTATGCCCATTGCTATTCCGATGTCTGCGCGTTTTAGCGCAGGTGCATCGTTTACTCCATCGCCTGTGACAGCAACTATTTCTCCAATGTTTTTAAGTGCGTTTGTGATTTTGACTTTGTGTTGCGGACTGACGCTGGCAAATATTATTTCTTTTTCTTTGTTTCTTAACAATTTTTCCAATTTTTCTTCGGAAATTTTGTTTAAATCTTCGCCAGTGATAATTTCACATTTTTCCGACGTAATCAGGCCTATTTGTTTTGCGATCGCTGTGGCCGTGAATCCATTGTCGCCTGTGACTATATATGTGCGTATGCCTGCTTCTTTTGTCAGAGCTATCGCTTCTTTTACGTCTCGGCGCGGTGGGTCTATCATCCCTGCGAGTCCGAGTAGCGTTAAATTGTTTTCTGTTGCAGCTTCCGTGTATATTTCTTTTTCTTTTCTAGGCATTTCGCGATACGCAAAGGCTATCACTCTCAAAGCATTGTCTGCCATGTTTTTTGTTTTTTCATCGATTTTGTCTCTTAATTCTTTCGTTAGGTCGATTTTTTTCCCATCTATTAATATTCCCGTGCATTTTTCTAGTACTGTTTTTACAGATCCTTTTGTCAGTACAAATATTTCTCCGTTTTGAATGTGTCTAACCACTACAGACATTCTTTTGCGTTCGGGATTGAAAGGTATTTTTTCCAGATATTTATATTGGTTCTCAAACGACCTTGAGTCGAATCCGCATTTCTTAATAAACGTCAAAATAGCTCCTTCCAGGGGGTCTCCAACTACATTGAATTCATTGTCGCTGGTTTGTTTGAGTGTGGAGTTTGAACACAAGCTTCCGACCAGAGCTATGGTTTTTAATGTTTCGTATATAGTTTTTTCTTTTTCTTCAAGAAATTTTAAGTCTTCTTTGCGTTTCCCCATGTCTACAAGGACTGGGTCATCTCTGCCTATCGTTATTGGTCCCGAGTCTGGTTTCAAAATTTGCACTTCACCTCTTGGGGAATATCCGATTCCTTTTACTTCGGTGAAAAGATTATTGAAATATAGTTCTTTTATTGTTAATTCGTTCTGAGTTAGCGTTCCTGTTTTATCAGAAAGTATTACCGTTGCGCATCCGAGAGTTTCTACCGATGTTAATTTTTTTACTATAGCTTTTTTTGTCGCGAGTCTGCGTACGCCGATCGCCAATGCGATTGTTATGGTTGTTGGAAGACCTTCTGGAACTGCCGCTACTGCTACCGATATCGTAAATAATAAATTTTCTATAAATCCTTTCCCTTGTATAAAATATCCTATAAAAAGCAGTGTTCCTGATAGAACCAATGTCAAAATAGCTATAAATCCTCCTATTCTTTTCATTTCTTTTTGAAGGGGTGTTGGGTCTTGCTTGGTTGTTGTTGTTAGTTGTGCTATTTTCCCAAATTCGGTTTTTTCTCCTGTGGCAAAAACTATCGCTTTTCCTGTCCCCGAAGTAATCACTGTTCCCATGAATACCGTGTTCGAATGCTCAATTTTTGGGACGTTCTTACCTTTCAATGTGATTACAGTTTTTGGGACGGCTTCTGACTCTCCTGTCAGGATTGCTTGATTGCATTCAAGTTGATTTGCTTCTACGAGTCTCGCGTCTGCTGATATGATTGTGCCGGGTGAAAGTATTATGATATCTCCCGGAACGACTTGGTGTGCTTCAATTACTATTTGTTGGCCGTTTCTTATTACTCTTGCTTTTGGGGCTACCATTTTTTGTAATGCCGCAACTGCATTCTCAGCTTTATGTTTTTGTATGAAACTTACCGTCGCGTTTAATAAAACTATTCCGAATATTACTATCGCGTCTGTAGTTTCTTTGAATGCATAGGCTATAGTTCCGGCAATGATTAAAATGATCACCATTAAATCAAAAAATTCTTCCAAAAAAGAAATTATAATTGGCTTTTTTTGTTTGGTTTTGATCTGATTTTGGCCGTATAGTCTTAAATTTTCTTTTGCTTGATCGTTTTTCAGTCCTTCCGGGCCTGAATGAAATTCTTCATATATGTTTTCAAGTTTCTTGCGATGCATGAGGGTGGATTATTTGTAGGTGATTTTTATTTAATTTTCCGCATGCGCCAGTCTTTTATTTTGGCATGGTTTCCAGATCTTAAAACGTCTGGAACTTCGTATCCCATGAAGTTTTCCGGGCGAGTGTAGTGGGGGTATTCCTTTTTTCTTTTCAAAGCTTTTGAAAAACTTTCTTCTTCGGAGGATTCTTCATGTCCAAGTACTCCAGGGATCAGTCTAACGATCGTGTCGACTATAACCATCGCCGGAAGTTCCCCCCCAGTCAGTACGTATTTGCCTATTGAGTATTCTTCATCTACGAAGTTGTCGCGAATTCTTTGGTCGATTCCTTCATACCGACCGCATATGAAAATAAGTCCGTATTTTGGCTTTGGATTGCCTTTTTGAGGCGCGTTTTTGCGGCGATCTTTTTCATCCTTTTTCGCTTCTTTGATTATCGTATTTGTGATTTTTTCCGCTATTTTTTGGGTGAAAATTTTCCCGTCTGGAGTGAGGAATATAACAGGTCCGCGGTTGAATTTTCTAATATGAAATATCGCGTCATATAGTGGTTGGGGTGTCATTAGCATTCCCGGACCTCCGCCGAATACTCTTGCATCGACTTTTTTGTGCTTGTCTTTGCTGAATTCTCGAATGTCGTGGACATATATATCTATTATGCGTTCTTTTCTGGCGCGTTTAGTGATGCTTTCATCAAAATATGAGTCGAAAATTTTCGGAAAAATTGTGAGTATGTCGAATCGCATGTGTAAGGGAATTAACTTGATAGGAAGTATATATTAAAAGATGAAAAGAGTCATTTAAAATTTTTTAAAAAAAGCATTGACTTTTAATTTCTGCGTGCTAATGTATTAATACGTTAAAACATATTTTGTTTATAAAAATGACTGACAAAGAATTAAATACAGCTGAGGCAAAGGAATTGTTTACTGCAATTTCCAGTCTTGCTACTCCTGAGGAATGTAAAAAGTTTTTTAGAGACTTATGTACTTTGTCTGAAATCAAAGGGATGACGGAGAGGTTTCAAGTTGCGAAAAGAATTTTAAACAAGGAATCTTACAGAAGTATTAGCGAGGCTACCGGCGCAAGTACTACTACCATTACACGTGTTGCTCATTGGCTTCATCATGGAATGGGTGGTTATAATCTTGTGCTTAAAAAAATGAAATAAAATTTAAGCATTGGATTGTGACCATCTGTCCCGCAGAGAGAAGCGGGATTTTTTGTATCTTAATTTCTTTAAAATGTTAAAAATTGCTATTCAAAATAAAGGGCGTCTAAGTGATGGGAGTGTAAATTTTTTGAAATCTCTCGGTTTGAAATTTGATTCTCCCGGTAGGTCTTTGATAGTTCAATGTGAGAATTTGGATGTATCTATATTGTATATGAGAAGTGACGACATAGTGGACTGCGTTGAGTCCGGAATTGCCGATTTCGGTATTGTCGGAGAGAACGTTCTTTTTGAAAAATCTTCCAATTTGAACGTTTTGGCTAAACTCCCTTTCGGAGAATGTAGTCTTGTACTTGCTGTTCCTGAAAATTCTTGGTGTGAAAAGTTTGATGATTTAAGGGGGCGTCGGATAGCTACTTCTTATCCTAATACTTTGTCGAATTATTTGTGTAAAAAAGGTTTGAATTCCGAGATTGTTTTTTTGAGTGGTTCTGTGGAAATCGCTCCTGCGTTAAACATCGCAGATGCAATTTTCGATATTACTCAGACCGGTTCAACTTTGAAGGCGAACAACTTAAGAATTATAGAGAAATTATTTACGTCTAGGGCTGTTTTTATTGAAAGCCCTTTTCTTTCTGAGGAAAAACTAAAAATTATTAATCGAATTAATTATGAAAATATTAAATGTTGCTAACTTTGGGGTCTCTGAAGTGCTTGCTGAAATAGATGGTTTGAGGAGTAAAAATAATGATGTTAGCGATGTAGTTCGTTCTATTTTGGATGATGTAAAGAAACGTGGCGATGTTGCTTTGTTTGAATTCTCAAAGAAATTCGATGGTATTGATTTGGACTCGTTATCAGTTCAAAGAGAAGAAATTGATTTAGCTTATTCAAAAATTGATAAAGATGTTTTATCTGCTTTGAAATCAGCAAAGCAAAATATAGAGAAATTTCATTCTGCCGTCCTTGTTCGTAAGAGTAAGAAAATTGCAACACAAGCTGGGGTCAAAATTTGGCGAGAATTTAGACCTGTGGAAAAAGTGGGGCTTTATGTCCCAGGTGGTAGAGCTTCTTATCCGTCAACTGTTTTAATGCTTGCAGTGCCTGCGATGATCGCCGGATGTAGAGAGATTGTAATGTGTACTCCTTGTGATAAAAACGGAGAATGTAATCCTTTGGTTTTGGTTGCCGCTGATATTTGTGGTGTTGATAGAATTTTTAAAATTGGAGGCGCTCAGGCTGTGGCTGCAATGGCTTATGGCACCGAAAGTATTCCGAAAGTTTATAAAATTTTCGGTCCCGGAAATCAATATGTTACTACAGCCAAGATGCTTGTTTATGGCGATGTTGATATTGATATGCCGGCAGGTCCTTCAGAAATTTTAGTTTTTGCCGATGATCGTGCGAATCCCGAATTTGTGGCTGCGGATTTATTGTCGCAGTTAGAACATGGCGCTGAATCTCAAGCCGTGCTTGTAACTTATTCGGAAAATTTTGTTAAAAAAGTTATGAATGAGATTGGTAATCAAATATCTGGTTTATCTAGATCTGGCATAATAAATGATTCTCTGGAAAAAAGCGTAGCTGTTGTTGTTGAAAATCTCGATCAAGCAATTGAAATTATTAATTCTTATGCTCCTGAACACCTGGAGATAGATACTATTGATTCCGAGAAAATTGTTCCAAAAATTATAAATGCCGGTTCTGTTTTTTTGGGAAAATATTCATCTGAACCCTTGGGAGATTATGCAACAGGAGCAAATCACACTTTGCCGACTTCCGGTTATGCAAAAATGTTTTCCGCTTTGTCTTGTGATTCTTTTGGGAAAACAATGCAAATTCAAAAAGTTACCAAACGCGGTTGTAAAAAATTAAAAAATACTGTTGAAATTCTGGCTTCTCAAGAAGGTCTAACCGCTCACAAAAATTCTATAATTATTAGAAATGTCTAAATTCGTTAACAATAAGGTCAAAAAAATGCAAGCATATGCTCCGCCAATTGAAGGTAGGGCGAAATTCGATGGATTGCTTTTGGATTTCAATGAAAGAACTCTACCTCCAAGTAACAAAATCGTGGATGCCATAATTGATTTTGCGAAAAGTGGAAGAGTGCAAAATTATCCCGAATATGCTGGTTTAAATACAAAAATCGCAAATTATGCCGGAGTTAAGTCGTCTCAAGTTATGGCTGTAAATGGGTCTGATCAGGCGATAGATGTGATTTTTCGGACTTTTACTGATGCTGGAGACAAGATTCTGATTCCGCGTGAAACTTTTGCAATGTTTGCTCAGCGCGCTTCCTTGAACGGAAATGAAATCGTGTATGAATTTGATGAGAATGTTCGTTTAATTGTTATATGCAATCCAAATAATCCGACCGGTGAAGTTCTAAATTTGAATGATATTGAAGTAGTTTTGAAAAAAGCTGTAAATGCGGTAGTTTATGTCGATGAGGCTTATTTTGAATACTCAGGTGTTTCTGCGGTATCGTTGTTGAATAAATATCCGAATTTGGTTATTTCCAGGACTTTTTCGAAGGCTTGGGGTTTGGCTTCACTACGTGTCGGGTACGTTTTGGCCTCCTCGGAAAACATCTCCGAAATGCTGAAAGTGAGAGGGCCTTATGATGTTAATATGATGGCTTGTTGTGCCGTTAGTGCCGCGTTGGAAGATCCGTCTTATATGTATGAATATGTTGATGAAGTAATGAATGTCGCAAAGCCGATGGTTGAGAAATTTTTTGATGATAATGAGATTGAGTATGTTAAAAGTTTTTCGAATTTTATTCTTTTTAAAACCGCTAAGTTTCAAAATTCTAGCCGTGTTTTTGATGAATTAAATGAGAGGGGAGTTAGATTGAGAATGCGTGGAGATAAAATCCGTCTTACTGTTGGCACAAAAAACCAGATGTTGAAGTTTATATCGACTTATAAAGATGTTCTTAGTCAGCCTTTTAAATGTGCGTTTATTGACAGAGATGGAACTTTGATTGTTGAGCCTAGAGGTGGCGGAATTGTTAAGGATTTTAAAATTATTCCCGGCGCTATAAAGGCTTTGAAAAAGATGAAGGAGCAAAATTTTAGGTTTGTGATGGTGACGAATCAAGATGGTTTGGGTGCACAATATTTTCCGAAGAAAGTTTTTAACAAGGTGCAAAATAAATTGATTTCTACTTTGAAAAAGGAGGGGGTTGAATTCGATGCGGTTTTTATTTGTCCGCATTTTGAATCCGATAATTGCTCCTGTAGAAAGCCAAGAATTGGGATTCTTGATCGGTATTTGAAAAATGTGAAAGTTGATTTAAAGAATTCTGTAATGATCGGTGATCGTGATTCCGATGAAGTGTTTGCTCGTAATTTGGGTGTGAAATTTATAAGAATTAAAAATAACAAATTTAAATATGAAACGTAGTGCCGAATTAAAAAGAAAAACAAATGAAACAGATGTTTTTGTATCTGTTAATTTGGATGGAGTAGGAAAGTATTCAATAAATACCGGAATAGGTTTTTTTGATCACATGTTGGAAACTTTCTCCAAGCAATCTTTAATTGATTTGGAAGTAAATGTAAATGGAGATCTGAAGGTCGACGAGCATCACACAGTTGAAGATGTTGGAATTGTGATCGGAGAGGTTATTAATAAAACTTTGGGTAAAAGAATAGGAGTTAAACGCTATGGTTTCGTAGTGCCGATGGATGAAAGTTTGGCTGAAGTGGCCATCGATCTCGGAGGCAGGAGATGTGTTGTATTTAATTGTCAGTATTCGAGAGAAATGATCGGCGATATGCCTACCGAATTGATTGAAGATTTTTTTATGGCTTTGGCTGAAAATTTAAAAGCATCGATACACATAAATGTTAAATATGGGCGAAATGATCATCACAAAACAGAATCTATTTTTAAAGCTTTTGGAAGAGCTTTGAGGATGGCCTGCGAAGATGATCCAAGGATAAATGACGTACCATCAACTAAAGGGATTATATGAAAATAGGAATAATTAATTACAATGCTGGGAATATCAAAAGTGTTGCGAACGCCCTGAAAAAAATTGGCGTCGAATGTGATATTTTGTCGAATCCTGGGTCTCTGAATATGTATGACAAATTGATTTTACCGGGAGTGGGTGCCGCTAAAAGTGCCATGACTCAACTTCAAAAAAATGGTTTTGTTGAGGTTCTGAAGTCTTTTAAAAAGCCCATTCTCGGTATATGTCTTGGGCTTCAACTTTTTTCTGATTTTTCAGAAGAGGGCGGAGTGGATTGTTTGTCAGTTATTCCCGGGGTTGTAAGGAGATTTGATTTTGTTGATCGTGAATTGAAGGTTCCTCAAATTGGTTGGAATAAAGTTTTTTTAAAGAAAAACGATTCTTTGTTTGACGGGATCCAAAGTGGAGAGTTTTTTTATTTTGTGAATTCTTATTATCTGCAAACTTCTGAAGATTTTGTGATTGCAAAGACTTCTTATGGCATTGATTTTGCCTCCGTGGTTCGAAAAGAGAATTTTTTTGCCACGCAATTTCACCCTGAAAAATCTGGCGAGGCTGGTCTTAAATTACTTAATAATTTTTGTTTAAAATGTTAATAGTTCCTGCAATAGATATCATAGGAGGTAAATGCGTTAGGCTTTCGCAAGGCTTATATTCGAAGAAAAAAGTTTATTCCGACAATCCTTTGTCTGTTGCTTTGAATTTTCAATCGCAAGGAGCTGAGATTTTGAATATTATAGATTTAGATGGAGCTCTTTCCGGCCGCCCTGTAAATTTTGCAAAAATTTCGGAGATTGTGAGGAGTTTGGATATTCCTGTTCAGGTTGGTGGGGGCGTGCGAAGTGAAGATGATTTGGATAGATATTTTGAAGTGGGAGTTAGACGAGTTATTTTGGGAACCAAGGCTTTGAATGATTTTGCTTTCCTGAAGCGTGTTTTAAGAAAATTTGGTAGCGATAAAATTATCGTTGGAGTGGATGTGAAAGATGGGAAAGCAGCTGTAAATGGTTGGACTGAAACGATCGCTGTTGATTATGTTGAATTTGCTAAGCAGATGGTTGGGATAGGTGTTGAATTCGTTCTTTCTACAGATGTTGAATGTGATGGGATGCTGAAAACTCCGGATATTTCTATTTTTAAGAATCTTACCAGTCTTGGTTTAAAAGTCTTCGCCGGTGGGGGAATTTCAAGTATTGAAAGTCTGAAATCTCTGCAGGATGCTTTTATATATGGTGCTGTTTTGGGGAAATCTTTGTATGAGAATAAATTGTTTTTGAAAGATATTTTAAAAAATATTTCAAAAAAATCTTTTTTGGCCAAAAGAATCATTCCTTGTATGGATGTGAAGAATGGCAGGGTTGTAAAAGGAGTTAATTTCGTTGATTTGGCAGATGTTGGAGATCCTGTTGCGCTTGGGATGAAATACTCTAATGAGGGCGCGGATGAGCTTGTTTTTCTCGATATATCAGCGTCAAACGAGGGGAGAAGCATACTTTTTGATATGGTCGCAAATATATCTAAAAATGTTTTTATTCCTTTTACTGTTGGAGGAGGGATTCGATCTGTTTCCGATATTCGTAATGTTCTGAAAAATGGTGCCGACAAAGTATCTATTAATACATCAGCCGTAAAAAATCCTGATTTAATTTCTCGGGCTGCTGAGATTTTTGGTTCGCAATGTATAGTCGTCGCTATAGATGCAAAAAAAAATGGAGATGATTATAAAGTTTTTATAAATGGAGGGAGAGATGAGACTTCACTTGATGTTCTGAATTGGGTAAAAGAAGTTGAAACACGTGGTGCCGGTGAAATTTTATTAACTTCTATAGATCAAGATGGGACTAAAACCGGACTTGATAATGTATTGTTAAAAAAGGTTTCGAATGCTGTGAATATACCTGTTATAGCCTCAGGAGGTGTTGGTAGTCTCGATGATTTTAAAGATGGATTTTTGGAAGGAGGCGCTGATGCGGTTTTGGCTGCGGGGATTTTTCATCGCGGTGAGTATTCTATTTCTGATGTGAAAAAATTTTTAAATTTAAAAATATGATAAAAAAGATTCGTAAAATTAATTGGAATAAAATGGGTGGGCTTGTGCCTACTGTAATTCAAAGCTTTAAAAACAGGGAGGTTTTGATGCTTGGGTATATGGATAAAGAGTCTATAAAAAAGACTCTTAGAACCGGTAATGTGTGGTTTTTTAGTAGATCTAAGAATCGACTTTGGATGAAAGGAGAAACAAGTGGGAACGTTTTAAAATTTCTTGATATGAAAGTTGATTGTGACGGAGATGCTTTACTTGTACTTGTAGATCAAATTGGAAAAACTTGTCACACCGGTAGTAGTTCCTGCTTTGGCGAAATTAAAAATAGTCGCCATTCCGTTCCTGAGTCAATTACGGCTTCGGTTCCCGACCCAATGACGGTCTCGATTCCTGACCCAATTCCAAATCCGATTACGACTCTCTTTGGATTGATAAATGAGAGAAAATTAAAAATGCCAAGAGGTTCTTACACAGTTCAATTATTGAAAAAAGGAAACGATAAAATTTGCGCTAAAATAGGGGAGGAATCTGGGGAGGTTATCAAAGCTTGTCAAAAAGAGACCAAACAAAGATTGATAGAGGAAAGTGTGGATCTTCTCTATCACATGTTGGTTTTACTTGTGAGTAAAAACGTGAAAATATCTCAGTTTTTTTCTGAAATTATTAAGAGAATGAAGTAATTGAGAGGATGGATTGGTCACGATAACTGTTGTTGGTCACGATAACTGTTGTTAATTACCATGACGGTTGTTAGTCACAATGACTGCTTGAAGTCGCGATAATGATGCGAGTTTTTCCTAATCTGTCTTATATTGCTCATAAACTTCGCGGAACGCTTGTGCGATATACTGTCTTGCGTCTACCGGAATCGCGG
>CAZGHH010000009.1:0-36796 GCA_964525485.1 uncultured Candidatus Peribacteria bacterium | reverse complement strand
GAAGCCGTTATACTCGTGACGCCTTCTGGCGGGATATAACGACATTAGAAGGTTAGTTCACAGCTCTGTTGTTCTAAGAGTTGTGGATGAAATTTAACAGGACTTAAGCCGATCTGTTTTCGTCCAGCTTTTATGGTGAGGCCTAACAATTTCAAGCCGGACTAAGATTGTAGAGGTTTTAGCATCTACCTTTCAGACCCGGGTTCGACTCCCGGCATCTCCACCAAGAAATTTTATATGAAAAAATTTTTATCCGTTTTTTTGTTTGCGCTTCCTGTCGTTGTTTTTTTTGTTTTTGTCTTAAAATATTCAGTGAACGTTCCTTTTTGGGACGATTTTGATGCTGTTTTAGGTTTTTTGACGAAGTATTCAGATTTTACTTCTTTGACCGACAGACTGTGGTTGATTTTGTCTCAACATACGGAGCATAGATTTGCCTTGAACAGGCTGATTGTTTTGGCTGGGTATTCACTTGGAGTTGTTAATTTTTCCGCGTTGATTTTTATTGGGAATCTTGCATTGGTTGGTCTGCTTTTTGTTGTCTATAAATCCTCAATTTTAAAAGAAAACAAAACTTTTTTACTTTTACCTATTCCGTTTTTGATATTTCAACCTCAGTATCATGAAAGCATATATTGGGCTACCGCCGCGATGTGTAATTTTTTTATTTTATTCTTTTCTTTGCTTGCAGTTTTACTTTTTTCTAGGCCCAAAAAAAAATATTTATTTTTAGGGGTGTTATCTGCACTTTTTGCGACTTTTACAATGGGGAACGGAATGTTTGTTTTCCTTATTGGAGCATTGATTTTGTTGTATCAAAAACGATATTTTGATTTTGTTTTTTTGGCGCCGATCGCGGTTTTGACGATACTTTTTTACTTCCAAGGATATATACAAACAGCGGACCATCCCGGCGTTTTGGTTGCTCTGAAAAACCCGTTTCAAACCTTGCAATACTTCTTTGTTTTAATAGGAGCCCCCGTTGCTTTCCTTAAAATTCAAGCCGTTGCTTTTGTCTCGGGGTTTTTGGCAACTTTGTATTTTGGATATCTCACTTTTACGAAATTTTTCAAAAAAAATATAGTGGTATACTCTTCACTACTTTTTTTATTTATTACGGCTCTCTCGATGGCCTTTGCAAGAAGCGGGTTTGGGATCGAACAGGCTTTTGCTTCCAAGTATTCCGTTTTTTCAATCCTTTTCTATGTGTTGAGTTATATCTCTTTAATTGAAAATTTTCCGAAATTGAGAGGCGTAAGATATATAATCGGGTTTGTTTTGCTCGCGGTTTGTTTCAACGGACTTTCTTATTTTGTAAACATTGATTCTATTAAATCTCACAATCTCTCTGTGCAAAATAAGCTGATCTATCCGGATATTAACAGAGCTAAAAATTTATTAGAAACCGCTGTGGAGAAGGGGATTTATACATTATCCTCTGTAGGCGATTAGCGTTATTCCGATGGTCGCGAGCACTATGCCGATGCCTTGAAATATGGTAAACGGCTCCTTTAAAAATAATATTGAAAAGACCGCTATAATCAAAAACCCTCCGGTGGTCATTACCGGATATGCCATCGAAATATTTAGTTTATTTAATGCTAATACGTATAAAATTACATTTGTTGCGAAGAAAAATAATCCAAGCAATAAGCGCCAATTTGTTATGAATTTATAAACAATTTCACCCACAGCGACGCCGGCTAAATCTCCTAAGTGAGTCGCTCCCAATTTCATCAATATATTTGCGATAGAATTGAGAACAAGTGCTGTAATTAAAAACAAATACGACATTAGAAGAAATAAAAAATTAAACCGTTGTATACGCCCCAGCCGATAACACCAAGTCCTATCCATGGATCTGTAAGTGAATTTTCAGGGTATTGCCCGTGATCTTTTTTGTATACCAAATATAAATATCTGAGCATACTGAATGTCACAAAAAATATTGAATATATCAAATATGGATTTTCCATTGATACTGCGTACAGTCCGTAGGTAACGATACAGGCCGTTGTCGTTATCGTTAAAATAGTGTTTAAAAAATCCTTATTGTATTCCTGTATAACCGCTCTTGTGTTTGAATTTTTGCCTATCAATACAAATTCAGCTCTTCTTTTGGCAGTGACTATGAATAAAGCTAAAAAGAACGTGCAAAGCACAATCCAGTGTGATAATTCTATGCTCCATAATTCGCCGCCCGCGTAGAGTCTTATTAAATACATCGATGCGACTATGACGATGTCGACTATTACGATATTTTTGAACCAGAACGAATAAAATAAATTTATTATTAAGTAAATTAAAAATACTTTGTTCATGGAAACCGGGAGTTGTGCGCCAAGTATACCCGTGGCGATCAAAAATAATATGCAATAAATTACTGCGTTCCTGATACTAATTTTGCCTGACGCTATCGGTCTCATTTTTTTTTGTGGATGGGCGCGGTCTTTTTTTCTGTCGGCTATGTCGTTTATGATATATACGGCGCTTGATAAAGCGCTGAACGCCAGAAATAATTTAATTCCACCCAACAACATCATTCCATTTAAGAATTTGCCAGCAAAGAACAGAGGTGCAAAAATTAATAAATTTTTGATGTAATGTTTCGGGCGCGCTAGTTTTACATAGCTCAATATTTTTTGCATTTTTATGGCGATTTTGTTTTAGGTTGCTTTTGACCTAGTTTATTCCAATCCGAGCAACAGGCTCATAATACCTATTCCTATCACGAACCATATTAATTGAAAGGCTGATTTTTTTACAGTTGTTTCTTTGTGAAGTTCCGGGATTAAATCCGTTGCCGCGATGTAAATGAAATTACCTGCGGCAAATGGAATCAGAAAATGGCTTGTTTCAGCCACATGAGCTCCAATGGTAAGCACCACTATCGCTCCTATCACCGAAGCGAGAGCGGTTAAAAAATTTAATAATATCGCTTTTTTTGCCGAAAATCCTCCGTGTAGAAGGACTCCAAAATCACCAATTTCTTGAGGGATTTCGTGTAATATGACTGCTATGGTTGTTGCAATTCCAACAGGTAAACTTATCATGTAGGCTGCGCCTATTATCATGCCGTCTATCAAGTTGTGTATTGCATCTCCAAAGAGATTCATCCATGCAAATGGGTGTGTGTGCTCATGAGTGATCGGCATGTGGCAATGTCTCCAATGTATGAATTTTTCTATAACGAATGGAACTATTATACCCAGGAGAATGTAGCCGGAAATAGTTACCGTGAATGCTCCGGCCTCTTCAACTATTTCAGGTAGAAGGTGTATAAATGCGTCTCCCAGTAGTGCTCCCGCTGAAAAACTTATCATGTATATCAGGATTTTTTTTAACTTCTCCGCTTTGATTGCGATCGTGGAAAGCCCGATAATTGATATTAAACTTACGAGTCCTACGCTTCCGAGCGTATATAGCCAGGTGATAGACATATATTTTAGTTAATTATTTTTTGCAGTTTTGGCACAATCCCGAAAATTGAAAATCGTGGGATTGAATTGATATTTCCGGGAATATTTTTTTTATTTTTGATAAAAATGCGGAGTCATCTATGTGAATTTCTGTTGTTTGTCGGCATGTTTCGCAGATAAATTGGTGGTGACTATGTTTCTGGTTTTTGCACGAAGGTTTTTGACATGCTATAAATTTTCCTTGAGACGTTTCGTGTACGAGATCATTTTCCTTTAATATTTTTAGCGTTCTGTAGACGGAGGCAATGTCTATGGATTTTGTTTTTTTATTAAGTATTTTTGCAATTTCATACGCATTTAACGGAGTCTTGTTTTTACCTAAAGACTCGATTATCAACAATCTTGGTTTCGTTAGTTTGTACCCTGCTGTTTGCAGTGTTTTTTGCGCGGTTGATTGCATTGAATTGTGCTGGAAAATTTAAACGATGTTTTTCGCGATCTAATTGCAATATTGTTGCAATTAAGTTTATATTACAAGTTGAATCAATTATTTGCAAGCCTTATATTGTGTTTTTGGAAGATTATTTGGGTAATTTATTGACTTTTAACATCTTCTGTAACAGAATTTTTTCCTTTTTATTAACCCATTTATGCTATGTCTTTAAATAATGGCTCGAAAATGGACCGTGATTTTACTTCAGGAATAGAATTATCGGATGACACAGCCCGTGGCGTGAGATTTTGCAAAGCTCCAAGCTCTCCCGGCACCGCGTGTGACGCTGCCAAGTGTTCTACCAGGGCTTGTGTTCTGGCTGTTACAGACTTGGCTCCAGGGCAGAAAGATTGGCCGTCATCCGTCGAAACGTCGTCGCCCGCTGAAATATCAGTGCACCCTGAAATGCTGTCGCGTGACGACATTCTGTCTGACGAATCCCCCAATTCCTTTTAGTGTTAAATTTTGCTAGAATACGCTTATGGGAAACGATGTAAGCAGAGAAGGATTTCGTTGGATTAAGTTGTGGCAATTTTTTAGATTGTTTTTGCCGAAGAACAGGCGTGTTTTGATGCGTATGGAAAAAGTTAAAGGCTTGAATTTTGAAGTTTTGGAAGCGATTGCCGGCAAAAAGTACAAAGGTGTTATTTTTGATTTTGATGAAACTTTGGCGCCTAACTATGGACGGATTTTAGATGAAAATTTTGAATTGATTTGCGGGCTGGTGACTACCGGAATGAAGGTTGTTATTTTTTCAAATATGAAAGAAAGCGAGAGATATGATGAATTAAAAAAATTGGGAGTTAAAGTTCATAAAACCATTTATCCCAAACCCGACGTTAGGGGATTTGAAGAATGTCGTGAGATGATGGGGTTGAGCGCGAGCGAGATTTTGATGGTTGGGGATAATTTGATGACTGACGGCGGCGCTATGAATGCCGGAATTGATTTTATATTGGTTAATCCTATCCCGACCCAGGAAAAATTTAGGATAAACAGGCTGGTGCAGAAGACGATGAGAAAAATAGTTAATTCACTATGATTTTCATAGAACCGACCTGTTAAGTATTTGTGTTTTTAAAAAGTTTATAAAAAAAGCCCATCCCGATTTTTTCAGGATGGACCTTTTTGATTTATTTTATGCACTTACTTTTTCAACCCACTCTTTGAATCTCTTACATCCTTCAACGATGTCTTCGTCTGATCCTACAAACGAGAATCTGATAAAGTTTTCGCCATGTGGGCCAAATCCTGAACCATGCAAACAAAGCACATGCGCTTCACGCATTAATCTGTCTGCGAGTTCTTTTGAGTTGCAATTTAATTTTTGACAAAGTTCTGCAACATTAACGAAGAGGTAAAACGTTCCCTTTGGTATTTTTGCGGACACGCCTGGAATTGCGTTTACAAGTTCTGCGATCAAATCTCTTTTTCTCAAGTATTCCAGTCTCATTTTCTCGACGGCTGCCGGGCTTTCGGCTCCCGAGACCGCTTCCAACATCGCCCATTGATTTATAGAAGCAGGACAGCTGGTGTCATTGATTTGTAAACGTTCAATCTGAGCTTTCATGTCAGGGTTTTTTGTTGCTGACCAGCCCATTCTCCATCCTGTCATTGCAAATGTTTTTGATGCGCCGTTTAAAAGTACCGTTCTCTCTTCCATTCCAGGAAATTGAAGAATTGATTCGTGTTTGCCTTCGAATACAATATGGTCGTAAATTTCGTCAGAAATTACCCAGAAGTCGTGCTCGACGGCGAGTGCAGCAAGGCCTTCGAGAGTTTCTTTACTAAACACGCCTCCTGTTGGATTACATGGAGAATTAACTACCATCAACGTCGTTTTATCTGTAATAGCGGCTTTTACTTCTTCCAAATCAGGTTGAAATCCTAATTCTTCTTTTAAGCCAACGAAGACGGGTTTTCCTCCTAAGTAATTTGTTACCGACGCATAAATTGGCCAAGCAGGATCAAAGACTATAACCTCATCTCCCGCATCAACAACGGCGTTTAATGTTTGCCAGATACATGGCTTTGCACCGGCGTGGATGACTATGTCGTCCTGCGTGAATTTTGTGCCAGTGATGGCGGTTTCGTAGTCTGCAACACCTTGTCTTACTTCTGGAATTCCAGGAGGTGGAGTGTAGTGAGTTTTGTTTTCATTAATTGCTTTTATTGCGGCTTGTTTGATGTTTTCCGGTGTGTCGAAGGCTGGCTCTCCGATTTGAAGAAAAACCATTTTTTCTCCTGTTGGAGCTAGTTCTTCTTTGATGAATTTTTGAGCTTTAGCCATTACCGAGAAGGCATCTTCTGTGCCCAAGCCTTGCATACGTGCTGAAAATTTTCTCATATTTTTAAAGGTTAAAATTACGTGCTTGTATTATTAAATGTCTCGAGGGGATTTTATTGAAAGTCCCAACCGAGACTTTTTTAGCCCGGGATCTTTTTACGTGTAATTACTTTTTCCGCCTTTTCTACGATATTTGTAAATTTGACGCCGTATTTAACCATTAATTCGTCCGGGGTTCCGGTTTCGCCAAAAGTGTCTTGAATACCAACCATTTCTGCAGGAACTGAGAAGTTTTGTGCAATTACTTCAAGAACTGCAGAGCCCATGCCGGCCATAACTTGATGTTCTTCGGCGGTTACAAGCGCTCCGGTTTTCTTGACGCTGGCAATAATAGTGTCTTTATCAATAGGTTTTATGGTGTGAAGATTGATCACTTCCGCTGAAATTCCTTTTTCCGCGAGAATGTCTTTGGCTTGTAATGCTTCCGCCACCATAGATCCGCATGCAATAATAGTGACGTCGCTTCCTTCTTCCATAACCATTGCTTTTCCTACTTCAAAAGGAGTGTCCGCAGTTGTAACTACCGGTACTTTTTCCCGGCCGAAACGGATGTACACCGGGCCGTCGATCGCCGCTGCCGCCAGGGTCGCTTTTCGAGTCTGGTGATAATCTGCCGGAACGAGGACGGTCATATTTGGAAGGCAACGCATTAATGCAATCTCCTCCAAGGCTTGGTGGGTCGCGCCGTCCGGGCCGACTGAAACACCTCCATGGGCGCCTCCTAATTTTACATTTAATTTATTGATACATGTCGTTGTGCGAATTTGTTCCCAGGCGCGACCTGAGACAAAAACTCCGTACGTGCAAACGAACGGAATGTATCCCATTAACGAAAGTCCACCCGCAACGTTTATCATGTTTTGTTCCGCAATCCCGACATTTACAAATCTGTCGGGGAATTTATCTCTGAATTGACACGTGAGAGTTGATTTGGAAAGATCTGCATCCAGTACCATTACGTTTGGATTTGTGCCTCCCATCTCCACTAGGGCATCCGCCCATCCCTGTCTTGTTAATGCAAGTTCGAATTGACGCATAATTAGTTAGTTTCTGATCTTAATATTAAGAATTTTTAATTTTTTCTTCTTCCGCTTCAAGTTCTGCAATAGCCTGATCGCGTTCTTCTTTGCTAGGAGCCTTGCCATGCCAACCCGCCACATTAGCCATAAAAGAAATTCCTTTTCCTTTTATTGTAGTACAAATAATTGCTGTTGGTTTCGTCGGATCTAACGCTTCTCCATTTACCGATGTTTTGTTGACGACTGTTTTTCCCGCCGCCAATTCTTCAAACGTTCTAAAAGCTTCATAAACTTCTTTTATTTCATGGCCGTTTATCACAAGTACGTTCCAGTTAAATGCTTCAAATTTTTTGTCCAATGGCGCAACCTCCATAACTTCTCCACATTTTCCATCGATTTGTAATCGATTGTAGTCAATGATTATGCAAAGATTATTTAGTTTGTATTGAGCTGCCGACATGATGGCTTCCCACATGGATCCTTCTTGTAATTCTCCTTCGGAACTTAGATCAAAAACGCGACAGTTTGCTTTTTCCGGATCTGCTACTGCTCTTTTCTTGAGTCCAAGAGCTTCACCGACTGCGATAGATAAGTTTTGACCCAGAGATCCTCCACCAATTTCTATCCCATGTTCTCTGTCAATTTTTGGATGACCTTGCAGGAAATGGCCGAATTTTCTGAATCCTTTTAATTCACGTTCATCAAAATATCCCGCTCTGCAAAGGGTGGAGTAATAAGCCGGAGTGATATGTGCTTTTGAAAGAATAAATCTGTCCCTGTTTTCCCATTCGCAATTTTCAGTGTCGTGTCTGAGGACTGAATTGAATAAAACCGTGAAAATTTCGGTGGCTGAAAGAGATCCTCCAGGATGGCCTGAGCCAGCCGAAAAGACTTGCTCGACGATGTCTTTGCGAATTTGAATCGCTTTGAGTTTTAGTGATTTTTCGTCAAAAGGAATCGGATATTTCATTTTGTGGTTTTTTTTGCCGTTATGCTGAGATTTTATATATCTTTTTGGATAATTTCAACCCTAAAAAAAGGCTTAAATAAGGGAACGGGTGGCGCAAACACTAAAATTATGACCTATTATGTCTTAGAATTGTATTATAGTACGTATTACAACTGATAAATCACGCTATGTCTTCTATTGACTAATCCTAGGATCTTTGTCATAATTCTGCCCTTTAAGGTTAAGAAAAGCAATATGGACCTCCAAACAGAATCAGTTTATAAAGATGAAATGGTGAAAGACCCGAGAAGGTTTATGCCTTTATTTTCCGAAAATTATTCCGGTCTTTACAGGTTTGTTGCGCGCAGAATTGATGATGAAAATACTAGGGAGCAGATCGTAAGACTGGTGGTTTTGGACGCGATCGGGCAGATGACCACTTCTCCTAAGGATGTGAATTTTTCGACATGGCTTTATAAGTTAGCAGGTGAAAGAATTTCAAGTTATGCAAAAAAAGGTATTGGTGGAATGTCCGGAGAGATACAGTCGCCAATTTTTGATGCTTCAGGCATTAATGAAGGGATTTATGACGATGAATATAAATTAAAGCAACAGGCCGAGGCTTATTTCGCAATTTTGACTTATGAAGAGAAAGAGATTGTTCGATTGAAATTTTTTGAAGAATTAACAGATGGGGAAGTGATGTATGTAATGGGGTTTTCAGCCGGTAGTGTCGGGAAGAAAATTTACCAAGTTTTAAAAAGAAGTTATGAAATTTTATTTGGGAAAGTTGATGAATATGCCGGTGTGTACTATGGTGAGTTATACAGCTTTTTATCAAGGTTGAAGTCTATCGAAAAAATTCCTGTCCCAGAAGTATTTAAATTAAAATTAAAGGCTGAAGTCTTAAATAAATTAGAGAAAATGTATTCTGAACAGTTCGGACATACTGGCGCTGAAAAAACTAACTCTGAAAATGTAGGTTTTGAAGAGTCTACTTCCGGACGAGCAAATGTTGGGTCAACAGACCCTGCCAAGGCTTTTGTTTATGCCGCCAAAGGTATGAGTAAAGAAGAGGTTGAAACGATTACAAAAGAATATGTCGCGGATAGAGAGGCCGGCAAAAAGTCATCTTATGTCGGAGTGGCTGATAATTGGAAAAACCCTGAAGATGTTTGGGCGGAAAAATTCGGAGGGGAAAAGGTTGCGGTGGCACAAGTTGCAGTGGAACAACAAGTTGAGAGCGTTGAAAATATTCCTGTTACCTACCAGTCAAACGATGAATATGCGGACGAAATCTATGATACTTTTGTTGATAAATTTTATAATTTTTGGGAAAAGTGGAAGGTTGTTTTCCAAGTTATTTTTACCGGCTTTATTGCGTTTTCTGTTGTATTGATGACCGTTATTTGGCTGACTGAAAAGCCCGTAATTATTGATACCGGCGTTAGATTCCAGGTTAACTATAAGGATGGCTTTTCTTTGGATACCGACGATCAACAGGAGCGTATTTCTATTGAAAAAAACTTGATTGCAAAAATTGCCGAAGGTAGAAAAATTTCTTCGGCTGATATTTCAAAAGAAGATGGAAGTTTGAGAGTCTTGCTGGAAGACGTTGATGATACTATTTTTGATTATGTGTTTGATATCAAAAATGGTAATGTTTTCCGCGTAAGAAGTTTTAAAGAAATCTCGAACTAGCATGAGAATTTTAATTGCTACAAAAAACAAAGGGAAATTTAATGAAATTTCCGGAGTTCTTTCGACTGATAATGTTGAAACGGTTTTTCTTGGTGATCTCGGTCTTGATGATGCGGATTTTGTCGAAGATGGAGATACTCACGAGACAAATTCTTATAAAAAAGCGAAGTATTATTTCGATAAATTAGGGGCCGACTTTGACTTTGTTTTGGGAGAAGATTCCGGAATTTACGTTGACGCTTTGGGAGATGAATTGGGGGTGAAAACTCGTAGGTGGGGATTGGGCGAAAGCGTTTCCGATAAAAAGTGGCTGGAGTATTTTATGAAGGTGATGAGAGAGCGTGCTGTCGGCGATGAAGCGCGTGGTGCGAAGTTTGTATGTAATGCTTGTGTGGTCGGTCGCAAAAGTGATGGATCTGAATTCTGTGAGTTTTTTGAAGGTGAAACCTATGGAAAAATTGTTAATGAAATTGCACAAGAGGTTTTACCAGGATTGCCTTTGAGTTCAGTTTTTTTGCCCGACGGTTTTGATAGAGTTTATGCGGTTTTAACTCGTGAAGAGAAGAATGCTATTAGTCACAGAGGTCGTGCAATTGGTAAATTAAATAATTTTTTAAAGAATTTATAAAATGGAGTTTAAAAATGTTTTGCAGAATAGAATTTCTACTCGCAGTTATAACGGCAAGCCTGTTTCCCCCGAACAAATTGATGAAATTTTGCAATTAATGAGGTTGGCTCCGACGGCCAGGCATCTTGAGTCTTACAAGGTAAAAGTTTCTGTTGGAGACAATGAATTTATTGAAAAAATCGGGAATATGAATGGGCAGATCGATAGGATTCGCGGATGTGGAGCCGTTATGGTGTTCTTTGGTGCTCCTCAGGAAGTTGCGAGTAAATACGGAGACAAGGATAAGGGAATTTTTTGTGTTCAGGATGCGACTTTGGCCTGTGCTTACGCTCAGCTGACGGCCACAGATCTTGGGCTTTCAACTTTGTGGATGGGAGCTTTTGATGACGAAAAATTAAAAGAAATTTGCGATGTTTCCGGAACGAATCTAATCCCTAATTCAATTTTGGTTCTCGGGTATGGTGATGAAAAATCCGATCGTCCTCAAAGAAAAAAAACAGAGGAAATACTATTGTGATATTTTTGTTTTAAGGTATAATTTTTCACTAATTAATTTAGTCAGGCTATTTTTATGGAATCCTTAGAGTCCGAACGACAATCCAACGTTTCCGATATAGTTTCCGCGTGCGGAGATAGTTTGATTGATCTTGTTGCGCATGGTGCAAATTTAATTGGCGGACTTGAAAAGCCTTCGGATTCAATTTTGCAGCTGACTCAGGCTTGTAAGTTTGGAGTTTATAGCGTTTTGAATAAGATTTTGTACTCTTTGAGCACTTCTCTTATAAATGTGCCAAGTCCTGGGTTTTTGAATGATAAAGTTGTGGCGGACCATGTTTTTCTGGACGATGAATTAGACGGAGAAGTTGAAATGTCTATTTATTCTACGATGTATGTAATAGGACACAGAGTTGCCGAAACGTTTGGAGTTGAATTTTCTGTAGTTGAAAAAGAGCTGCATTGTAATTCTCAGGTTCTTTCCGGAGTTAGCGTTTTGAAGACTTTTTTGAATGGCTTTGCATATGCAGCTTCTATTGAATATTCAAAAGATTCTTTTGAAACGGTTAGAGATGAGACCGCGAATTTTTTATCAAATCTTGGCAATGTGTGGCATTTAAGTAAATCTGCGTATGTAGACGTAGTTATGAAATATTTGCGCAATAAAGGGGTTTTTACTGACGGAGTTTTATTTAACTCTTTTTTGAAAGACTTTTTGTCTTTTCAAATAGGCTCTACATATGACTCTAAAGAGATGCCTCATCATTCCGCGTCTGTGATCGCCGGAGCTGTCGTGTGGACAAATCAAAACTATTCATTTTTGTATGAAAAATATGGCAGAGAGGTATCCGCTGTTGTTTCACATATGACTGAAGGTGACCCAATTAACCTGTCCGGAGATCATGCCGTCGGATCTTTGACTGTTATTAGAAGTCCCGACCCTAATTTAATCAGCTGATTTTTTAAAAACTTGTATTTCTTTAGCTCTTGGAAGTATGGCTTGAGAGCTTCTTTGTGAGAAGTTGCATTGTCTGTAATTATAATTGAGTCCTTTTTCATTCTTGGAATGATTGCTTTCAAATAATCCGCGTGTTCGTATTTTGTTGCGTCTAAAAAAAATAAGTCGAAAAATTTTGGATTTTTTGGAATGACTTCGGGGGCATGGCCTAGGATTTGAGTAACGTATGGAGCGAGGTTTGTTTTTGCGAAGTTAGCCTTTGCCAGAGGGAAGCGTAGTTTGTAGTTTGATTCAATCGTGTAGATTTGATGAATTTGTGGAGCACCTTTTGATTTTAAAGCTTCAGCCATATATATGGCGCTTACGCCGTTACTCGTACCTATTTCCAAGATTTTTTTAATATTTGATATTCTAATTAAAGTATTCAAAAATACTCCGGTTTCTTTTGATATATTCCAAAACTCGTGTCTTGTTTTTTCTAATTCTTTCAAAACTTTTAATACTTTTTTGTCCATGCGGACTTAAGTATACCTTTATTAAAATTTAGCTCAAAGCAAACTCTGTCGCTGCGAATAATACGTAAAACAATCCCAGTAATAATGCTTCCTTTTTAGTTAATTTACGATTTGTATTTAATAAGAAAAATAAAACTATTGATGCCAAAAACATGAACATTCCTGTCGAATATACTAACTTTGCGGCAAATTTAAATGGGCTGATGATCGCGAGTAATCCTATTACGATTGTCGCGTCATTTAACACTGTGCCCAATATATCACCGAGTGCCAAGCTGTCATGGTTTTTCTTAACCGCTTTTACTGAAAATATAAGTTCCGGAAGCGTTGTGCCGAGTGCTACGATGAACATACCGATCAATGCCGGATTTATGTGTAATAAATTGGCTATTTCAATTCCGGATTTTACCGCCATATTTGAGCATGCCAATAGAAATCCCATACTCATCAAAAGTAATATGAAGTTTTTTATCGAAAATTCTCTTGCCGATACTTGCTTTTCTTTGCTGTATCTTTTAAGAGTTCGTGCGTAAAAAATTATTCCGGCCATTATTAAAAGTATTCCATCAGGCCTCGTGTACTCTCCGTCCCATCCCAATAATATCGGCATACTCATTGCCAGTAAAAACGTCCATCTACTTTTGATCGTTTCACTTGTTACCTTTAATTCTTTTCCTGATATTAAGAGTACTACAACGAATACGAGCGTTAAATCTGCGATATTTCCTCCGAACAAAGTCCCAAGTCCGATTTCCGGTTTGCCTTGAATCGCTGATGATATAGAAATAAATGTTTCCGGGAGAATCGATATACATGAAACTATCAAAAATCCAACTACATATTTTGATAATTTCAATCCGTCCGCCAATCTCGAAGAGAACTTTATGGCGAGTTCACCACTTTTTACCAGGAGTACCAGGGACGCTACGAAAATGAGTATATTTATCATTTTTGTTTTAATTTTTATTATACAATTATAACATAAAAAGCCCCTCTCGTGAAGGGGCTTTGATCTATAATCTTATTTAAATTTCACCTCTACAACCGATGTGGCCGAGTAGCCTAATTTGTCTATCACTTTCACTTTTACCAAGTGGCCTTTTCCGTCTTTTAAGAATGGAGAAATTCTTAAATTTGTTCCAGATACGTCACTTTCGCTGCTTATTTTTAATTCATCATCGATGTAGTATTCTATCTGACTTAGTCCGTTCGGAGATGTGCTTTTAATTGAAACTTCCATACTAGCGCCTTCTACCGTTTCATTTGCGGAAGGGTTGGTTATTGTTACCGTCGGCATGTTTTCGGCGCTCATAGATGTGTGGATGTCATCATATTCCGTGGGAGGATTTCCCGATGCAATTTTCAAGCCTTCTCCCAAGATAATTCCTTCCGGGAATGTTTCTTCGTTTGTTTGATAATATTTTTGAATCGCTGAGGCCCAGCTGTCGTATGGTGCTAACGGTGTGTGTTTGATATATAGAATGTTTTCTATCGCATCTTTTGGAGTGAATTCTGTTGCGAGTTTTCCGGAAATTTTATCAACCTGTACTTTTATGAAACTGTTGTCTATTTCTGTTGGGACTGCGAAACTTGCGAAGTAATCTTCCTTGATAAATGCTTGTGGAGTGTTTGGGCCTGGTAAAAGTCCGGAAATCGTAGATACCGCGATTTTCTTTACGCTTGTTGGAATAGGGAATGGTTCTGCTGGCAAGCTTGAAAGAGCTTTTGCCATTGTTGTTTGGAATACATATCCAGCCATTCCTTCACCTGTCGCGTTTAATTTCAATGCTTCTCCTCTCGTGTTTCCGCTCCAGACTCCAACTATAATTTGTGGTGTGTATCCTATAATCCAGCCATCTCCAGGTGCTACACTTTTGGTTCCCCCTTGTTTGCTTTCTTTTGTAGATGTGCCTGTTTTTGTAGCCAATTCTCTTCCGGAAATAATTAACGATTGGCCTAATTTAATAGAGTCATCTGACAAAATAGAATTTATAAGAAATGCTATTTGTGGGTCCAAAACTTCCGGAATTTGATTTTCTGTTTTTGGTTTGTATTCTTCTAAAATGTCGCCTTTTGAATTTTCTATTTTTAAAATTGCGTTTAGGTCAATTTTTTTGCCATTGTTTGCAAATACCGTATAAGCCTGGACCATTTCATAAAGAGGAATTTCTCCCGCTCCCAGGGCTAATGGGTATCCATATTGATGATTTTTGTCTAGGGTTGTTATTCCCATTCTGCCCGCCAGATCTATAATGTAATTTTGTTGTCCTGCAAGAAAATACGCCTGAATTGCGGGAATGTTTCTTGACTGTCCTAAGGCTGTTCGCAGGGTTAATCTTCCCATGAATTTTCCGTCAAAGTTCTGAGGGGAATCCGCCCCAAAATTCATCGGAACATCGTAAGTAACGCTCCCCGGGCCGTAGCCGTTATAGAATGCTTGCGCATATACGATTGGTTTAAAAGATGACCCCGGTTGTCTCGGTCTCATTACTACGTTTACGTTGCCGTCGATTTCTGTTTCGAAATAATCTCTGCTTCCGACCATTGCCAAAATCTGTCCTGTTTTTACGTCCGCTGTCAATACCGCTATATTGTTTGCTCCGTATGTTGATTCGTTGGCTTTTCCTCTTTCTAAGGCCACTTTTTCAGCGTGTTCCTGAATCTCCGCATCTAATGTTGTGTATACTTTTAATCCTCCTGTTTCAACCACGTCTTTACCATATTTTTCTTCTAAAATTTGTTTAATATAAAACACAAAGTGAGGCGCCTTCATTTTTTCTCTGTATGTGTTGAACGTTATTGTTTGAAGTTCATTTACCGCTTGTTGCCTTTCATCGTGAGTGATTTTTCCTAATTCCTCCATTCGTGCTAAAACTATATCGCTTCGGCCTTTTATGTATATTTTTTCTCCATTGCCCAAGTCTACCATTTGCCCCAAACATCCTCTGACGTATTCTTCTGTTTTTAGATCGCTCTCAGCTTTTATTTTTCTTAATTCCAATTCTTCGGCAGAAAAAGTTTTTAGCAAATGAGAGTATTTATTGTTGCCGTATGGGTTGTATCTGCTTGGAGCCTGAGGGAGTCCTGCGAGTATCGCGCTCTCTGCTAATGTCAGATCTTTTGCGTTTTTATTGAAATATATTTCGGATGCTTTTTGAATTCCATACGCGTTGTTTCCGTACGGGATTCTGTTTAGGTATAATTCTAGAATTTTATCTTTGTCATATGTTCTTTCTAGTCTGATTGCTAAGATCAATTCTTTTAATTTTCTTATGTATGATCTTTGCGCTGAAAGAAAAGTGTTTTTGACGTATTGTTGAGTGATCGTTGAGCCTCCGCGTGGCGTTCCTATCCCTGTTAACTCATATATTACCGCTTTTGCTATTCCCGGGAGATCAAATCCGCCGTGTTCAAAGAATTGGTCGTCTTCGATCGCTACAGTTGCTTTTGCAAGGATTTCAGAAACTTCTGAAAGCGGTACATATTCACGATTTTCCTCTCCGTGAATCGTGTATAAAAGTCCTCCTTCTTTATCATATATTTCTGTTGATTGTGCTGCGGCCAATTTGTCTAAACTCGATACGTCGGGAAGAGTAATTGATATGATTCCCACCGATAATGCGGCCAAAATAACTCCTAAAAGCCCTCCTCCAATTATTATGGTAAGGAACCAAAATATAATTTTTTGGTGCAAGCTGTCGTCTTTTGACGGCGCGTGTGATCTAAGATTCGCAATTAAATTCTTATAATTTTTCATAAATTATTTGTTATTTCTGAAATTGAATTAGGTCCCACGAATTGAGCCCCCAAGTTGTTTTAGATTTTCAAATACTTTCTTTTGGACACCTTGCATGTCGGTATCGGAAAGCGTTCGATCGTGGCTTGCTAAAGTTATTTTGAACGCAACAGCTTTTTTGTCGGTTTCTATGTTTGGACCTTTGTAGAAATCGAAAAGTCGTACGTTTTGTATTAAATGTTTGTCGGATTTTTCGATAGCTTTTTCTATTTCCGCTATTTCTGTTGTTTCCGCAATTATCACTGAAACATCAAATTCTATTGAAGGAAATTTGCTTATTTCTTTGAATTTTATTGTGCGTTTCTCTATTTTATTTATGAGCGAAAGGTTTAATTCAAATATTGAAACAGAGTGATTCTCCAGATCGTATTTTTTCGCCACCAGAGGATGTAGACAGTATATACTTCCTAAAGTTTCTCCTTTTTGCGTGAGTAATGTGGCTGATTTCGTTGGATGAGCGTAAGCGAGTTCAGAGCCTTTTACTAGTTTATAAAACGGAATTTTTTCGGTTTCCAAGATTTGTTCTACTGCTCCTTTTGCGGAGTAAAATGTTTTAGATGCTGATTTTTTGTCTTTTTTAACAATTATTCCGACAATCCATTTTTCCTCTAGAGGAAAATATTCCCCAATATCTTTGTATGTTTTTCCTATTTCAAAAATATTAAAATTGTCTGCGTATTTTGCGTTTAGTACGGTTTTATTTAATAAGTTTGGGATTAAACTTTTTCGCATGTGCGTCTGGTCTTCAGACAGATAATTCTCTATCAAAATATGTCCCTCTTCTTTTATTCCGCATTGCTCGAAATCGTTCTTTGAATAGAACGAATATGTTAAAACTTCATTGAAATTGAGATGCGATGAAAGCAGCTCTCTTAGCGAATGTTCGTTTGTGCGTTCGTTGTTTGGGAGGGGAAGTTTCGTCGGTAACTCTGGGAGAATCGCGGGGATCTCGTCATACCCGTAAATTCTAGCTATTTCTTCTACTAAATCACTTTCTGTGTTGACGTCTTTTTGCGCGCGGAATGAAGGAATCGTAACCAATACAAGGTCTTCGTTTTCATCGTCTGCAATAGGGAAGTGCAGTCTTTTTAATATGTCTTCTATTTCTTTTTTTCTTATTTCCACTCCTATTTTTGACGCTGTTTTTTTGATGGATAGTTTTACAGTTTTTAATTTTTCGTCGAATTTATGTTGGTCATTGATCGGCCCTGCTACTTCGCTTCCCGGGCTTACTTCCAATATTAATTCGATTGCGCGTAGCATTGCGAAAAGGCTCAAATTTGGGTCGAGCTGTTTTTCAAAACGCTGTACAGACTCTGTTCGAAGTCCTAAAGCTGTTGAAGTTTTGCGAATATTCCCTCCATAAAATGTAGCAGATTCAATTACTATTTCCGTAGTGTCGTCTTTGATTCCGGACTCCATGCCTCCCATGATTCCCGCTACCGCAAGCGGTTTTTTGTCGTCGCATATGAGAAGCATTTCTTCAGTCAATTTTCTTTCTTCACCGTCGAGCGTTGTGATTTTTTCGCCTTTGCTAGCCGTACGGACTACGATACCTTTGTCTATTAAGCGCTTGTCGAATGCGTGTAACGGCTGGCCGAGTTCGGCTGATATGTAGTTAGTGACGTCTACGATATTATTGTAAGATTTGTGGCCGACCGCTTGTAGGCGCTTCTTCATCCAATCTGGAGATTCTTGGACTTTCACATTTTTAATGATCACTCCACAGTATCTCGGGCAAAGATTAAAATCTTCCACGATTACTTTTATTCCGTCCCCTTTTGTTGGAATTTTTGGAGTGGGTTTAAGTGCTTTGAATTTTGTTTTGTAAATCGCTGAAATCTCGCGAGCGATGCCGTAAATTCCCCAAAGGTCCGGACGATGTGTGAGTGCTTTGTTATCGAATTCGATGATCGTGTCGTCAAGGCCTAAAATTTCTCTTAATAAACTTCCTGGTGTTGGCTTGATTGATGATAAATCCAATATGTCTTCAGGGCCTTCGCTGGCCGGCTTTTCGAGTCCGATTTCTTCGCTTGCGCAAATCATTCCGTCGCTTTCAACTCCGCGAATTTTTGTTTTTTCAAGCACAACAGGATCTCCTTCTCCATGCCATTTTACACGGCATCCACTTGGAGCGTATGCGACATACATGCCTTCGTGTAAATTTGCTCCTCCACATACGACTTCACGTTTTTCCGTGCCGATCAATATTCTCGCAATTCTTAATTTATCAGCATTCGGATGCGATTTTATTTCTTCAACAAATGCGGCGATAACACCGTCCAAAAGTTTGTTTCCTTTGCTTATACCTTCTGTTTCCGCGGTTTTTACTGTTAATGTTTTCGCCAACTGCTCGGGAGAAACTCCTTCCGGCAAGTCAACGAAATCTTTAAGCCAATTTAATGATACGTACATATTTTTCAATGCGCATTTGCGCTGTTAGAACTGTTTTATAAATCTTAAATCTCCGCTTGTAAAAAACCTAATATCTGTAATTCCATATCTCATCATGGCCAAGCGTTCCATCCCAAATCCAAACGCCCATCCTTGATATTCTTCCGGATCTATACCCCCAGCTTTCAATACATTCTCGTGGACCATGCCTGCTCCCATGAATTCGATCCATCCTGAATTTTTGCAAACGCGGCATCCTGTCCCTTCACATAGTAAACATGAGAAATCTAATTCTAATCCCGGTTCTACAAACGGAAAATATCCCGGTCTGAAGCGGACTATTACCTCTTTTTTGAAAAGTCTACTCAGGAATTCAGTCATAACGCCTTTGAGGTGTGCGATCGAAATGTCTTTGTCTATGAGCAAACCCTCAACTTGATTGAAAGTGTGTTCGTGTGACGCGTCGGTTGATTCATTTCGAAATACGCGTCCCGGCATTATTACTTTTAATGGAGCGCCATATTTTTCCATTGTTCGGACTTGGACAGGCGAAGTGTGCGTACGTAGCACCAGTCGAGAATGTTTTTCGTCGTTTTTACCTTTAATAAAAAATGTGTCTTGCATGTCGCGTGCAGGATGATCTTTCGGTATATTTAAGCCTTCAAAATTGTAATATTCGCTCTCAATTTCCGGACCGTCCATGATCGCGAAGCCCATTTCACTAAATATGTCCTCAACCTCTTTTTGCAGTTGCATTAATATGTGAATAGACCCTTTTTCAGGTTTGATTGCCGGATAAGTAATGTCAAAAAATTCTTTTGAAAGACTTTTTTCCAACTCTTCTTTCTCAAATTTTTCGAACATTTGTTTGAATTCAGCCTCGAGTTTGCTTTTCGCTTCATTTAAAAGTTGACCCATTTCTTTTCTTTCTTCAGGAGTGATTTGCCCCATCATTTTGAAAAGCTCCGCCAGCGCTCCTTTTCTGCCAAGGAATTTTATTTCGATTTCGCGAAATTCTTCTACGTTTTTGATTTCTTTGAGGTTTTT
Organism: uncultured Candidatus Peribacteria bacterium; assembly: GCA_964525485.1. Lineage (GTDB taxonomy): Bacteria > Patescibacteriota > Gracilibacteria > UBA1369 > LOWO2-01-FULL-3 > DAONBD01. The sequence goes on along the minus strand of CAZGHH010000009.1, from coordinate 17,035 downwards.
TAGCGCGTCTGCTACTAATTTATTTAATTTCTCTTTCATAATTTTATTAAATGCCACGCGTGATAATCTAATCATTTTGTGGCTAAAAATCAATCTGTTTGAAGGTGGTGAATGGACTTTTAGCCGGCTTTGTGTTATTATACCTTTGTATGACAAAAACAAAAATTACAGAAAATAAAAAATCTTCCGCTGATAAGAAGACTGAAGGGGAGCTAACCTCTTCACAGTTAGACGCTCTTGCTGAGCTTAGAAATTTTTATGATACAAATACCCAAAGGAAGCGCGCGATGGGAGAGGATTCTCTCAAAAACCGGCTTGATCTTATTGCCGGGGATTTGGCGGAAGAAAAGGATAAAATGATGATGTCTTCCGGGCGTCCTTTGAATGATTTTTTTGGCAGAATGATTGCTGAAAATCCTGTCGGCGTCACTATGTATTTTATTGAAGCTTTTTTGAAATTTGATGGCGCTACTACAAAGTCTGATTTGGAAGGATATGTTGGACAACTTAAAGAATTGACTAATATTGTTGTGAAGCTGAAAAAAGCTTGTGGAAGGGACGTGAAGGATAATCAAATTCTTCAGCCTTTAACTTATTTTATTCAAAGATGTACCGCTTTGATCGGCTATGCTGAGACATTGCTTTCTATGCCTGACAAGGAGAGGGCGGGTGTTTTAAAAAGTGAAAAAGGAGATTTAACTTCGTCTCAAGCAAAACATCTTCGTGAAAAAAAGACTGTAGAAAATATGAAGAAGAATCTCTACAGGCTTACTCAGGCTGGTGAAGATAAAATGAAAGATAGAGACAGAAGATTGTTTGCGGTTGCTTCGGGTTTAATAGACACTGGTCTGGTTAATTGGGGTGAGCTGGAAAGTAGGTCGAGATCTAGGGATATGAAATATCACAAAGCTCCAAAAAAAGAAGGAAATGCAAAGGTTGGAGTGGAGAATATCGATCGTTTGGATGATGCCGCTTAATTTTGAGTGATTTTGGCTATGTGCTTTCGCGAGGCGCTTGATTTGAAAGATGCATAAGTAATTAATGGTTTTTTTACGGAGTTATTTATAAAAAAAGCCGCACGACTTTTGGTGCACGCGGCTTTTCTGTTTTTGTGTAAAATTATCTTACAGCCTCTTTCAATGTTTTTCCTGCTTTGAAAGCTGGAAGTTTCATTGCTGGGATCTTGATAACCTGTTTTGGATTTCTTGGATTTACACCTTTTCTTGCAGATCTCTTTGATACACGGAATGTACCGAAACCTGTGATTGTAACAGTCTCACCTTTCTTGAGTGATTTTGCAATCAACTCTAGAACAGTGTCTAGAACTTCCTGAGCCGCTTTTTTTGTAACGCCAGTTTTCTGCGCTGCAGCTGCTACTAGGTCCTGTTTTGTCATGGAACTATTGGTTAAAAATTTATTTTTTTGCATTTTGCATGCAAGGCGCATTATAAATTTTGCTTTTTTTTGCGCAAGGGGAAGTGTGAAAAAAGGGGCTTGAGAAAGGCTAAAAATGTTGGCTGAGAATAAAATCTTTTGACGAAAGACACTATATAATATACAAATGGTGCGTGTTTTATCGCGTACTTTGATTGGTGTTTTTGTATCGCGAGCACAGCAACTTAAAAAAAAATATGGCAAAAAATTTAGTTATCGTGGAGTCTCCTGCCAAGGCAAAGACTATCTCGCGATTTTTGGGATCCGAATATAAAGTTTTGGCTTCTATGGGCCACATCCGAGATCTTCCAGAGAAAAAAATTGGTATAGATACTGAGCATGATTTTGAACCGAAATACGAAGTTTCCGCTGGTAAGAAAAAGGTCGTGAAACAACTGAAGGATGCGATTTCTGGCGAGACTAGAGTATGGATCGCGACTGACGAGGACCGCGAAGGAGAGGCGATCGGCTGGCATCTTTTGTCGGCGTTGGGATTGGAAGATGGTAAGCATAAAGTTGAAAGAATTGTGTTTCATGAAATTACAAAAAAGGCGATTGATGAGGCTATCGCAAAACCAAGAAGTATTGATTTGAATTTAGTTGACGCTCAGCAGGCGCGAAGAATTTTGGATAGATTGGTGGGTTATGAATTGTCACCGTTCCTTTGGAAGAAAGTTCAAAAAGGGCTTTCCGCAGGGCGTGTACAAAGTGTCGCGGTGAGATTGGTTGTCGATAGAGAACGAGAGATTAGAGCTTTTAAACCGGAAGAATTTTGGAAAATTAAAGGAGAATTTTCGAAGAAAGAAGCTGATGAATTTGGTCGTCAGAAATTTTTTGCTACATTGGGTTTAAGTCCTAGCGAAGCGAAGAAAAAATTAAAAACAATTGGAACTCAAAGTGAAGTTGATGGCATTTTGGCGGCTTTGAAAGGCGCTGAATACAAGATTGGTGATGTTGAAGAAAAAGACGTGAAAAGAAATCCTTCTTCTCCATTTACCACTTCAACTTTGCAACAAGAGGCTTCTCGCAAGCTCGGATTTTCTGTGAAGAAAACGATGATGCTTGCACAGCAACTTTATGAAGGAGCGGATTTGGGACACGGATCGCACGGTCTTATTACTTATATGAGAACTGATTCCGTGAATTTGTCAGACGTGGCCTTGGCTCAAGCTCGCGAAGTTATTACAAGTGAGTTTGGAGCTGAGTATGCTTTGGGGACTCCACGTTATTACAAAGCAAAAAAAGGCGCACAGGAGGCGCACGAAGCGATCAGACCGGTTGATTTAAATATCAAACCAGCTGACGTTGAAGGTAAGTTGGAAAAAGATTTAGCAAGACTTTATGAATTGATTTGGAAGAGAACTATTGCGTGCCAAATGAAAGAAGCATTATTGAAACAAGTGAATGTGAGCGTGCTGCCTTTTGGTGTTGAGGGTGTTGAAAAATATATTTTTAATGCAAAAGGAGAGACGATTTCGTTCGCAGGATTTATGAAAGTTTATATGGAGGATTTGGATGAAGACGATGGTGCGGAGGGCGATGTTGGTAGTGGACAGGCTGGGCAGGGTGAAGAGGATGGAAATGGCTTATTACCTGTGTTAATTAAGGATGAGAATGTTGATAATTTAGGGCTCACACCAACTCAAAATTTCACGAAACCACCTGCAAGATATACAGAGGCTTCGCTTGTTAAAAAGATGGAATCTGAAGGCATTGGAAGACCGTCTACATACGCTCCGACTATTTCGACTATTATGACTAGAGGATACGTGAAAAAAGACGCGAAGTATCTCGTGCCTGAGGAAATTGGGGAGATCGTGACTGATGTTTTGGTTGAGCATTTTGCAAACATCGTTGACTATAAATTTACCGCGAAAATGGAAGATGATTTGGATGAAATTGCGGAAGGAAAACAAAAATGGGTACCTGTGATAAAGGCTTTCTATGAACCTTTCCATGCTAACTTGGATGATAAAACTAAGAGTTTAAAAAAATCAGATATCATGGGTGCCGAGGAGACAAATGAGATCTGTGAAAAATGTGGAAAAGGTATGGTTATTAAATTTGGAAAATTTGGAAAATTCTTGGCGTGCAGTAATTTCCCTGAATGTAAAAACACGAGAAATTTGGCGAAAGAAGTTATGGTAGGAGAGGGCGTGATGCACACTGCTGATGGCGATACAAAAATGGCTTTCTTGAAGCCTGCGCCTGTGGATGAAAAATTAGAAGAATTGAAAAAAGAACATGAAGGTAAAAAATGCGAAAAGTGCGGAGCTGATATGGCTGTGCGCAAAGGAAGATTTGGATATTTCTTGGGTTGTACCGGTTATCCAAAATGCAAAAATATAGTTTCCATTGATGGGAAATCAAACAATACTGGAGTGAAATGTCCTGTCTGCGGAAAAGGAGATTTGATAGAAAAAAGGACGCGTCGGGGAGGGAAGTCGTTTTGGGGATGCGGAAGTTATCCAAAATGTAAGTTCGCTACCTGGGACAAGCCTATTCGAAATTGCAAAACAGAGGACGGCAAAGATGGAATAATGGTCGAGAAAGATGGCGCGGAAGTCTGTGTTGCAGGCTAGATGTTTATTATTTTTTTAGTAAGAGTATTATTAGATATGCGTCTTGTTTTCTTGGCATGTAAATATGAATTCTTCTGAGGTAGAAAAACAGTTTTTGGAAGCTTATGATCGTTTTGCGGAAAAAATTTTCCGACATATTTATTTTAAACTGTCTGATCGTGAGAGAGCGAAGGAATTGATGCAGGAGACTTTCATGAAGTCTTGGCTTTTTATTTCTAATGGAGGCGTCGTGGAAAATTTGAAAGCTTTTCTGAGGAAGACTGCTGATAATTTAATTATTGATGAATATAGAAAAAAGAAGGAGTTGCATTTAGACGATCTGATTGAGGTTGGGGTGCAGTTTGAAGGACGTGAGAGGTCTGATGATGTGAAAAATAAGATCGATGCTGAAATTGTTGTAAGAATTTTGGATTATCTCCGTCCAAAGTATCGTGAAGTGATAGTAATGAGGTATCTGAATGATATGTCTGTTTCTGAAATTGCTAGATTGGTCGGAGAGTCTGAAAATGTTGTTTCTGTGAGAATTAACAGAGCAATTAAAATGTTAAAAAAGTATATGTATGAAAGATAGAATTATGCTGACAAAAAAGGAGAAGATGGATGCTAGAAAAAAACTCGCAAATTTTGTTAAAGAAAATCCTGTAAGAAATGCTGAAGGTGTACGTCTTGAGTCGTGGATTTCAAAAATAAATACCTTAATATATAAAATTTACTCTCTAACAATTAAACCTATGAAAACATTATTTGCAAAACCGCTTGCTTTGCTTGTAGCGCTGCTTGTAGTTGGCGGCGGCGGGACTGTTTTTGCTTCTCAGGATGCAAAACCAGGTGATGCGCTTTATCAAGTAAAGGTTCATTTTAATGAGCCTGTTCGCGAGTTTCTGATCCGCAATCCTGAATTGAAGGCTGATTATGCTATTAATCGCGTTGAAAAGAGACTTCTTGAGGCAGAGGATCTAACTAAAAAAGATGGATTAACTCCTGAGCTTGAAGAAGAATTACGTGATTTGCTCGAGGATCATATTGATGATTTAAAAGATTATCTTGAAGATGTTCGTGAAGATTCTGGTGATGAGAAATTAGTTGGATTAAATCAAAAGCTCGAGAATATGTTGAAAAATTATGAAAAGAAATTGGAAAAATTAGAGTCTGATACTGAGGATGATGATGCTAAGAAAGAGAAGGTTCGTGAGATGGTCAAGAAGGTGAAGGAAGAAAAAGAACGTGATCGAAATGAAGATGATGAAAATGACGACGAGGATGATGATTCTGACGAGGATGACGTAAAGAATCAATCTGATGATGATAAGGATGAGGTTGAGGATGAAGACGATGATGCAAGTGATGATGATAGTAATAAAGAAGAGGAGCGCGTGAGAGAAGAAAATAAAGGAGAGGATGATAAAGTAAGGCAGGAGGAAAGGGTAAGAAATTCAGATGATGAAGATGAAGTAGAGGATGTAGAAGACGAGGAAGAAGTAGAAGATGAAGACGAAGACGAGGAAGATCGCGGTGAAGTTAGAAATGGGCAAGAAGACGATGATGATTCATCAGATGATGAAGATGAAGTTGAGGACGAATCGGAAGAGGATTAGTAAATGGCTTTAGCAGAAAGAGCGCTTCCTAAAACGAGAGGGGCGCTCTTTTTTTGCATATGACTTAGTTTTGAGGCTAGGCTTTGTACCAGTCTAAGCTTACTTCTGGATATTTTTTAAGTTCGTCGACCATTATTTTTTGAATTTCTTGGAGTTCTTCGGGGGTTTCGGCTTCGAATCGGAGAGTTAGATTTGGGGAAGTGTTTGAGGCGCGCACTGCCGCCCAAGCGATTGAGTTGAAAATGACGCGTACGCCGTCTAGGGTGATGCATTCATATAGAGAAGTGAAGTGCGCGACAAGGGATTTAACTATTTCAAATTTCTTGTCGTCTGGGCAGTGTGCTTTGAATTCGGGGGTCATGTATGTTTTTGGAAGGTCGTCGAAGAGGGCAGAGAACGGCTTATCTTGTGCTGCGAGAATCTCGAGAATTTTTACTGCTGCCAAGAACGCATCGTCGTAGCCGTAGTAATTTTCCGCGAAAAATAAATGTCCTGAAACTTCACCGGCTAGTGGTGCCGAGACTTCTTTCATGCGTTTTTCTATGAAGCTGTGGCCGGTTTTTGACATTGTTGGGATTGCACCCAGGTTTGCCATTTTATTAATAATTGCTTGTGAAACTTTTACATCGAAAACTATTTTTGGGTCTGTATTTGGATTGCGTTGAAGGTAATCTTGAGCGAGAAGAAGTAGCAAATAGTCCGAGCTGTAGTGATTGCCTTTTTCGTCGATAATTCCTACGCGATCAGCGTCTCCGTCGAAACCGATTCCAAGATCCGCTTTTGTTTCGAGGACTTTCGCGATGAGGTCTTGCATGTTGTGAAGTTCTTCTGGGTTGGCTTCGTGATGAGGAAAAGTGCCGTCCGGGTCGCAGTATAGTTCGATCACTTCCGCGCCGATTTTACGAAGTAGTTCTGGTGCGTATGGGCCAGCAACTCCGTTGCCTGAATCGATTACTACTTTGAGCGGGCGCGCAATCTGACGGGTTTGAGTGTGGAGCTTTGATGTGAGTTCAGATAAATATATTGGCCAGATATTAGCTTCCGTGAGCTGGCCTGGAGTTGTTGGTTTTTCGAAATCTTCTTTTTCAATGAGTTCGCGAATTTCCTGTAGCTCGTCTCCACAAATTGAGTGTGCGTTAAGGGCTACTGTTTTAATTCCGTTATATTCTTTTGGGTTGTGAGAGGCAGTGATATTTGTGGCGCAGTCAAAGGCCGAAAGCTCTGGGTATTGATGTGCGCAGGAAGCAAAATAAATCATTGGGGAAGGGGAGAGACCTAAGTCTGTGACGTTAAGTCCGCATTCCAAGCATCCTTTGATAAAGGCTTGCTGTAGCGCTGGTCCGGTGAGGCGGACGTCGCGCCCGACGGCCATGTGTTTGGCGTTGTAGCGGCGTATGAGGTGAGTTGCCGTGCCCTTGCCGATTAGGTAGACGGTTTCTTCTGTGAGGTCAGGAGTCGGGTATTTTTCTGTTGAAGTGGCGATGCCTCGAATGTCGTAGGCGCGGAATATATGTGGATTAATTTTGGTCATTTTTAGGATGGTTTTAGGCTGGGGTTGGTTGTTATTTGTACTTTGTTTCTGTCATTGTCTCGTTGATTTGGCGTAGGCGAAGTGGGAGATGAAGTTTTTTGAGAAGCTCTACTGTGCGTGGATGAACTAAAGATTCCCATTCGCGAGTTCCGGCGATCATTGAGTCGCGGAGAGCTGTGCCGGAAACCGGTCGGATACGTTTTACCTGGACGAGGCGGTGTTTTCCTGCGGTTGCTTCGTAGCAGGCTTTTACGATATGTGAACCTGTGTAAATCGTGTTGTATGGCGGAACGTATAGATTCATATGGTCTACCCAAAGCGCGTAATTATCGATGTTGCGAACGGGAATAATTGTGTATTTCGCTGGATTAATTTTTGCTGCCTTGAGTGTTTCATCTATTATCAAAACGCGCTCGCCGGCGGTGAGCGGATTCTCCGGAACGTAGTTTTTTTCTGCGCTGCCTATTGCAATTATTATTCGCTCATTTTCGGAGAGGATTTTTTTTACAATATCTAAGTGGCCCAAGTGAAAAGGCTGGAAACGACCGACAAACAAACCTGTTTTTACGAGTGGTTTGATCATAATATTAGATTTAACTTTGGCCGAATTATAACTTAATTATAAACGGAGTTCTACCTTTGTGCTCGTTTCTTTTGATGCGGTCCATTATGGATTTAGCTGTGTGCGAAAGCGGGACGGATTCTTGTTCAAAGAGTTGGTGGCTTTCTGGAGTGCTGCATGAAGTTTCTGGAGTTTCGCCAGCGATTTCGCGAAGGATGCGATCGAGAGTTTCATAAGGGGCGCCGAGTTCGGCTTCGTCTGTTTGGCCTTTGCAAAGTTCTGCAGTTGGAGCTTTTTCAATAATTTCCATTGGGATTCCGATGTGTTCTGCTAGCGCGAAAACGTCTGTTTTGTATAAATCGCCGATAGGCATCAGGTCACATGCGAGGTCGCCAAATTTAGTGCCGTACCCGAGCATTAATTCTGATTTGTTACTTGTTCCTACCACAAGAGCGTGCTCAGTATTTGCGTAGTTATAAAGGATGATTGAACGGATGCGGGCTTTTGTATTCATCTGTGCGAGTCCGGATGGTTTCCAGGGGAGGTGAAGGAGGTCTTGGAGGTATTTATTAATAGGGAGGGTGTAATTTTCGACTTCGAGAAAGTTGCATAATGCTTTCGCGTGGGCTGTGTTTTCGTCCTTAGTGACTCCGTGTTCGGGCATCATCAATCCAACCACATTCTGTGCGCCGATCGCGTCGACGAGAAGCTTGAGCACAAGCGCTGAATCGACTCCGCCGGACACACCTAAGACTGCTTTGTGAAAACCTGTTTCTTCAAAGAATTTCGCGATTTGGCTTAAGATTTTTGTATATGTGTTGTGTGGATTGAGCATAAGTCCGGGACTAATGTGTTATGGGTAGCCGAGTTCGGGACTTATAGTAGCGTTCCCAACTCTCAGGAGGAGAATTGTAGCATTAAACGCAGATATGGCAAAATTTTTGCAAATCATATTATTTTCAGCCCTGAAGAAGGTCTGAAATTTTTGGGGCTTCTGCTACTGTGAATTGATTTTTTGTTGCCAAAAGTTTTTCTACAAGAGGTTTGATATTACTTTCTTGCATCAAATAAGTATTTAAAGCCTTTACCTTGTCGTACATTGTTGGATATTTTTTATCACCTTCTTGATCGGGGGCTATTAGACATGCGCTTAAATTGTCCAAAATAATTCTGTCATTGTTTTTTATAGTATATTGTCGCTCGATATTTTTTCTTATCAATGTTAGACCTAAATTTGCGATCATGTCGTCTGGTACTTGTTTTATGCCTTCTACGTATTCCGGCTTTGTGGTTAATTTTTCAATTCTTTCCGTGACGTGTCCATCGATCTGTCTGGCATCGATTTGGTCGGCAATTTCAGAAACGTTGTATGGTCCTTTTTTGTCTCCGTGGCCAAATTTATCGCTTAAATAAAAGACAAATTCTCCTGTTTCTGGATGTGAATAAATACTGGCGTCTATCCTTATATTTTCTCCGACCTGAATCTCTGCTATTGCGCTGTTTTTATCAAATTTTATTTCCCACCCTGAATTTTGAGCGAAGGTGTTTTGTGTTTCCTGAATTGCTGTTTTTAATGTTTTATCATCGCGTACCGGAATCTCTTTGTTTGGGCCTAACTCAGTGTTTTTATTTTCTGCGTGAGAGTAATTCCATATTGCCTTTAATTCTTCATTGTTTGATTTCTCGATGTAATCTTTATTAATTTCTTCTATTTCTTTTGCGTACTGTTCTTCGTTTATTAATCCTTTTGCTTTACGAATTGCTGCGGCGTCTTTTTTTGCTAGGGCGACCAGACCGTATTCTTCATCTTCAAGCATAAAGCTATTATATTTCCATTCGTTACTTGATTGCCGTAGTACTTCCAATATCATTTGATTGTATTCCGTGTCGTCCGAAACCTTTCCCATTCTTTCAATTAAATACGCTGTTGATGTTGTTAATTTTTGAAGACTTGCTCCGTCTTTTGATTGTCCCGGAAGATCAATATAATCCTGTAAAGATTGTGCAAAATCAGCATCTTGCAGATTGTCGTCTGGTATAAAATCTTCACCATACTTTGCTTTTAACTGAGCCGTTATCATTGTTGCTATATGTTTTGAATCGATCGTTTTTTTATGCTTGAGTTTTCTTTCTTTAATAGGCATGGCGTTTAAATTATTTCCAAAATATTCATCAAAAGATTCGTTTGTATTTGTTTCCGGCGTACTTATTTCTCCTGACAAATTAAGCCTTTGCGTTCGCAGTTTGCGTATTGTTTTTGCTCTTTCGATAGTTTCTTCCGGTTGTTGAGTTGCTTGGCTTTGTGGTTTTTCTGGGGCCATTTTATTGTGGGTTAATTTATCTTTTCATTGCTCTGCGGGTTTCCAGATCTTGGTCGCGTTTCTTGAGCATTTCGCGTTTGTCGTAGAGTTTGCGGCCGCGACAGAGGCCGAGTTTTACTTTTATTAAAGACCCTTTTAAGTAGATTTCAAGCGGAATTATCGTTGTGCCTTTTTCGTTGATTTTGAGTCCGATTTTTTCGATTTCTTTTTCATGAAGAAGGAGTTTGCGGCGTTTGGTAGGATTGTATGACGGATCGGGCGCGAAGCGATATGCCGAAATATGAATGTTGTCTGCGAAAATTTCACCGTGCCAAATTGACGCGAATGATCCCTTGAGATTGCATTTGTGTTCACGGAGAGATTTGACCTCTGGGCCTGTGAGCCTGATGCCGGCCTCGTAAGTGTCGAGGACTTCGTAGTCGTGAAATGCTTTTTTGTTCTTAGCGAGCGTGTTGTCTGGTTGTTTCGGCTTTGATGGCATATTTGAGCCCCGGGACTGTCCCGGGATGGCATATTTTACAGATTGTGATGTTTGAGCCCCGGGATTGCCCCGAGCTGTGATTGTATTGTAGGGAAAAACCTTGTGAATTAGAAGGGCTGGATTATAATTCTAGTTGTATTTGTTAATCAAATCCTTATGAAAAATAAAATTTTACTAATCGGAATTTTTAGTTTTTTTATGACAGCTTGCGGTGGTGCACAAGTTGATTCTATGACTATTAAACAAAATAGTGGTCCTCTGCCTCCCGAATTTTATACCGAGTCTGTTATGATTATTATTCCTGATTATGAGGCGAATACTTTGAATGTGAGTTTTAATTTAAAATATCCTTACAATGAAAAATCCGAAGCTGTGAAAAAGAAGCTTTTAATTGAGGACGGTGAAACTTTTGATCTTTTCAATGATGTGGGTGTTTTTGCTCAAAAGCCTTTTAAAACTGAGGATGACGGATGTGTTGGTGGACATAATTATGAGATGGAAGTAGAGGTTAATGGAAAGTTTTTCGAAAATTCTTATTATGTTTGCGGGCAAAATGCTAAGGTGAAAAAATTGGATGATTTTTACTTAATGTTAGAGGCGAAATTGCGAGAATAGCTGAAGGTTTTATGAAAATAATTGCAAGCTTGTAGGAATAATTTAACTCTCATTAAAATGAAAAATAAAGTTGCTATAGTGACTGGTGGTGCTCGCGGAATAGGGCTTGGTGCAGCGAAGAATTTATTGAAACGCGGATACAAAGTGTGTGTATGTTCGCGAAGTGAAAAAGATGTGAAGTCGGCCGTGAAGAAGCTCGGCAAAAATTCTCTCGGGCTTGTTGTCGATGTTTCTAAGGAGGCTGATTGGAAGATGTTGTTGAAGGAAGTTGTGAAGAAATGGGGGAGGGTTGATGTGCTTGTGAATAATGCCGGTATTCTTTTGCAAAAGGATTTGTTGTCGATGAGTTTTGAAGAGGCGGAAAATGTTTTGCATATTAATCTTCTTGGAACTTGGCTTGGGATCAAGACTGTCGCGCCGATAATGAAAAAACAAAAATGTGGGCGAATAGTAAATACCGCATCGATCGCGGCAATGAAAGCTTATCCGTATTTATCCGCTTACTGTGCGTCGAAGGCCGGAGTTGTGGCTTTAACTCGCGTTGCAGCGCTGGAGCTCGCACCTTTTAATATCAGGGTGAATGCTGTTTGTCCTGGAGCTGTCGAAACTCCTATGACTGCCGGAATGATGGATGATAAAAAAATGGCTGAAGCAACTTTGAGCGGGATACCTCTTCATAGAATAGGAAAGCCGGACGAAATTGGAGCTGTTATTGGATTTTTGGCCGATGAAGAATCTAGTTTTGTGACTGGGTCCGCTTATGTAGCTGATGGTGGAAATATAGCTTAGGCGTATGCGCTATCGCCTCCTAATCGTTTGCCGTATGCATATAAAGATGTACTCTTTTTTGGAACCTGAAAGTTTTGAGCAAGAGCTATTGCCTCGGGTGATGTGAGTTGGTTTATCACATCAGGTAGGCTTGCTTGCAGAGAGAAGTGCATTGGATCGGTTTTTTTATCTTTTCGGCTACTGTAATAATAAAGTCCCCAGCCCATCCCCATCTTTTGTGCTTCAACTGCGAGCACCAAAGGGATGTCCCATGATAAATCAGGAAGGCTGTTTAGCCAGTTTGTTTTTGGATCGAAATCAATTCCAAGTCCCATTGCGTGATATCGTGGTATTGGTTTTACGTTTGTCGAAGTTAAGTAGTCAAATTTGAAATTAAATCCTTTATTAATCATGCGATATTCCAATTCTTTTAATACGCAAGCGAGTACAATATTTGGGCGCCATACTGTTGTTCCAAATACTGAGAACTTACCTTTTAAAAGCCATTCGTTTATATTGTTGCCACATAAATTTCTGTAATAATCCAGCCCTTCCATGTATGGCATTTTTTGTACGTACATTTCATTTTCCGGAACTCGCGGAGGGATATCTTTTCTAGTTATTTTCTTTGTATATCTTTCGTCATTTGGATCCAAAGTTCCGGTAATACCTACATTTTGGGCTATATTTTGATGTATACTTCTGTGCTCTTCTTCGTTTTCTGCCAATGCTTTATTTTCTTTGTAAAAGTTTTTTTCTTCATCTAATGCTTTTGTATAACTATCGGTTTTCTCATCTATAAATTCTAATGGTCTAATAGTGTATCCTCCGAAAATTGGAATATAACTGTCGTCGTAATATCCTGTACGGCCATTCATAGATTTTCGTATGCCGGTTCTTTTATTGCCTTCCAAATCCGTAATTTCAACTGCTTTTATACTTGGCGGCAAAAGGTGGCCGGCTCCTAAACTGTATTTTGTTTTTTCCGTATTATCTAATTCTTTTTTTACGACGAATACCGTTTGTCCGTATTCGTTTGTTCCTTTATTTAAATATGCCTGACTTAATAAAGTGTATTTTTGTTCGTGATTTTCTTCCGAAAGACCCATCCATTCCCAGCCTCCTTGTAAATCATAATACGACACATCTTCGCTTTCCGCTTTTAAACGAAGTTGCGTTGCTTTTGCCTGCACCTCTTTATCTTCTGTCTTTAAAATTGCTTGGTAATAAGAAGATGCTGAATTTTCAAGCCGAGAATTTAGATCTATTGCTGTTTGTAAAGTTTTCCTATCTTCTGGGCCTTCAGTTGTTGTGCTTGGAATTTTATCAGAACTATCTTTTGGGGCGTCAATTCTTGCAGGGGTTTCGGCAGTTTCGAAAATCAATCGATTTTGTCTAAAAGTTTTTTCTGTAAAATCCGTGAAAAATATCATTATTGATTTGGTTTATCATCTGAATATCTGCTTATATTACCATTTTTTGAGGAAATTTTCAAGATATGCTATAGTTTTCTAGCTTAATTTAAAACATGGGATTTATTGATTGGATTTATTTTCTTATAGCGTTTGTTTTTGTGCTCAGTGTGCATGAAGCGAGTCACGCTTTGATGGCGTATTATCTTGGTGATCCTACTGCAAAAGCGTACGGAAGATTAACTTTGAATCCTTTTAAGCACATCGATATCGTTGGATTTTTGATGTTGATAACTGTACATTTTGGCTGGGGCAAGCCTGTTCCTGTGAATTCGAGTAATTTCAAAAATGAAGGTCGTGACAGTGCTCTTACCGCTCTTGCCGGTCCCATGAGTAATTTTGTTTTAGCTTTTGTGACAGCGATTTTATTGAAATACGCCGGGCCTTATATGCCGAAAATTCTTGCTCAAGTTTTTTGGTGGATTTTTGATTTGGCTTTGATTTGGGGAATTTTTAATTTACTGCCTGTGCCTCCTTTGGATGGTGGAAAAATCATCGCTTTTGTGGTTCCGAAGAAGTACGTTAGTAGATATATGAAATTTCAGGAAACCGGAGCGGTGTATTTTATCGCTTTTATGTTTTTTGACTTTTTAATTTTAAATAATCTCTTTGGATTTTCGCTCGTCAGGACTGTAATAGTGACGGCTTATGAATTTGTAAAGAATATTTTGCTTTTTGGAATATAGTTTGTGGTATATTGAAAGCTGCCTGAAATGCACGCTTGAGACCTTTTAAATTCTTTCTTCAATTTTCTTTAAGGGAGCTTAATATCTCTCGTCACCGAGGTGATGAGGTGCGGGCACCCACCTTGCATTCGCGGGGTATAGAATTAGGGTTAGCGGCGGCATTTTGGACGTGCTTGCCGTTTCTCTATGTAATTATTAATCTTCAATATCGTAAATCGGATGCGGATGCGTGTAGATTGGATGAATTGGACTTCCGAAAGTGTGCATAGGATTTTGTCTTTGTAGGTTGCTTTTTACATTGGCAGGGTTTGTAGATCCTTTTAGCACGAGCTGTATTTCAAATGCAAAATTTCGAATAAATGTAGCTATTTCCCTTTCGGATGTTATCTGTGGAATTGTTAAAGTACCTTTGTTTTCAGGTAATATTCCTTTTAAAAATCTTCTTGGTACTACTAATTTTGTGCCCTCAGGATTTGGGATTGGATGCTCGGCTCCTGCAGGGCTTTTGCCCCAGACTTGCATTGTAGTTCTTACTGCAGAATGATCTTTTAATGATCTGAAATCTTGTCTACGATCAAGTCCCATTGCAATTGATGGTGTGTCTAAATTTCTTCTTACTTCTATGCTTTGATTAGTTATCAGTGCTTCTGTTGTTATCCTAGCGTCATTAAATCCTTCTATCATGTCTTGTTGTGCCATGTATAGCTGTGGAGTGTCTTCGTTTTTTGCAGCCATCATAAAGGCAGTTCGCCATCCTTTGTCTGTTTTGACTCCAGCTCGAGATGCGGCAAATGCGCTTAAATATTCCGGAGAGGATAGCGCTGATTTGAAAAATTCGGCTTGAGAGGCTGTGGCAAATCTGGTGGCGGCATTTGCGTTGGATTCATGCTGATAGTATGCCGATAATTTTAAATCAAATATTCCCGGTACAACCTTGTCCAATGCTTCTAAAACTTCAAGCAGAATCTGGTTTTGTACAGCAAGATCGCCTGCTTCATCAAATAAAATTTCTTCGCCGTGATCTCTAAACATGTCGTCTTGTTCCTGTCCTGTTATTCCGCTTCTGCACGAATGGCATTCCGCTAGCGGATCAGGCATGACGGGTTTCAGAGGAGAAGTTGGTTTTTCAATTGTTTCTATTGGAACGTATCGCGTATTCGTATTTCTATAAGTTATAACTGGTTCCAAGGGAAGGTTCATGATTGGTGTTTCTGGATCGTAGTGTCTATTCATTTTTTTGAATTTGAATTGGGGGTAATCATATTATATCAGTCGTGTTTTTGCAATTGACTTTTTAAGTTGCGGCCTGTGTGTGTTTTTAATACAATGCCACCGTTTTGAAAGTCGTACAACACGCTGTCGTATAAATAGGAGATCTTTAAAACAAGCCATCGTAGCTCAGTTGGTAGAGCGCATCCATGGTAAGGATGAGGTCACGGGTTCAATTCCCGTCGATGGCTCCAGGAGGGGTTAATAGGGGCGATCGTATATCTGATATTCGGATCCGTCTTGTAGTTCCAAAAGCTGTTTGATTTCATTGAAAGTTGGGCGTCTTTTTACCCTGAAAAGAGTTCTGTGGAGAGTAGATTCGTCAATCACATTTTCTGCTAGATCTGTTGGAGGTTCTGTTATCCCTAATTCGAAAAATCTTTTTAATGTTTTTGTTCTTTCTGCTGTTGGGTTAACAATTCCGAGGCCTTGTTCTTGTAAAAGATTAATAATGTGAAGCAAACCAAATACGGAATGCCCTTCGGATTTATTTAATGGATGATAAGTGAGTGCGCCAAATATAGAAAAAACAACTCCAAATCTAATTGGCTCAATCTCGTCTGTGGTTTTTGGTTTTAGATATAGCGCGTTTTCGGTAAGTACATTCTTTCTGACTTCTTCATGAATTTTTGACGGTTCGCAAGTTGTTAGTCCAACTGATTTTGATTGGTCCACGCCCGATATTGTCAGCATCTCTGTTAGTGCTATTCCTCGCCCGCAACCAAAATCCAGGGTTGGAACTTTTCCCATACCAAGAATTCCAGTCTGATGATCGAAAACTTTTTGGACGCCTCCTTTTTTTAGTCCAGCTTCCATCTCATATGAATCGCATTCTCCAGTCAAAGTGCGTCCCAAAAAATACCTGCTTTCGTCTTGTATTGCATCTGTGCCTGCTGAAATAGCCGCTAATTTTGAGGTTCGTGATAGACGTATGCGTCGTTGGTCATTTGGACGTGGCGCTGGCAGGTTTGCGCAATCCGGACAAATTAATAGCTCGGGATATTCGAGTCCATCGATTCGATCAAAAAAATCTTCTGTGCGCAATTGCTGATCTGGCATTGATTTTGTTTAAATCAAGTATTTTTGAAGGTGGCAATCTTATTATATGAAATTTTTTTTGTAAAGCTTCCTATCTTTTTTTAGTAAACGGCATAGTTAAATGTGAAAGAATTGGACTCAGCCTTATTCTAATAAATCTTTTAATTATGTTTGGCCTGAGCCTTTCGTGTAGTAATTGAATTTGCGTCAAGTATTCATTCATTGTCAATGATTCCCAGTCATCCGAGAAAGGCTGTAGGGCCGCGCATTCATCAGTAGCTAGAAAAAGGGCTACTTGTTTTCTGGATTTTTCAATTAATTTGGAGAGATCGGCTAAGCCGTCTTCTGATCGAATTTTTATTTTAACATCCCTTTGTCCTTCAAGGATTTGATTTGATGCGGACAACAAACTCACAGCCCTAAACTCTGTCATCTCGGACTGCCCTATAGGCCGAGATGCTCTCCTTTCCATTTAATATGGTTAAGGATTGTTGAATGAGCGTATCTTATTGTCCTTCTATAAGCCGAAAATGTCAATCTACTTGCATTTTCCTTTGACTTCTTATCTCGTTCGGATAGAATACGCCCTGCTAAAACGTTTATTATAAAGCTTTTAAATATGGCAAAAGGAAAGAGCCAGTTCTGTACTTGGTACTGCAGTGAGTGTAACTCAGCTAACTA
>CAZGHH010000008.1:0-37071 GCA_964525485.1 uncultured Candidatus Peribacteria bacterium | reverse complement strand
AGATCATGCTACAATAAGCCCACTAGTCCAAAAAGTTACTAGACCCAACTAGTCCAGCTAAAAGTGAATTGTCTCGTCTAACTGACATTAAATTATATGGATATCAATTCCAAATCAAAGGACGAAAAAATCGTGAGTATTTGTGCATGGATTTTGTTTCACGGACACAAGAAAAAACCTAAAGGCGAACCAATAAATAGACTTGATTATGAAAAGATGTTACTCAGACTGTTTGCGGCGACAGTGGTATGCAATCACTCTCCCATTTTTAAGAGTGCCGAAGAGTGTCATCATTTCATTAACCAACTTCACGCCGCTGTGTACCAGCTGTTTTACAAGGATAATTCAATTGCAGTACAAAATCTCAATGATGCAATCAACCAAAGGTTCCCGTTGTACTTCGATCTGATTTCTGAAAGTCCTAAAACTAACGATAAGATTATGGGGTTGGAAATCGAAGGACAGACTTTTCAAGTGTTTGAAAATCAAATAGTTAAGTTCGATAGAGCAGTTCAATCTTTTGTAGGGATGGTTGAACCGCAGGAATCAACGGAGCAAAGAGTCAAGGAAAACCCACTTGCCAGTTTTTATTGCTATTTCCTTCTCGGACACAGAGATGTCCAAAACATCATAAATCCGGAAGCTTAGCCTCTTAAGGTTAGATCCCACAAAAGGGTTCTAGACTCGACTAGCCCGCCATTTTTCGACAAACAGGTTATTTAAAGTTAGATATAATTTATAAAATTATATTAAATAAGTACCCCATAATAACTATTCCAACAGTAGTAATACCAAAGAATATCGCCAAAAGCTGCCAACGCATCACTTTTTTTAATATCAAAGCCTCAGGGGCTGAGAGAGTAACTATTGCGGTCATAAAAGCTAACATAGTTCCAAGAGGAGCACCTTTACCCGCCATAGCTTCAACGATAGGTAGAACACTTACAGAATTGGCATATAGCGGCACTCCCAAGATCACAGCCATTGGGACAGTCCACAGAGAGTCTGCGGATAAATAAGTCTCAACCAAATTGGTTGGCACGAATCCGTGAATGACAGCACCTAGTCCGACTCCCAAAAACACGTAAGGAATAATTTTCTTTGTTATATTCATTCCATCTCGCCAGAAAAAAATAATTAATTTTTTGAATGGAAGTTTTCCACCATTGTCTATTTCTATCTGAGCACGCGACTTAAACTTTAATAGTTCTGGTAAAATATATTTTTCAACTTTGAGTCTTTGAATAAGCATTCCTCCAAGTACAGCAACTATTAAACCGAAGACATTGTACAAAATAGTAACTTTCCAACCGAAAATGGCCGGGAATAGATAAAGAGATGATTCATTGATTAAAGGCGAACTGATAAGAAAAGCGAAAGTTATTCCAAGTGGTATACCAGCCCCCATGAATCCTATAAATAAAGGGATTGATGAGCATGAACAGAAAGGCGTAACCACTCCCAATAAGGCGGCCATCAGATAATTTAATCCGAACCAGCGTTTTTTTGTCAGAATGTCTCTAGCTTTTTCCAATGGGAAATAATAGCGAGTTATCGCCATTATAAAATTGATCACTACCAATAACAGTCCAATCTTTATTGAATCATAAATAAAATAATTAACCGCGTGAGTTAAAAAAGAAGTTTCTTGCATGCCAAACCACTCAAAAGTGACCAGATCAGCAAAAAATTGGATAGGGTAAAAAATATCCATAATTATTTTAAATTTTTAGTAATTAAACTTTTAATTTTCTCAATATCAGGACTGAATCCGACCATTACAGCCTTGCCGTTTACTGCTAGAACTGGGGTTGTCATGAGTCCCATCTCGATTATTTTTTGAATATCAGTGATGTATTCGACTTCGTTTTCTATTCCAAGGTCTTTTACGGCAGTAACAGTGATCTCATGCAGTTTTTTACAAGTTGGACAGCCTGAGCCAAACACCTGAATTTTAGTTTTATTTGTCATTGAGATTTAAATGGTTATTTAATAATTTTGAGTATTTGTTAATGGTGGTTTTGTTTAGTGAATAGTAGATATTCAAGCCTTCCTTCTTTTTCAATAAAAGATCCAAGTCAGTTAGGACTTTTAAATGGTGAGAGACGAGATTTTGAGGCAGATCCAAGTACTGCCATATCTCGCAAACACATCTTTTTCCTGTTTTCAACAAACACAAAATTTTCAATCGGCTTTCTTCACTTATCACCTTTAAAAATTCTATTGTTTTAGACAAGTTGGCGACAGATTTCTTGTCGTCACAACATTTTGCTTTCATCCCACAACTTTTGGTTTTCATAATAAAGTATATCAATTTTGGTTGATATACTACTCTTGCAGTTTTTATTGTCAAGAAATGTGTTGATGAATTTATGAAGAACTATATTCGAAACCGTCTTAGCAAAAATTTCAAATTCTGTATAATAACTTCCAATGATGGATATAATACTTCTTTTCTATGGAGAGATGGCCGAGTGGTTGAAGGCATACGCTTGGAAGGCGTACGTGGGAGAAATCTCACCAAGGGTTCGAATCCCTTTCTCTCCGCCAGTTTATTTCTTCAATCTTCCACGGATCCATGCCACGAAAAAAGGTATGATAGAAACGAATATAATTCCGAAAGTTATAAGGGTGAGATTGTCTTTCACAAAAGGTATATTGCCAAACAAAAATCCACCAAGAGTAAAAGCCAAAACCCATAAAAATCCACCGACTAAATTATATGCAAGAAAAGTCGAATACTCCATTTTTCCGACTCCTGCCACAAAAGGCGCAATAGTCCTGACGATAGGCACGAATCTCGCAATAACTATCGTTTTTTTACCATGTTTTTCGTAAAAAACTTTTGTTTTATCTATATGCGCGGGCTTGATGAATTTCATGAAAACTTTTTCACCGAAAAATTTTCCGATCCAGTAGTTGGAAGCATCCCCTACGACCGCCGCTATAAATAAAATAGCGATCAACAAGCGGATATCGAGAAGTCCCGCCGCAGCAAAAGTCCCAGCGATAAAAAGCATCGAATCTCCAGGCAGAAAAGGCATCACGACAAGTCCGGTTTCGATGAAAACAATTAAGAACAAAATCCCGTAAACCAAAACACCATAATTTTGTACAAAGAACCCGAGGTGCTGATCGAAATTTAAAATAAAATCAACGACTTGAAACATGCAATAAATCTATCAGTTATTTGCTATCAAGGCAAAAGTTTGTACAATAGGTTTGCTAAAGCAAACTGCGTTTTCTTTTCAAAACCTAAACCTATCCTATGTTCACAAAAATTTTCATCATATTAATCGCTTTCGCAGGGAATTTTGGTATTCAATGGTATGGCAATTTTACAGGTAAACTGGCGAGCAAAGGCACGTATTTAGGATTTCATTACGATTCAATTTTTATTCGTGCGATAGTCACTCAATTCGAATATCTATGGGTTCTCATACTCGTGAATATTTTGTTTACTTTAGTTTTTGGACTTGGTTTTGCAACATTCAAAAATTATCTTTCTCTAGCTATCATCTGGATTGGGATGGCACCGATTGCGGCGCTTGTATTTAATACTTTCATACTAAAACAAAGTGTGAATTACGTAGTCGTAATCGGAGTAGTTTTATTGATTGCTGGGGGAGTAATGGTAGTCGCACAAAAAGATATTTTGGCTCTTATAAGCCGATAATTTATTTGTAGACATCGTGGTCTCCGACAGAAAGCAATACCGCTATGTTCTTTTTCTCGTACTTAAATACGATCCTATAAGCATAATTAACAGAGAAAGAATAGAAACCATCAAGCCTTCCTATTAACTTATGAGTTTTTAAAAATGGATGTTTTGTGTTTGCCTTGAAAAGTTCAATTTTTTCTTTTATTTCATTGCGTAAATCTTTTGGTAATTTACCATATTGTCTTACAAAAGTTGGTTTGTAAAAAACATCAATCATATATTTAGAGTTTTTTTGCCAATGAATCCAAATCTCCTTTCAAATTAGGTTCATTTGTAGCTTTTAGTACAGCCTCGACCGCTTGTTCCTCAAGATATTTTTTCAGAGCTTGCCTGACGACTTCTGCTTTATTTGAAGCAACACCTTGTTTTACAAGATGATTGACGCCCTTCAAAAGATCTTCTGTTAATGGGACTGATAATGTAGTCATATTAATTTGTATTATTTTATCATATGATATAATCATATTATCACGGTTAGGGAGTAAAAACAATGTACGAACACATATGATGATAACAGACGAAGCCTAAATAAAACTTTTAAATAATTAAATTTTTGATAAAATTTTTCTCAAAAAAATCTTTCCTGATATAATGCAAAAAGACCTTAACAACTTATCCTATGAAAAAAACAACAACAGCCAAGAAAGAGACCAAAAACTCAATAAAGAAAGTAAAAACTGTGGTGACAAAAAAACAGAAGACTAAAATCAAAGCAAAAGTACTGAAATCAATATCAAGACCAAGATTTAGATTCAAACCAAATTACATATTGATTCCATTGTTTACATTCATGGTGTCTTACTGTGGATCTTTATTCACATCCTCAGGAATGGAGTGGTATGCGACTATAGCGAAGCCTACATGGACTCCTCCGGGGATGATAATAGGGTTAGTTTGGACAGCTATATTTATCCTTGCGACAATTTCAGCTTTAAGAGTTTGGAATAAAAAATATACAAAAGCCGAAAGATACAACCATATTCTTTGGATCATGGTGCTTTTTATAGTAAATGGAATACTCAATATTGAATGGAGTTTTTTGTTTTTTTATACACACAATATATTCGCAGCATTTATAGAAGCGGTACTGCTCGGACTTTCAGTCCTCGCCCTTGTCTTTGTCATCTGGCCGGTGTCGCGTCTGGCATCAGCACTACTTATCCCATATTTGGGCTGGGTCACATTTGCGAGTTACCTCACATACATCGTTTATACGATGAATTAGTTGTGGATAATAGAAAGACCCGCGTCAATTCTTTGTCTGCGTAATATTTTTGCAAAATCAGCTTGTGGTTTTGCGTCACCAAAAGGCTGATTTTCCGCCATTGATTTTGCGGCAGTATTCAAAACAGGATTGTCGGTATGATATCCATAATCCTGAAGACAATGTACAAGAACATATAAATTCAAAGACTCTCCAAACAATCTAATTTGTGTTTTATGAGAATCGACAAGATTGCAAATCACACCAAGTCCAAGATTTCCTCTTAAATATGCTGCAGCTTGCGGAGCCACTCTCGCATCAACTGTAAACGTAAATTCATATACATTTTCACTACCTCTTTCTTCAGCTGTTAACATTGAAATACCTTTTTGCGCACGCTCGAAAATTTCATCGTTATAACGTACGGATTCTTTTTCTTTCGGGGTAATTAAGTCGGAAGCCTTGTCAGCAATATATCTCATAACTCCACTTGGATCTTCACAACCGGTTGTATCAAATTCAACAAACTCATGCCCAAGAACGATGGACGTTTGAGGAAATTTAGTTGCAACGTCCTCAACAAATTCATTTGTTATGTGTCGAACAGCAACGCCAATCCTTCGCTCTTGTTGTAATTGAGTAACCTCGACATCGGTTGATTCATCTAAGCCATCTGCGTGAATAGATTCTGGAGCCATATTTAATTTGTTTAAAATTTACAGGGGTGAATAATACAATTTAATCAGAAAAAGTCAATAGTAGTTGTTAAACTTTACCTCTACTAACTAATTTTGCGCTGGTTATTACTCTTCAAAAAAACGCTAACTAACATGGTCGACAATCTAGTGATCACAATTTACATAAAATCTGGTGTGTAAATCTCATCTGCAGAGTCCAGATCCTGAATCAATCCATCATTAAACCCAAGCCCTTCGAAGTATTCAATAATCTCCATATGTTCATCTTCAGTCAATCCACGACTCAAGTCAGGCATCCCGCATGCCTTGTAAGTAGGATAATACTGCGACATCAGGGCGACGTAAGCCTCCGGCCCAAATTCATCGCGTATCCAGCGCAAAACCCGTTTACTGTCATCTAGGCAACCAGGTAAAACCAAATGTCTAATGACAAGTCCACGCTTTATAAATCCATCATCACCAATTTCAGGCCAACCGACCTGCCTCAACATCTCAGCAACAGCTTCAGACGCGAACTCAAAATACTTCGGCAGCGAAGAACACCGCACAGCTAAATCGTTATCGAAATACTTCAAATCCGGTAAATAAACGTCCACCAAACCGTCAAGCTCAGCAATCACCGACGCTTTCTCGTATCCATTACTATTCCAGATTACAGGCACGCCAATTCGGTCCTTATATTTGACCAGAAAATCCTTAAGCAAATGGCTATAAGGCGTCGGACTTACGAAATTTATATTGTGAGCGCCTTTATCCACAAGTCCGCGGCAAATTTCAAAGAGCTCTTTATTTGAAACCTCTCGTTTATTTCGTCGAAGCCACTCATCTTTTTGAGAAATTTTATAATTCTGACAAAACACACATCTCGCATTACATCCGGTAAAAAACACAGTGCCAGATCCACCGCCCTCCGCCACCGCACCAGTATCCGCAGAGTCGTACCTCATATCATCACTTATCGTCAACAAACCCCCTCCGCACGCATTCCCACTTATAAAAGGCTCTTCGTAAAAATGCCTCTGGACATGCGAAACAAGTATTTTATTAGGTAGCCCGCACACGCCCATGCGACCGACCCTATCCACCCCACACTCAAAAGGACATACTCCGCATTCAAAATGGCATGCCTCGTTGTCAAAAGGACATACTCCGCATTCGAAATGGCATGTCTCGCTGTCAAAACGGCTCACACCACTCCTGAAATTTTCACCGGATTTTTCCATCATTTTAAATCTGAAAAATTTGGGTATAATCATAGCATGGAATTTTTGAATTCAATATTTTCGATCGAAACTGGGACGGCGACAAATATCGGCTACCTGATCTTATTTTTGATTGCTCTTTTGGAAGCAACACCGGTTGGAGGGATACTGGTGCCCGGACAGACTATTGTAATTATCGCTGGAGTTATGGCAAAATTCGGGATTTTCCATTTCTGGATTGTTGTGGCTTTGGCGGCGGTTGGTGCAATAGCCGGAGATTATGCGGGATACATAATAGGAAAGAAATATGGATATGGATTCCTTTCAAAATACGGGAAATACTTTTTCTTCAAAAAAGAACAATTGGAAAAAACTAAAAAACTGATGCACGCGCATTGTGGAAAAACTTTGATAATAGGTAGATTCAACTCATTCACTAGGGCGTTTGCGCCTCTCATCGCAGGGACATCCGACATAAAATTTCCAAAATTTGCATTATACGGAATCATAAGTGGAGTGAGCTGGGCGATCTTTTACGGAGGCCTTGGATTTATATTCGGGCAAAGTTACGAAATTGCATCTAAATACATCGGGAGGATCAGTATGATAGGTCTCGTGCTTATTATTTTAGGCATTGCCACATATTATTTGATAAACAAGAAGCGTCACGTATACGAGAGATTCCATATGAAAGTTTTGGCTATAAATGCCACGGCTTTGTATCTGTTTTTCAAAATAACTGACGACGTGATTAATGGCGATTGGCTGACCAAAATGGATGGATTAACGAGTAAATTTATAGACACAATCTCGACACCATTTCTCACGAGAGTAATGGAAGTGATTTTAATACTCACAAGCGCTCAAGTTTTTGTATTTGTTGTAGCGATCTTTGTTTTTGCATTAATTTGGAAAAAGAATCATGCACAGGCCGGCTTATTTGCTGTTGGAATTGTGGCGACTGCTATTATGACTTATTTAATAAAAGAATTTATAGAACGACCACGCCCGGCAGAAGCTCTTATTAATATTAGTGGATATAGTTTCCCAAGTAGCCACTCAGCTCTGTCTGCCGCATTTTTTCTCCTCATTATTTACGCATTTAGAAGACGCTTTAAAACACGCGCAACAAGAATATTGTTCATACTCACAAACCTTCTTATGATAGGTATCGTCGGATTTAGCAGACTTTATTTCCATGTTCATTATTTTACAGACGTGATGGCCGGATTTGCATTTGGAATATCAATCGTAACTTTTTTGCTACTGGCCTTTAAATTTATTTCATCCCAAATCAAGCAAAAAAAATAATAACACTCTGAAGTTCTGAGTTGACTGATTTCACAGTGAAGGTATAATCCAAACCTTATTTTAATTTAAAATGAGTATAGATAATGTACAACAATTTGATGAAGACTTGAGGCACATGGAGCCGGAGAAACTTTTTGGAATGGCTCAACAAGTGGCTCAGTTTCTTGATAAAATAGAACCTGGAGAAAAAGTATTGATAGCGGCACATCCAGATAGTGACGGCTTGGTTTCTGCTGCTTTTATACGAAATTATTTTGCGAAAAAATTTGAAGGGAAAAAAGGTCCGCGGATAGGATATACATTTTTTGAACTGAAAGATGAAAGATTTGAAGAAAGAGCGAAAAATTACGATCATGTCATCGTGCTAGATTTATGGATAGACAGCGAAGAGGAGAGACAATCAGGATTAAGAAATTTATTGAAAAACGGGACTAATGTTTTGGTGATAGATCATCATGACAGAGATTTTTACGCATATGATGAAAAAATGCATCTAGAGAATTATCATCCATTAATTCCGGAGACTATGGTTTTTGACGGTGATCAAAGGACGGGAGGAAATTTAACTTTTGTTTCTCCAAAACGTTTAGGTGCAGACATAGATTCATCAGATATGACTACTGGTATAATTACTCAAAGGATCATAAGGACTATAGAGCCAAGATCTGGAATTGATTTTGGTATTTTGCCTATTTCAGTTTACGGAGATGATGCTCAGAATAAATGGGCGCAAATGCGCGATTTTGTTAATGGGAGGTCTATAGAGACACTTTCATTAGCAAATACGATCAATCTTTCAGAAAATTTAATAGACATCAGAACTATGGTCTCAGAACTCGCGAGATGTACAGCAAATTATACAGAAGAACTTGATTCGTCGGCTACGATAGACCCGTTAATAAAGTTAAAGGATTGGACGAGAAAGAGAGCTGCTGATATTGCAAATTTGAGAGGAGAAAATCCAAATCAAAATTTTCTACATCATCATGTAGGGGAGAGAGAGGTGAGAGGAGCTAGAGCAATATCAAATTTTAGATTTAGAAATCATCCGCCTTTGTACAGAGAGCTGGGTACATATTTGAGTCGCAGGACGCAAATCCCTACGATAACAGATCAAGTTGGATATATAAATGGAGAGCCTAAATCGGTACGAATGAGTTTTAAGTATGACGGAGATCAAGGCGTTGATACTCGTGATATTGCTGCGAATTTTCAAGGAGGAGGTCGCGAAAGAGCCAGCGGTGCAACTATAGAAATACCAAGTCCACAAGATCCAGCAGCGGTTCAAAAAATATTACAAGAGATAGAAGGAACTCTTAGATCAATTTTTCAATAATTTCTTCTCCACAATCTTCGCATATTCAAATGCAAAATTAAAAATCCATGAATCGTTAAGTCCATCCAGCACAAGCGCACTATACTAAAATATTGACTCAAAATTCCTCACAAGATATAATCCTAGTAGATTAATAGGAATTACAAAAGTTAACAAACATTAAAAATCTTCGATATAATACATTTTAGGTAGGGATCCGGGTGCGGCTTAAAGCCAAAAATCCCGGGTTCCAACACTCGACTAGAAAACAATAAAACATTAACAACAAAAAACATGAAACACGAACTACTGCCCCTCAACTACTCATACGACGCTCTCGAGCCATACATCGACGCGGCGACTATGGAGGTGCATTACTCAAAACATCACCAGAAATATCTGGACAATTTCAACGCAGTTCTCGAAAAACATCCTGAATTGCAAGAACTTCAACCTGAAGAACTCTTGAAACAACTTCCAACACTTCAAATCGATGAAGTCGATAAGAAAGCCATCAAAAACAATGGTGGTGGATATGTAAATCACAATTTTTTCTGGAGTATTTTGGGTCCGCAAAAGCAACTCGACAACGCTCTAGTAGAAGAGATAACAAAAGAATTCGGTTCAATTGATGAATTCAAAAAACTATTCACGCAAACCGCAGTTGGGCACTTCGGAAGCGGATGGGCTTGGCTTGTAAGAGACGAAAACGGTAAATTAAAAGTTTATTCTCTTCCAAATCAAGACTCCCCACTCTCAATAGGTCATACACCGCTCCTCACTCTGGACATATGGGAGCACGCGTACTATCTAAAATATCAGAATCGCCGTCCTGAATACGTAGACAATTTCTGGAACGTTTTAAAACTTATATAGGTTAGGGTAGATATAGGATGAGGGGCAAAACGGGATGATCTCCCGTTTTGCTTATATCATCTGGACTTTTGACTCACTTTTCCCTATATTTGACGAGCTTTCAAGGTTAATGCCTTGATACGCAACCGCGGAGAGGTACCCAAGTGGCTGAAGGGGCGGGATTGCTAATCCTGTAGGTCGGTTTCGGCCGGCGCGAGGGTTCAAATCCCTCCCTCTCCGCCAGTATACAGAATCTTTGCTTTTGCGCTTTTGCCCAAGCATCCCTCAGAACAAAATGCTGTTTTTGCCAATTTCAATAAATTGTAATACTAACTGGTAGTGATAAAATAAATACGTTTCAGAAGTCCTTTGTTTAAAAGATTATAAATTAATTCCGTCGCTCGAAACGTGCGGAGTGTTTTGCAATTTACAAAATGATATGAATAAAAAATATTTCATCTTTGTCGATGAAACCGGAACCAATCTGTCTGATCAGTTTTTTGGAATTGGTTGCTTAATTATTCCTGCCGGAAAAATTGGTGAATATCATGAATTATTAAGAGTAAAACAAAGTCAGATTATAACTCGAGTAAAAGAACGAGAAATAAAATTATTAAGAGAACTGAAAGGGCAAGATTTGGTGAATTTTTCTAAAGGGAAAAGATCCAATCCTTACGAAATAAAATTTAAAAACATTAATGAAAATACGATGGAGCCATATCAATGGCTTATTTCTCAATATTTCAAGTTAGATCAATCGAAGTATTGTTGTCTTATCATAGATCGTAACAAAGATAATCCGCCGGAAGGATGGTGTTATTTTGATATTTATCTTGAAAGATTACACATGCTTTTGAGAAATAATTTAGACGACTCTGAGTTTGTTGTATTACCAGACGAGATTACTGTTCCAAAAGGGAAAACTTATGAAAAAACACTCATTAGTAAATTTCAGAAAAGCAACAAAAAGTGCTTTGGAATACACAGGCTGGAGTCACATTCCAGTATATTCCTGCAAATGGTTGATATTTTAACTGGCGCAGTAATATATGGATTTAAAGAGTCTGAAAAATTAGCCAAACTTAGTATTGTTAATAAAATTTGCGAAAAATTAGACAGAAAGTCACTTACAAACAATTTTACGAAAAAAGTTCCAAATTATTTTTCTGTTTGGCTGTATAAATCTAAATCGTAAACGAAAAAGAGAGGTCATGGTTATAACCCACACCTCCCCTTAAGCAACTAAAATATACATCAATTTTAATTAAATAGTCAATAAAAACAATTAAACTCTCAAAGTTTTTATATGCAGTTATCAGATCAGAAAACCAAGAAATCAATTATTTTTGTGCTAATTATTATAGCAATTATAATTATTATCTTTACTTTAAACATGGAGCCAATTATTGATAAGAATAAAATAAAAACAATCTCGTTAATAGATTATCCAGCAAAATTCAATTACAGACAGACGATAAATGATTGTGGTCCATTCAGTACCGCTGCAGTTGTTAGAGCTTTAAAAAAGAAAGAAGTAGACTCTAAGGTATTCACCGAAAAAATTAAATGGAGACTACCAAATAAATATACCTTGCCATGGGGGATCGAAAAACAACTAGAAGAGAATGGTGTAGTTGTAGAAAAACCAAATTTAAAATCACTGTCTGACGAGAATAAAATATTGTTTTTACAGCAACAGCTTTCTCTTTCAAAGCCGATTATTATTTTAGGAGAAAGAAACAATTTTGAGCATTACATAACGATTTTCGGATTTGATGCATCTAAAGACGAATTCTATATATACGACAGTCTTTATGATAAAAATTTAGAAACCGAGGGCAAAATTACAAAAGATGATAACGCAGAGCTTCCAGGGAATAGGACTTTTAGTTCTGAAGAATTATTGAATTTCTGGCGGAACGGAGGTATGTACAGAATGTATCAATGGTATGCGATAGTTTTGAGTTGATGAATTGTTTCGACGTATTTACATCTAAAAATATTTTTCTTGACTTCCATCTCATCAGAAGGCAATATTCCTAACGTCTAGGTAGGAATTACTTTTTATCAAACCCCCATGTCATTCTTCGGAGAAATCACATCAAAAGAACACTACGGCCTTCGCCTTGCTATCCGTCTCGCCGAAACATTCAAAACCAAAAAACCGGTCTCCCTCGCCGAAGTTAGCGAAGCCGAAAATATCTCTATGAAATACCTCGAGCACCTCATCGTCCCGATCAAAAAAGCAAAATGGGTAGAAAGTATCAGAGGAAGAGAAGGAGGTTATTTGATGATCAAAGATCCTCATAAAATAACATTAAAAGACCTTATAGATATAACAAGTCAAAGACCGTACGTGATAGGGTGTTTGGCCACAGGAGTAGGTAGGAAAAAATGTCCGTTAGACTGCAGCTGTAAATCAAAAAACGCATGGAAGAAAGTCCAAGAGGCACTTTTTAAATCCATGGAAGATATCAAATTTTCTCAGTTAATTGACAATTAATCGAAAGTTAATAAATTAACTCCCCCCTTCCACTTAGAGATGACCTGTGCTAAAATCACACTCGCGTTTTTCTAATAAAAAAATTTAACCCCATTTCAAATGGCAAAAATTGTAAAAGCTGCAAAGCCAGTGAAAAAAGCATCTGATGGAGCAAAAAACACGCTATTGATTTTAGCGTTAGTATTTCCTCTTGGTGCTGCGAACTTCCTCTTGAACCTGGTTCTCACAGTTTTGTACGTTCCATCTTTTGGAATCACTATGACTGAAGGAGCTGACACAGCTGTTAGAATTTTCTTCCCTTTCGCTCTTTATTTGGCAGGTTTGGCATTTTCAATTTTACTTCTCACCTTTAAAAATAAAGATGTTGTTGCGACAGTTGTTGCATTGGTACTGAACTCTATATTGGTTGTAAGCGCATTCTTCTTTATTTATTCAGCTTACTTCGCAGGTTAATTTCGAATGATTTTTTTAAAGGAGTCTCCGATTAAAGAGACTCCTTTTTTGTTTAATTTTTTAGTTTTAAATTTAATAATTTCAAATTTTCCTATTTCAAATTCTCCAAATATTTACTGGCCTCATCCAGTTGTCTATCAAAATTATTATCAAAATCATCTTCGTACAATTCCACCACAATATCAGGTGCAAGGCCCACTTTGTTTACATCCACGCCATTAGGAGTAAGCCATTTCGCTATGGTTATCCTCAGACTTGATCCGTCTTCTAGATATTCGACAGCCTGAACACTGCCTTTCCCAAAAGTTGTCGTGCCCATAATTACAGCTCTTTTGTGGTCTTTTAAGGCACCGGCAACGATTTCGGAAGCGGAAGCGCTTCCATCATTCACGAGTACAACCATAGGGACATCAAGTAATTTTTGAGAGGTTATAGTCTTTAAAATTTCAGTGTTCATTCCGTTTTTTTCCTGAGTTTTTACCACAGGCAAATCAGTGTCAAGGAAATAAGAAACAACATCGACAGCTTTATCGAGATAGCCTCCTCCATTACTTCTCAAATCCAAAATAATTCCTTTTGGTTCATTTAATATCAGTGGAGCCATAGCGGATTTCAACTCACGCGCAGTATCGTCAGCGAATTGGTTTATTGAAATATGAACGATATCGTCATCAAGCATTTCGCTATCAACACTATCAATATTTATTTTTGCTCTTATAACGGTCATTTCAATAGCATTGTCAGCACCTTTTCTCAAAATAGTTAAATTAACAGGAGTCCCTTCCTCGCCACGTATATTTTGAACAGCCTCGACAAAAGATAAATCACTGGCAAATTCATCATTGATTTTATAAATAACATCACCGGCTTTTATTCCGGCTTTTTCCGCAGGGCTGTCTTTTAATGGATTCACAACAATGATTTGACCATTATCCACACTCAATTCAGCACCTATTCCTTGCAGGTCTCCGTTCAAACTGTTTGTAAATTCGTTAGTTTCTTCAGGGTCCATGAATACCGTATAAGGATCGTCCACGGCATCAACCATGCCTTTTATTGCACCATAAACCATAGACTGAGTATCCAAAGCATCTTCATATACATACTGATTTTTTAATATATTCCAGACTCCCCAAAACAAGTCCATATCTGTTTCTTTTGGGAAAGCGCCGGGAAGTGCTTCTTTGATCCCAATATATTCTGCGGCGTCATCGATATATCCCTGATCCGTGAGGTAATATCCCGAACCACCTCCTATTAAAAAAGTAAAAATAATTACGAACGTTTTTTTGAGAATTTTCATAAAGTTGTGAAATTAATTTGGAATTAAGGTGAGGCAATTTTATCACACTTTGTTTTTAGAAAAAATTAAGAAAAATTTAAGATTTTTTTTAAGTTTTTTTAAATTTTTTGAAAGGAGCGGCATTTATAATCAGGGCGTCTTAGAAAAAATTAAAAAGTCCATTAACAAAACGAGAAGTGAAATATGTTGAAAGGGTGGTTTGGTTTGGGTGTATTGCACTCATGGTCGTCACTATTCTGCTAAACAACACTCAAATAATCAGTAAAAAAGAACCGAATCAACCAAAAATAACACCGATCACAAAAGAAACGCCTTATATAAGAATATCCGCGCAAGGGATGCAAGGATACGCTTCAGAAACCGATTTTACATATCAAAACGGATTCAGCGACGACAGGCTCACGATATCAAAAAACAATTCAAATATCTCATTGGAGATCAGGATCGCAGAGCAGTCGGAAACCGTTCAAGATTTTCAAAATCGAATAGATGAAAAATTTTTCGACGGACCAAATGGGTGGAGGTATTACTTCGAACCGAATTGGAATTCCGATCCGAAAACAAATGCGTATGAAAATATAAGAAAAGTTTTTTTCAGGGAGCATAGAGGGGTTTTGGTCAAGGCCTATCAATACGACTACACAGGAGGTATATATGATCTGGAAATAGAAGAAATATTGAAGGGAATTGAGTTCTTTTGATCCTTGCCGCTTGTTCTAAAAGGTCCAACAAAAAAACGCATGGAGGAATGCAATCATGGAACGCATTTTCAAGGTGCTATCTTTCGTGATCATCACGGTGTTTTCGTTCAAGGCGGTTGCTGAGCCGAAATACATGATGTTCTTGCCGTTCAAGTACGACACTCGAGTGAAGTGTGTCCAGGGAAACAACGGTTCATACTCGCACGAGGGGACGTTGAGGTACGCATATGACTTCGTCCTGTCGAGTGGGGACATCTTCGGCACCAACCTATACTCTCCCGTCACAGGGAAGGTGGTTGAGTCCAGGCAGGGGGCCCCGGACTACAAATACAACTCGGAATCTTCTTCCAGGAACAACTATGGTTGGGGTAACACTCTGCTCATTCGCGATTATTCGACCGGGAAGTATGTCAGGATCGCGCACATGAAGCTATCGTCGTGCAGTCTGAGGGCTGGAGACGAAGTCGAAATCGGGCAGAAAATCGGAAGAGTGGGGCAAAGCGGATGGTCGAGTGCCGCGCATCTGCACATTCACATGCAGAGTACGTCCGATAGCAAAGCTCAGTCGATCGAATTCGATTTCATCGAAGGGGATGTGAAACAAGGGAAGAGTTATTACTCTGAACTTGAAAGAAATGTTTCTGTTGTTGACGCCGGTGGTGCGGTGTCCATGGGAACATTGATCGATCTCATCTCCACGACAAAAGCGGGCGACTGGTATGGAGAATCGACCACCTCTTCCAACAAAATGACCGCAGGGTCGTCATACACCATCGAGTTTGACGACGACGGCATGCAGTGGTACAGATGGAAGTTCTCGCCAAAAGATAGCGGCGTATACAGCATCTATGCGAGAGCCACCTCTAGCGGTCCGAAGGACGAACAGACTTACTACAGGCTGTATTCATACGACGATTCAGACGTGGATGAAGACATTTTCATCGACCAGAACGAATCGACGGAAAATCAGCTCAAGTACCTGACGACTGTTCGTCTGATGGAAGGTAAGGACTACTACTTGCGTCTTTACCCGACAAGCGAAGACTGCGAAGTCACCGCGGACAGCCTTCACTTCTACAAGAACTTCTGATTTTTTCTTTTGACTGCGTGGCCAAACGTGCTTGTCTTCAAAATGTTCAACGAGAACAAGCGGCAAAGGTCCGAAGACTCAAAGAAGCCCCCGCCCATCCGAGAGGATAGGACGGGGGCTTCACCAACATCTTTAATTAAATTTTTTTCAAAGGGGCAACACTTATCGCCAATTTTTTAACTCCAATTTTCGAATCATTAAAAGCTACAGTGACGACACCTCCCTGAACCTGGACAACGATCCCGGAACCGAAAACTCCATGTTCAACGCGATCACCAATTTCATAAGCAACTTCATTGTACTCCTGATCTTCAATTGATTCTGAAGCTTTAACTCCTCCGAATCCACGTCCACTATCGGCAGAAACGCCGGTTTCTTCATACTCTGGATTTTCGTAAGGGACTGGATTTTTTCCGAGTCCGCTCGTGGAATAATCCACAACAGGCTCCATTTTGAATCCGCCACCAAATCTTGCTCCAAATCCAAATCTTCTTTTATTCAAAGGAGCTGCATGCCCGCCAAAATTATCATCAACCAATTCAGCCGGAATATCATCAAAAAATTGAGAAGGAGGATTTGAACGGAATTCACCATAAAGCATTCTTTCCATAGCATGCAACAAATGCAGACTTTCCATCGCGCGAGTCATCGCGACATACATGAGCCGACGTTCTTCCTCTAATTCCGAAGGATCCATCAGGCTCCTATTGTGAGGGAATATTCCATCTTCCAATCCGGCAATAAAAACGTGAGGGAATTCAAGCCCTTTTGCGCTGTGCACAGTCATAAACGTAACAGCATTTGTGTCGGAAGAAGTCTTGTCCAAATCGGAAATTAAACTTATTTCTTCAAGAAAAATTGCAAGAGAAGCACCGGGTTCAAGTGAGTCATATTTTGAAGCAACGGAAATCAATTCCTGCACATTCAAAAGCCTCTCCTCTCCTTCACTCGTTCCGTCATCCAAGAATTCTTTATATTTAGCCTCAGCCAAAACATGCTTAATAACACCGGCCGCAGGGAAATTTGTATTAGCTTTTTTTAGCTCTTCTATCAACTTAACAAATTTTTCAATATCGGAAATTTTTGAATCCGACAAATCCGAGATTTCATTCACACGTCTCATCGCGGAAAACAAAGACATATCATTTTTCAAAGCATAATTTTGAATCACTTCCAACGTCCTAGCTCCAATTTTTCTAGCTGGCACATTTATAATTCTCTGAAGACTTACGCTATCATTCGGGTTTTGGATCACTCGCAAATAAGCGATCATATCCTTGATCTCTTTTCTGTCATAGAATTTGATGCCACCTACTATTTTATAAGGCAATCCGAATCTCAAAAATACTTCTTCCAAAACTCTCGACTGCGCATTTGTGCGGTACAGGACAACAAAATCAGAATACTGTGGCGATTCATATTCTTTTAAAATTTCCACGACATTTGTCGCAATTAATTCTCCTTCATGCCTTTCATTGTGAGCCAAAAGTCTTTTAATTTTTGCGCCACCTTGTTTTTCGGTCCAAAGTTTTTTCTCCTTCCTACTGCGGTTTTTTGAAATAATATGATGCGCCGCATCTAGAATATTTTTTGTTGAACGATAATTTTGCTCAAGCATTACCACTCGTGCATCGGGATAATCTTTTTCAAATTCCAAGATGTTTTTAATAGTAGCGCCACGCCAGCTGTAAATACTCTGATCTTCATCACCTATCACACACAGATTTCTATATTTAGCCGCAAGAAGTCCTATCAAAACATATTGAGCATGATTTGTGTCTTGATATTCATCTACGGAAATATATTTAAATTTCTCCTGATAAAAATCCAAAATTTCAGGAAAGTTTTTAAATAACTCAACGGTTTTATTAATAATATCATCAAAATCCAAAGCGTTACTTTGACGCAAAGATTTTTGATAAGCCGGATAAAGCATCGCAACTTTTTCCATAAACATATTGTCGGCATATCTCCTAAATTGCTCTTCATCTATCAGTTGACTTTTTGCATTTGAAATGGCCCCAAGTACGCTTCGCGGATTCATTTTTTTATCATCAATACCGGCATCTTCCATTAATTTTTTCATTAAAATTTGTTGATCTGCATCATCGTAAATGACAAAAGAATCTTCATATCCCAAGTGATGAATATGTTTTCGCAAAATTCGCACACATATCGCGTGAAACGTCCCGACAGTAGGTAATTCATTCTCGGAAACAGTCCAACTATTGCGTCTAGTTTCATTCTTCTCTGCATTCTCAGAAATACGCTCCGCGCCAAAAAGCGCGGTCAATTCATTAGCAAAAAGCCCAGTCGATTCATTAGCTCTATCTCCCATCTTCCCTATTAATTTAATAATCCTTCCTTTCATCTCATTAGCTGCTTTATTCGTAAAAGTCACAGCCAAAATATTCCACGGAGAAATTCCATTCTGAATCATGTAAGCGATTCTATGAGTCAGGGCTCTGGTCTTACCAGATCCGGCTCCGGCAATAACAAGCAAAGGACCATTTATAGACATCACAGCTTCAAGCTGTTTATCATTCAGGTTTTTCAGTATTGGATTCTCTTCCGACATATAGCAAATAAGTAAAACAAGGGACTTCACTATATAAGAAAACCCAAGCGAAAAAAAGAGATTACCAGTAAACGGTGACAGGATCTCCGATCTCAGTAAAGTCAAAAGCAAACTGAGCATCCTCGGGAAGCATTCTCACACATCCATGACTGACAGGTCGTCCGATGTGATCTCTGGCTTCAGTCCAGAATGTTCCACCGTCATTTGCAAGACTGGGGAGTGCATGCAGTCCGACACCGCTAGAAGTCAATCTTTGGAAATTAGGCATTACATAATGAGGAGCTGCAGCGCCTACGCGAACTTCATTTTTCTCCATCACTTTAAAAGTTCCTTTTGGAGTTGGAGTTGCCGATTTACCGGTTGAAACTTTGAATTCTCTAAGAACATATTCATCTATTTTCAATACCATCTTCTGTTCGGAAAGATCGACTTCAATAGATCTTTTTCCGTCAGGATTTATTTCGTCTATATTCATGCTTTTGTATGCATAAAATAATTTAGTTCTTGTAGCCGAGTCGTTTTCATCATTTTCACCTGAATAAATATCAATTTTAAATTCAGCATTTCTCAAGTACGTGCCGTCGTCCAATTGAGGAGCAAAAAATTCTCTATAAATACTATCTTCAGAATTAGCTTTTGCATAAAAAGTGAAAGAAGCAATTTCACCCGGATCAACACGTTTATTTCCTCTATCCAATCTCACTTTATTTCTTGTAGCCCAGCCTGTGTATTTTTTTTCACTATCTGAATAAAAAGGAGAGAAATGTCCGTCATCTCTAGTCGTTCCCAAGAAAACCCTTGTTCCCTCACATTTACTATCAGGCGAAAACCAAGGCACATTTCCGGTGTTTTTTACATAAACTTTTACTTTGAATTCTTCGTTTAAATTGAATTTAAATTTCTTTCTTACGGTAATAATCTGAGCGTCATATTTAGCAAGTTCGCTACCGAGATCAGGCATATAACAAACATCCTCCTCGTCTTTTAATTGAGCATCATCAGTGGTGTTTTTTGTATCAGATGTAGCTATTAATCTTACACGCTTTGCGATTTTTTTCGTTACAATGTTATCTTCTTCAGATGTGGAATCTTTATTAATTTCTTCTTCATATTCATTCGGGTTTGCCACGTAACTATTTAATTCAGGATTTGTATCTTCAACTATAAGAGTATCAGTAACAACGCCCGCATCCAAAACAGATGAATACAAGACGTTTGACGAAAGCTTTGAGCCACTACCAAAATTGGCAAAAGCCAAGACGGTAAAAGTGAGCAAGCCGAGCGCGGATAACAGGTATAAAGATTTTTTCATATTTGTTTTTATATTACTATTTTTAATAGAAAATTATAACACAAAAAAGGTCTACGTGCAAGTAGGCTACCCCGGGCTAGAAAAAGTTCCAGGTTTGGGAAATTTATCCCGGGCTAGCTCAAAAGTTTCTGCAACTCCTTTTTAAAAGTTTCCAAATCTTTAAACTGTCTATAAACGGAAGCAAATCTTATATATGCGACCTCATCAATTTTTTTCAATGCCTTCATAATCGCTTCTCCGATGGAAGAAGAGGGGATTTCTTTCCCCATATTCCCCAAATCTTCTTCAATTTTATCTATCACTTTTGAAATCTGATCTTGGGTAACTTGTCTCTTCTCACACGCAATCCAGATCCCTCTCTCAACCTTACTTCGATCATATCTTTCACGTGAGCCATCTTTTTTAATTACAATAAAACTAGCCTTTTCAGGCACTTCATAAGTGGTAAATCTATAACCGCATTTATCACATTCACGTCTTCTGCGAATTTCTCTACCTTCTTCGGTCTCACGTGAGTCGACCACGGAAGTATCTTGATGTTTACATTTAGGACAAATCATAGTGAGTGAAAATAGTGAATGAAATATATCACAGTTAAGGAATCTTTTTAACTTCTTTTTCCAGGAACAAGTCTGTCATTCCCGCGATATAGTCCTTCACAGCCACGGGTAGTTCTACATCGATTTTATATTTTTCCGGTACTTTGGAAGGATTTTTCATATAATATTTGAATAGTTTTTTTATCATCTTCTTCCCGTTGTCCAGCTTGTTTTTGACTGTCGTACTTAGATAGAATTTTTTAAATAAAATATCTCTTAATTCTTTTATATATTTTGTCATTTTAGGACTGAATATAATTAAAAAATCATCAAAATTGTCGCAAATGTCAAATATCATCAGGCTTATAATTTGGCTTATAATACGTGAAACTAGAGTTTTTTCATCACGAATTTTACCGTACCTTGCAATGATTATTTTTTTTGCTTTTTTCCATAAATAAGTCTTCTCGAGATCCTTCACGGAAATAATTTCACTGCGAATTCCGTCATCCATATCGTGATTTGTATAAGCGATTTCATCAGCGATATTCACGACTTGTCCCTCCAAATGCATGTGAGCTACTTTTACGCCTGCTCTATCCCAAGAAGTTTTATGTTTTTCCAGTCCTTCAAGAGTTTCATAAGTTAAATTCAATCCATCAAAATCCGGATACACTTTTTCCAATTTCTCAACCACTCTTTTACTTTGTTCGTTATGTTCAAATCGCATTCCATATTCTCTCATCATTTCGTCCAAAGCATCTTCCCCGGCATGTCCAAAAGGCGGATGTCCGAGATCATGTGCCAGCGCGATCGCTTCAGCCAAATCTTCATTCAACCCCAACCTTCTTGCAATATCACGACTTATTTGCGCGACCTCGAGAGTGTGAGTCAAACGCGTCCTATAATGATCGCCAAACAAAGCGGGAAAAACTTGAGTTTTTTCATCCAGTCTGCGAAACGCTCGTGAATGTATAATCCGATCACGATCTTTTTGGAATTCCAACCTGCCAAATTTACTCGTCCCATCCCTTTCAACAGTTTTTCTACCTACGGAATTGACTGATTTTGTGGCATACTTTGCCAGCACTTTTAATTCGATCTCTTCTAAATCCCTTTTCGTTCTCATGATTTTATGATATACTAATACGATAATTTTTAAAGCAAAAACATGTCACAGCCAGGAATGCAACAAAACGTAGAAACGACACAAGGCGGTAAAGTGGAAAAGCCAAGTAATCTTGCACCTGCCGCAAAAAAAATGCTTGAAGGAGTTTTTCAGCAACCACAGTTTGAGGACTTTATAAAAGAAATTGTGGATCGCGCGAATTTATTAATGAAAGGACAAGGTACAGAAATAGACAAAAATCTTTTGCTCAAAGAAATAGATTTTCAATTACAAAATACGCTTCAATTTGGAGAGGCCGAAGGCTATGCGAGAAATTATTTTCAAAGACTGAAAGAAATGGTTGAAGGAATAGAAGTTAAGCCTGCGTCGAGCAATTAATTGCATCTTAAGAATTCCATACTTATACAAACCTGCTATAATCTAAGCAGGTTTTTATTGTGCAAACTAAAATTTCTATGCAAAAAACTGTCAAAGAGCTCATTCAGGATTTTCTGGACTACTGCGAAATTACAAAAAACCAATCTCCGAAAACAATTGAAAACTACAAACATTATTTGGGTCGTTTTGCGGAATTTTTAGACTCAA
Organism: uncultured Candidatus Peribacteria bacterium; assembly: GCA_964525485.1. Taxonomy (GTDB): domain Bacteria; phylum Patescibacteriota; class Gracilibacteria; order UBA1369; family LOWO2-01-FULL-3; genus DAONBD01. The sequence goes on along the minus strand of CAZGHH010000008.1, from coordinate 14,572 downwards.
AAAATTCATCAGATCTCACGCCAAAAGCATTGGATTTGCAACTCGTGAATTCATACAGACTTTATTTAAATCGCTTAAATCATCCGAAAACTCTTTCAGCAAAAACGCAGAATTATCATGTCATCGCGCTTCGCGCTTTCCTCAAATATCTGACAAAAAACGACATTGAGACTCTTTCACCGGAAAAAATTGAACTCAGTAAAATACCTGAACGCACAATAGAAGCATTGAGCAAAGAAGAGTTGGATCGACTTTTTGAATGCGCTCGCGAAAACATAAATGCTGAAGGAGCGGACGGGCTCCGATCAGCCCGCGACATTTCGATCCTCGAAACATTGTATTCGACCGGACTTCGCGTATCCGAGCTCGCGAACTTGGATCGCCCTCAGGTCGATCTCGATCGCCGTGAATTTATGGTGAGAGGTAAAGGTCGCAAGCCAAGAATTGTTTTTTTATCCGAACATGCCGCAGAGATTATACGAAATTATATTCATCGTCGCGCTGACAATTTTGATCCGCTTTTTATTTCAATACCAAAGCCAAAAAAAACACGAGACTCATTAGGCCAATCAATCACTTCCCAAAATATTCTCATAGATGGGAAGCGTCTTTCCACAGTCTCAATTGAAAAAATAGTTTCAAAATACGCACGCTTGGCGGGAATTATAAAAAAAGTAACGCCACATGTCCTCCGCCACAGCTTCGCGACACAACTCCTCATAAATGGCGCGGATATTCGCTCCGTTCAGGAACTTCTCGGTCATTCATCTATCACAACTACACAGATCTACACCCACGTCACAAACAAAGCCCTCAGAGAAATTCACGAAAAATTCCATAAGTAATTGCACATTCAAGCATCAAATGATAGAATCGGCCTCCAATTCATCATTTTAGTAAAAAATGAACGCAGTTATTGATAAACAACAAGCACACGAAAACCCGATAGACGCTGAATTCAAAGAGGTTTTAAGAGGCCCCAGAATTATAAAGGAAAGTAGAGGAAGATCGGGTAAATTAAACATGCTTCTACCATTGGAAACAATGGATGTAATAATAGACGTGATTATGGACATTGCTTTTAAAAGAAGAAAAAGAAGAGAGCCGGAAGGCATGCATTTTAGGCTTAAAATACAGCTTGATTCATCTCAAATTTGGAGGTCTTATTTTGAAGCGCTATGCGAATATGCGGATTTTTTTACAGATATTGCAAAAAAACAAAGATTATCTGCCGGGGTGCGAGCGGACATAAGAGAAAGAGCAACACAACTTGGTGTATTCCTCGCGAATGAATCAGTCGATTTGGAGAACGAGGAAAGAGAAATTTTGGCTACAGTTGGTGCAGAAGATATGCAAAAATATCTCGAAATAATAAAACAAATGAATAGCGCCACGGAAATTTTTAGGGCATGCATAGTAAGGGTCACGCAGAATTTGATATAGCTAGTCAGGATATAGCTCTACATGGGATACGATACAGCTGCTAATTTTTCACTAAATTCATAACTTGCGGGAACAAGATTGCGAGACTGGGATTGGGAAAATCCGGACATAGCTTGGCCGTTCAGGCCAACAGCGCTTGAGACGGACCTTCCGATAGCGTCAGCGTATTTATGTGCGGTGCTTGGTATGTTTCTATCAAGCGAAACTACGCTAAGATATTCAGCCAAAACATTCCTTAAAACTTGAGAAAAAGCATCCAACATTGCGTCAATTTCAGGTATGGCAAGTTCGCGATCTGCTTCATAATTTCTTGGTTCGGACATTCTTTCTGGGGACCTGTTTTGAGAAGTATCTGTTAATCGAAGATCAATTCCGGTGGTAGCTCCAACCCTGTATCTTGTTGCGTAAAAAGTGCTTTTAAACAAAAAATCATCTATTTTTTCGGCAACGATTGCGATATCGGCGACGGGATCTCTGCCGTTATCGGTTGCCAGCTTTGTCATTATCTCTGTGAAGACAGAGTCTTCCCCGATAGCCAACTCTCTTAATTCGATTAAATTAGTCATATAATTAAAATTAAATAGATATTTTTAACAGCATACTGTGTACATCCGAAGAAGTCGGTAATCTATTTTTTATATAAAACTTTATATTTTTAAATAAAAATGTTATAAATATAACACTTTGTATTGAATGCTTAATCAAACCGCAAAAGCGATGATAAAAATTTCAGATGCATTAAGGGACATAATAGAATCCAATGATTTTTTGAAATTAGGGCTTTCAAAAGGGCTTTTTAATCTCACAAGTTTAGCGGGTTTTCTGAAACCAAAATTAGAAGTAATGACAAAAAAGTCTCTTACAACCTCGGCTATTTTGATGGGGCTTTCGCGAACACAGAGAACATTCAAAAAAATTGCAAAAGTCGTGCAAAGTGAAAATTTCAAGTTCGACAACATATCAATAAGACAAAACTTGGTGACGGCGACATATTTCAAATCAGACGATATTCACAAAAAAATCAACACAATCTACGCAACAAACGAAAATGAAAATAAATTTTTCACTATTACAGAGAGTTCAAATGAAATAACAATCATAACAGATGAAAAGACATTCAAATCCGTGAAGAAATCGATCAAAACCGCACCCAAAAATACAAATGAAAATATATCAGCAATAGGAATAAAATTTAGTGAAAAATACAATTCAAGTCCTGGCCTTTTGAACCACATCATCCAGACGTTGGCATTTCAAAACATAAACATAGTGGAAATTACATCAACATTTACTGAATTTTTGATATATGTGAAAAGCAAAGACGCGAAATTTGCACTGGACCTGCTATTAAACGCCCAAAGTTAGAGGTAAACCATAAACCACTAACCGCAAAACCAAAAGCTCAAGCGAAAAATCACAAAGCCAACAACCGCACAAAATTGATGAACGCACAAAATTGATATAAAATCTCAACGTCTTACAATCAAAAAAATGATACAATTCGAAAAAGTTACAAAAAGATACGGAAAAAACATCGTTCTGGATGAAGTGAGTTTTAGTATTCAACAAGGAGAGTTTGTTTGTATAGTCGGGCCGTCAGGCGCAGGCAAAACCACCCTCATAAATGCGCTTCTAGGCGCTGAACATTTGACCGACGGAGACGTAAAAGTCAATGATTTTAATGTAACAAGAGCAAATCAATCAGAACTCCAAAATTATCGCAGAAAAGTTGGAGTTGTGTTCCAGGACTACAAACTTCTCCCAAAAAAAACCGTCTTCGAAAACATCGCGTTCGCGCTCGAAGTTTGCGGTTATGAAAAATCTACAATTCAACAAAAAGTGGTCGATGCAATGAAAAGAACAGGATTGGAAACACTCAGAAATCAATATCCACGCCAATTATCGGGAGGTGAGAAGCAACGCGTATCGATCGCGCGCGCACTCATTCACGCTCCACAGATTCTCATAGCAGACGAGCCGACCGGCAATCTCGACGAAGAAAATTCACAAAAAATAATAGACCTTCTTCACAAGATAAATGTGGAAGGCGCTACAGTAATTCTCGCAACTCACGACAAATCAATAGTGAACGCAATTAAAAAGAGGGTTATAAAGCTTGAACACGGAAAGATTATAAGCGATAAGAGTAATGCGGAGTACGACTAGTCCGGGACTCTACTAAAAGGGTAGGTTAAGTTCGGGACTCATCTATCAAAAAATTTAACTTAAAAATATGGCAACATACGCAGAATCAGGAGTAAATATAGACAAAGGCGATCTGTCTTCGGAAATCGCTTACGAAAATGCAAAGAAAACTTTCCCATCGAGAGCCGGAATGATCGGTGAACCGGTCAAAGATGAAGGCGGTTTCACAGGAGCGATGGACATGGGCGATTTTTATCTCGTACAAAACGACGATGGAATCGGAACGAAAATGGAGGTCGCTGAACGAATGCAAAAATTCGATACGATCGGATACGATCTTGTCGCGATGGTAGCGGACGATGCGGCATGTGCGGGAGCTGAATGTATTTCGATTTCAAACACGATCGACGCGGATGAAGTGAAGCCGGAGCAAATCAAAATAATGATGGAAGGCTTAGGCCGCGCATGTGCTGAACACAAAATTGTAATCCCGGGCGGAGAGATAGCAGAGCTGGGAAAGGCTTTGAATGGATATGTTTGGAATGCGACGGCTGTGGGTGTGATGGAAAAAACAAAACGAATTACAGGAGAAAAAATTGCATCCGGTGATGTGCTTATCGGTTTAATGTCTCCGGGTTTCCGAAGCAATGGACTTTCTCTAGTTCGTCATGTTATGAAGGCGAAATTCGGTGAAGACTGGGTTTCCGCTCCATATGAAGGCAAAAAATACGCAGGCAAAACTTGGGGTGAAGTTGTTCTCATTCCATCTGTTATTTATCACTCTCTTATAATGGAATTGCACGGCAGATACGGTCAGCCAAGCAAAGTAAATTTAAAAGGAGTCGCTCACATCACGGGAGGCGGTATCTACGAAAACTTCGCACGCGTGACCAAGAAAACCGGTGCAAAAGTGAACTGGAATCTTCCAGCTCCATCCGAAGAAATGGCTCTCATGATGCAACTTGGCGAAGTATCACATGATGATGCATATCGCACATGGAACATGGGAATCGGTATGATTTTAGTGGTTGACAAAGATGAGCAAGAAAAAACCATGGAGATCATCAATGCAAATGGATTTGAAGCACAAGTAGTTGGAGAAATCGCATAAGCTTTAAAAAATCATAAACACTGCATTGGACTTGCGAAATACGGAGAATAGTTTTATAACTATTCTCTTTAACTTTAACTTAACAATTTAGTATGCCGGAAAGAAGTATAAGTAGTCTGTCGATAGAAGAAGTGGATACTATAAAGCTTGATAGGAATCAAAAATCTCAAGATCCTCAAGAATCTCAAGATCATCAGGGATCTCAAGATCCTCAAGAATCTCAAGATTCTCAAGATCCTCAAGAATCTCAAGATTCTCAAGATCCCACGGAATATTCCCCTGTTTTATTGGTTTTAGCAGACTTGAGCAACGAAACTTATTACAGAGTTGCCAAAGAAGTAGACCTAGTTTCGATAACTCAAAATGAAGAATCAGAGAGGAGATATGAACTTTCTCCGGAGCAGATTGAGACGTTAATCTCATTAATAAAATTACGTTTTGAAAATCCGCCGTCTCATTACTCAAAAGCAATGCTAAAACTTAAGAAAAGAATTTCATGGACCGAAGTTGAAAAAGTTTTAAGAAGTGCAGATGCAAAAAATTTATGGTCCCTGAATGAATTGGAACAATCTGGGGGAGCTGTGGATTTAAGGGCCGACGAAGGGGATGGACTACGTTTTGGTGACTGTTCACAAGAATCACCAAGCAACCGTAGAAATCAAAACTATTATCAAGCAATGAGCCAAGCGAAAGATATGGGGGTTGAAATAGATGATATAAATTTGTATCGGCTTATGCATAAATTAGGCAAATTTGATACAAACACATGTAGCTGGTTAAGGACAGATGTAAAAACAGAGGAAACCGGTCTTGCATTCTATGGCCATTGTTTTGGTTTTATCGTTAATGTGGAAAAAAGTATTGCTAGCAATCAAGTAAATTATAAAGCTTGGCGTGGTTCAATAAGTATAAAAAAACACTTTAGTAGTTAGTTTTTTACTTTGGATTTTTAATTATATTAATCAGACAGCTAAAAAAAGAGCAGTAATAACTTTCACGATTGTTGAATAATTTTAGCAAATTAGAAAAAATTAAGAAAAATTTTAGGAAAAATTATAGTTTTTGAAAGTTTTTTTTAAGATCTAAGGCGTAAAATGCAAGTAGATTTTTGCAAAAATACTTGACGGTGAGTGCGCACTCACCTATACTCCAGGCAAGCTTAAGCAAGTTTGAAGCTAAAGACTCGATCACGGAAGGCGTTACATGACGATGCCAGAGCAAGAGTTAGAAAGCTTCCATACATTTTAACCCTCATTACAAATGGCGAGCGAACACAAAAAAGACCAAACAGTCGATTTGGCAAAAAAGAAAGCGATAGAACTAGCACTTTCACAAATTGAAAAAGAATTTGGAAAAGGTTCAATTATGAAAATGGGTGAGGCGACTCACACGAATATAGAGACCATCAGTACCGGATCTCTATCTCTAGACCTCGCTCTTGGTGGCGGAGTTCCGAGAGGAAGAATTGTCGAAATTTTTGGGCCGGAGAGTTCAGGTAAAACAACTCTTAGTTTACATGTAGTTGCAGAAGCACAGAAGAACGGCGGTACATGTGCGTTCGTAGATGCGGAGCACGCACTTGACCCAGTATATGCACGCAAGATTGGAGTAGATGTAGACAATCTTCTTCTTTCACAGCCGGATTCAGGAGAGCAGGCTCTGGACATCGTAGAGACGCTTATTCGATCAAACGCATTGGACGTAATAGTGGTGGATTCTGTTGCGGCTCTCACTCCTCGTGCAGAAATAGAAGGCGACATGGGTGATTCACATATGGGTCTTCAGGCTCGTTTAATGAGTCAGGCTCTTCGCAAACTCACAGCAGTCGTGAGTAAGTCCCGCACAACAGTTATCTTCTTAAATCAGATTAGAATGAAGATCGGTATTATGTTTGGAAATCCAGAGACTACTACGGGTGGACAGGCTTTGAAATTTTATTCTTCGGTCAGAATGGATATCAGGAGTGCAGGCAAGATTGAAGGTTCGGATGAAGATGGTAAAACATTGATTGGTAATCGAGTGAGAGTGAAAGTTGTGAAAAACAAGATTGCTCCACCTTTCAGAACAGCTGAGTTTGACATTATGTATAACAGCGGTATTTCGCTCGCAGGAGAAATAGTTGATCTAGCCATTAAGTATAATATAGCTAGGAAAGCCGGTGCTTTCTTCTCATACAACGACACAAAACTAGGACAAGGTCGCGAAAATGCAAAAGATTTCCTTCTTCAAAATAAGAAAATAATGAATGAATTGGAAAAAGCGATAAAAGATGAATATACAAAAAGAGCAAACGACGCAGATGAAGTAGGTGCGGTTGGAGCTGTTCAAGCAGTAGATGACGCTACAGGAGAGATAACAGAATAATGAATGGATAAACTATATGATTTATTCTTGCAGAAAGCACTTTCATTGGTTTCCAAGAGGAGCTATACGGTGCTCAATCTCAAAAAGAAAATCATAGAATTTGTAGGCAAAGAGAAGAAAAGAATAGTCGAATGCAAATCACGATTAGAAGATGACAAAATGGATGTTTTATCATTAGCAACTGAGTTGGAAATAGAAGAATCTATTAAGAAAGTTTTAAATAGGTTAAAGGAGTTGAGGTACTTAGACGACACGCGGTTCGCGAATGACTTCATAGAAAATCGAACTGCGTTTCGTCCAAGGGGGGAATTTCTTCTCAAACGTGAACTTGAGCGAAAAGGAGTTCATCCTGATTTAGCAGAACGCGTTCTCGAGGCACAAGATATAGATGAAGTAGTTCTCGCGGAAACAGCATTGAATAAAAAACTCAAAACAATCCAAAAACATTCTCCCCAAAAACAAAAAGAAAAAGCAATGCGCTTCCTTTCCTCGAGAGGATTCAAGATCGATGCTATTTACAAAGTCATCGACCGCTGGTACAATAACACCGCAATATAGATAATGATTATTAAACAGGATCTTAAATAAAGATTCTGTTTTCTTTTTGTCTATCTTCAAACTGCAATATATAAAATTTATACTTAACATACTAAATTATGCAGACACAATTCTTAGCCGCAATTAATCAGATTTGCGACGAAAAAAATATCCCTCGTGACAAAGTCATCGAGACGATCAAAGCCGCTCTTCGCACAGCCTATCGCAAAGACTACGGTACAAAAGATCAGGAAGTTGATGTTGAACTCGACGAAAAATCAGGTTTAGCAACAGTATACTTAATAAAAGAAGTAGTTAAAAAAGTTGAAATCGAGGATCTTCAAATGACAGAAACAGAGGCAAAAAAATACGATAAAAAAGCGAAAATCGGAGACAAAATTAAGATCGACGTTACGCCAGCTGAATACGGAAGAATCGCCGCGCAATCAGCAAAACAAGTTATTATTCAGAGGATTCAAGAGGCTGAACGCGATATGATGTATGACTTATTCAAAGATCGTGAAAACGAGATGATCAATGCAGTCGTTCACAGAGTCGATGGAAACGATGTGTATGTGAATCTTGATAACAAAATCACAGCAAGTCTTCCAATGAGTGAACAGATCCGCAATGAAAAATATTACTCAGGACAAAGAATTAAATTGTATTTGGACAAAGTTATGAAGACAACAAAAGGACCTCAACTTTTGATATCAAGAACTCATTCAAATCTAGTCAGAAAATTGCTTGAATTAGAAATTCCGGAAGTGAAATCAGGGGTTGTTGAAATAAAATCAATTGCTCGTGACCCGGGAGTGCGTTGCAAAGTTGCAGTTTTTTCTAGCGACGAAAAGATCGATCCAATCGGTTCTTGTGTAGGTCAAAAAGGTGTACGCGTACAAAACATAATGGATGAATTAAACGGCGAAAGAATCGACATTATCGAATGGTCAGAAGATCAGGAAGCGTATTTGAAAGCGGCTCTAGCTCCTGCAAAAACAGCTCGAATCATTCTAAACGACCAAACAAAACACGCAACAGTATATGTCGAAAGCGATCAGCGTCCATTGGCTATCGGTAAAATGGGACAAAATGTCCGCTTAGCTTCCATCTTAACAGGTTGGGAAATCGATATTCTCGACATCAGTGAATTGACAGGAGAGGCCGCAGAAGCAGTTGCAAAAAAAGAAGCTCCAACAGAAGAAGAAAAACAAACCCAAACAATTGAGCTCCTAAATCTTGCTCCTGAAATTGCGGAAAAATTAACAGCGGCAAATCTCACACTAATAGAACAATTAAAAGGTCTATCTGTAAAAGATATATCTCAAGTTGAAGGAATAGACGAAGAATCAGCAAAAGCAATAATAGAAGCGATGAAAGCTCTATAAATAGAGGGAAAAGAGTTGCAATTATGCAAAAATGTCTCTCAAAAGTGCTCAACATAAACAATAAATTTGGCAAGCCTTGTATGCTTCAAGACTTGCCTTTTTTGTGGTACAATTAACGGATTAAAAATTAAAAACGAAAACAAAAAATGACAGATGAAAGCTCACAAGCAGGTAATCCTCAGTCAAATTCACAAGGAGATGAAAAAGTTGAATTGGATTTTATAGCCGACCCTTCCAAAAAGAAATCGGCCGCAAAAGCTAAAAGTTTGGTGAATGAAAATGAAAACAAAGTGACGGAAGATGAATTAAAAGAAAAAAAAGAAGAGGAACGCACACTTGCTTTGCAAGGCATCAATAGAGATTTTGAGGAAAAAGACACCTTAAAAAAAGCCGAGGCATTAAATCTTTCATACGTAAATATCGGAAAAACCCCCTTGAATCCGGACTATATGAAATTGATTCCTTTCGAAGATTCCAAAAGAGGGAAAATAGTCAGTTTCTTCAAATTCGGAAATAAATTAAGAGTGGCGGTTGCAAATCCGGACGATGAAGAAACGAAAAAAGTGCTTGAGTCATTACGTGTACAAGGCTATCAGTTGAATATAAATTTGGCTTCAAAAAGCGGAATTTTGGAAGTCATCGAAAAATACAATTCACTACTGGTATACAAAGAAAAATCGATAGTCGAAAAAGTAGAGGAGGCGAAAATCAAAACATACGAAAAAGAAATTGCTGAATTAAAAATTTTAGGTGAAAAAATAGCCGAAGTAACAGCCGAAGAAGGCGTAAATATGATAAATATTGGAGCCATGAAGACAAAAGCTTCAGACGTCCATTATGAGCCGGAAGAAAATCAAGTCAGGGTCAGATTTAGAATTGACGGAGTACTTTATAAAGTTTTTGATTTAAAGCCAAGTGTTTATAAAAACATTTTAAATCAGGTTAAGTATCAGACAAGAATGAAATTGAATGTGAGTGACGTCCCACAAGATGGACGTTATTCATTCAATTACAATGATCGCAAGATCGATGTTCGTGTCTCCGTAATCCCTACAGAAAATTCAGAGTCGATAGTATGTAGATTTTTGGATAGCGGAAAGAAATTTACATCGTTCGAAGATTTGGGGTATGAAGGAGTCCACTTAGATAAATTGAATCAACTTTTGGGAATTTCACATGGAATGATATTGATAACAGGTCCCACCGGATCAGGTAAAACAACCAGTTTGTATTCGATGCTGCAAGGCATGAATACTCCTGATAAAAAAATCATCACACTGGAAAATCCGATAGAGTACCACATCGATGGGATCGTCCAATCGCAAGTAAGTGAAGCACATAATTATGATTTTGCGAGTGGACTGAAATCAATTCTTCGCCAGGATCCGGACATAGTGATGATCGGTGAGATCCGTGATTTAGAGACTGCGAATACAGCCGCGCAAGCGGCGTTAACAGGTCACGTAGTACTTGCTACATTGCATACGAATAGTGCGCTCGAAAGTATTCCGCGTTTGATAAATATGGGAATGGAACCGTTTTTCGTAGCTCCTGCATTAGACACATTGATAGCACAAAGGCTCGTTAGAAGAGTGTGTAAAAAATGTGGCAAATTGGAGCCGATTACGCCGGAAGAAAAACAAAAATTTGAAGAAGCATTTGAAGATTTGAAAAAAACAAATCCGACTTTGGTACCACAAACTCCGGAACAAGTTTATCACGCCGTTGGATGCGATGAATGCAGTAATACGGGATATTTAGGGCGTCTTGTGATAGCGGAAATGTGTACTGTCACAGATGAAATTGAAGAGTTGATTTTGAACAGAGCTCCAATGCACAAAATCATGGAATCCGCTCGTAAGCAGGGATTTATGACTATGCAGGAGGATGGATACAAAAAAATTGCGCTCGGACTTACAACAGTCGATGAAGTGTATAGAACGGTCAAAGTTTCAGAGGTGTAATAAAGCCAAAGTGTAGTCGAAATTTTACAAGTATAGTCAAAGTTTCTGAAGTATGAATTTTTAGCGTATGGAAATACCTACTTCATTTTTAAATATGCTCCGGTAGAAAGAGACGCGACTAAAAAATTAATTTCCAGAAGGGAAATAGATTTATTTATTGTTTGAATATCAAACCCGGTTTCTTTCATTATTTTTTCTATGCTTGTAGGGCGTGTTGCCGAAATTGCCAAATACACTTTTTTAACATCATCATCAAAATCGAATTTATTTTCTTTGTTTTTTAAAGCCTCGGTGAATATTGAAGGCTGAAGTCTTAAATCTTCAATAATATCAGCTCCACAAGTGATCGCTTTTGCAGATGAATTTTTAATAAGATTATTACATCCAGCGGAATTTGAAGAATTAATATCGGCAGGCACGGCATAAACATCGCGTCCCAACTCCAACGCGATATGAGCTGTTAATAAAGCCCCAGACTCCTGCGGTGCTTCCACTATCACCGTTGCAAGACTTAATGCGGCAACTATTCTATTTCTTTCGGGGAAAAAATATTTTTGCATCAAAGTATCGGGAGAATATTCGCTCAAAACAAGTCCACCTTTGGAAATAATTTCTTTCACCAAAGATTCATTCTCTTTCGGAAAAACAGTATTCAAAGGGGTCCCAAAAACCGCTATGGTTTTGAGTCTGTGATTTAATGCGGCTTTATGACAAAGCGTATCTATTCCGCTAGCTAGTCCCGACACAACAGTAACTCCGCACAAAGACAATTCTTCAATCAATGAATTAGAACAATATTTCCCGTATTGACTCGCTCTTCTAGTGCCAACGAAAGAAATCAAAACATCATTCAAACAATCCAAATTTCCATTATAAAAAAGCTGTTTTGGAGGTTTGGATAAATATTTTAATTGTTTTGGATAATTAAAATCACCATATTTAATACAACCGAAATTATTCATGTGAGAATAATAATCGTCGGTTCTTAAAAAAAACTTTCAAAAAAATAATATATTTCTAAAATTTAGTATAAATAAAACTGAAATTAATCCTTTTTTCCAGAGGTTTCAGCAGCTTTACCACTTTCATCTGTCTTTGCGCTTTCGCTATCTTTATTCGATGCTGCTAGCTCACCATCTTCTACACGTTTAGGAGTTTCATTCATTTCGACAGTGCCTTTTTCTTCAGGAACTCTGAAGAAACTTTTGATACTTTTATCGGTACCAAAAGCGACATTTTTTGTGCCGCAAATTTTGCATTTATATACATATTTTTTTCCAACACGCTCCGTATTGACGACTTTCCCGCAATCTTTACAATAAAAAATAATAGGCGAAGCGGAATTCGCAGTATTTTCAGAAGGCATTTTGTTCGTTGTTAGATTCTATTTTAATTTCAACTTGCTCAGCAGGAGCATTATGAGTACCGGAAACGTGTAATCCATGAGAAACATTAGAATGAGAAATAGGACGGATTTCTTGCTGGACTCTTTGATGGGTATCTACATCTATTAATTTATCAAGTTTACCCTCAGCTTCGAATGTCATTCCTTTTTTCTTAGTCTGAAATATACCACCCAAGACGGTGACAGCGCTTCCCAAAAAAGCCATCATCATGCCAAAGCCCATTTCTTTCATAGTTATATTAACTCCAAATTTAGGATGAAAATAAATACTGCTCGTGATTATTAAAAGAAACAAACACATCACTCCGCTCGCGATATTAAAATGCTCTTCAGCTATAGGTAATTTCGGCAATTTCTTATTCAAAATTTTGTATGCAGTCATGGCAAAAGATGCAATCGCAAAAGTCAAAATCAGAAAACCAAGAAGATAAAGAGGCCCTGAAAGTCCGATAAATTTATCACCAGTCTTAAAAGTATCCAAATCTCGATACCACGGCAAAACAGTTGAGATCATCGTCAAAAAACTCCCGACGCCAACCAACTTAAAAGGCAACGGCAGCTTCATCAACTTATCTGTAAATCGCTCGTTTATCATAATATTTCATTTAATTCGCCTAAAGGATAGCAAAACGGCTCGCAAATTCCAAAGAAAAACAATAGAATTCAAGTATGAAAATAGGTATAGACATACGTTCAGCAGGTGGAGAAAAAACAGGAAAAGGATTTTATACTCTTCACATTACACGTGAACTTCTAAAAAAAGACAAAAAAAATGACTATTTTTTATATTCCGATTCTGGTGTGGCGGGATTTGAAGAGTTCAAAAACACAAAGACCATAATTATAGAAAAACGAGGGATTTTTTGGCACAGAGCGGTGGCAAAAGATGTGCTAAAAGAAAACATGGATGTATTTTTTGCCCCAAGCAGTTTTATTATTCCATCAATGCTCGCGAAAGCATCGGCTGAGAAGAAAATAAAAGTTATAATAACGATTCACGATATAGCGGCTATTTTATTCCCTGAATTTCATGAGAAAAAAGCAGTAATTTTGGAAAAATTATTTATTAAAAAAGCCATAAAAGCGGCTACCAAAATCCTAGCCGTATCAGAAAATACAAAAAAAGATTTGATTAAAAAATTCAAAGTTCCAAGCGAAACAATAGAGGTGATGCATTGCGCGGCATCGGATGATTTTTGCCCGATCAATACGACAGAAGAAAAAGTAAAAGAATTAAAAGAAAAAATATCGATACCGGAAAAATTCTTTTTAACCGTAGGGACTGTCCAACCAAGAAAAAATTATGAAGCTTTGTTGCAAGCGTTTGCGATGTTTTACGAAAAAAACAAAAATTATCACTTAATAATAGTGGGAAATTCCGGATGGGGGAAAAGTGATTTTTCAAAAATTATTGAAGCAAATTATTTACAAAAACACGTTCATTTGCTCGGATACATTACGAGTAAAAATTTGAATTTTCTATATAATACCGCTCAAGCTTTTATATTTCCGTCGCTTTATGAGGGATTTGGAATCCCGCCTCTGGAAGCCATGAAAGCAGGATGTCCGATTATCGCTAGCAATACATCGTCGATTCCGGAAGTCTTGGGCGAAGCGGCAATTTATTGTGATCCGCGCAGTCCGGCAGAGTTTGCATTTGCAATGGAAAAAATAATTTCAAACGAAGAACTTAAGGCGGACTTAATAAATAAAGGACGCATTCAGTCAAAGAAATTTAACTGGGAGAATTCGGCACAAGTGCTGTATAATCTGCTCGAAACATTTTAATTAAGCATTAATACAAATACATGGACAAACCATTTGATTGTAAACGTATTAAAAAAGTAGGATTGATATCAAAACGCGATTTAAACGACAAAAAAATAATCGAAAAACTGGTCAAATATCTCGAGAAAAAAGGACTGGAAGTTCTTTTGGATCAAAATTTATCAAAGCTTTTGGAACGAGGCAGTGGAATGAAAAAAGAACAATTATTGAGCAAGGTTGATATGGGGATTTCTTTGGGAGGAGATGGAACATTGTTGAAAATAGCACGCAGACATCCGCGTCGTCACGTACCTATTTTGGGCGTTAACATGGGAACTCTCGGATTTTTGACTGAGACGACTCCGGAAAAGATGTTTCATGTTTTGGACAGTGTTTTCAAAAATCAATGTAGATTGGATCGCAGAACGATTCTTCGCGTGACGGTTTA
>CAZGHH010000007.1:0-40351 GCA_964525485.1 uncultured Candidatus Peribacteria bacterium | reverse complement strand
ACTCTTTTTTCTTGTTCTAATTTAGTTTGATCTGGAGAATCCTGGATTTCTTTTATATATTTGTATAAAGCTTCCAAGTCTTTCAACTCCAACACAGAAGGTTCTCCCTCCGGAGTTCCTGCTTCATAGATAAACATTTTCCCATCCATATCAACCCTCATTTGGCAAGTATGATCAGTTCCTTTAACTTGTATTTCGGCCCCAATATATGCTGGACTTTCTGCCGTTACCTCCTTTTGACCTTCCTTGAGATCCCTGTACATCCTATGATTCCCAATGTCCTCTACAGCAAATCCTGAGTAAAGATCATTATATTGACTCAATAACTGTGCTAATTTCATTTCCAAATTTGGAGGAACATTTTCTGCCACTCGTTGCATTGTCTGAGCCACTGGAGCAACATCTGTTGGAGCTCCTCCTGGAGCTTTTTCCCCTGAACTTTTTCCACTTCCACTTCCACTTCCGCCTCCGCCTCTTCTGACTGTTGCCTCGACTCCAATATATTTAGCCAAAGCATTTAAAGTATTCTTTCCTGCCAATCCATCCGTCCCATCTCTTCCTACATCCTGTCCAGCCTCTATAAGCTTCTTTTGAAGATCTGTGATTATTGCCCTCCCAGCTTCTACGTCTACTGACGCTTCTTTGCCTGTAATTATTTTTACTAATTTTGGATTTATAAGCTTCCAATCAGTCCTTTTGTATTTTTTGTGTTGATCCAACAATGCTTTTATTTGCTCTAATTTGTCAGCTTGTTTCAGTCCTTCCAATATATTTGTAGGCTCTGTTGATTCAGGGACTGCATCGGCTTTGCCTTCTTGAGCGGTCGCCCCTTCTTGAGCCGTCTCGGTTCCTGCTGGAGCTGTAGTTGGAATTTTTGCCATTCTTGCATCACGATTTGTGTATTCAAACCATGTAAGACCATAAGTGACAACCTGATCTATAGTTTTTGGATCACCTTCTTTCATTTTTTTCATACCTTGCTCAAAAACTTGTGATAATGCCGCATCTCCTAACTTTGCGAAATAAGCGACTATTTCGTCTTTTGAAAGTTTTCTTTGTTCTGCATCCAAACTACGAGTTCCTTTCACTTCATATCTAATTAAACTATATCCTTCTACCGCACCTTCCAAGTGTTTAAAAATCGCCTCCAAAAATTGCTCTTTGTTGTACACTAATTCTGCCGATTCGGCTGCTTCGACCGGAGCTGACTGACCTTCCGCCTGAGCCTTCGCGGTCTCGGCCGGTTGTGATGCAACTGTTCCTGCCATAGCGTCTGCAACTGCAGGTTTTTGAGTCGCTTTTCTTTGATCTACTTTGTTTTTGCAATCAACTGCAAGCACATAAAGATCTTTCTTCCCTTCTTTAAAGTCTATAGAAACCTGTTTGCCTTTTTTTAAATCATCATATAGACCTTTCTCACTCAGAATTTGTCTTACCAACAAGTTTACTTCCTGACTAATCCATGACAACGATCCTTCATCTAATCTAAGACCTCCTTCAACATTAAAGTAATCAGCAATATTATCTGCAACTCTGCTTATTTCGGCTCCCATATTAAGCCTATTCTGCTCGCTGGAGCGTCCAACCTTGATAGGTCCAAGTGTTATTTTATTTGGCAATTTATCAATTACCGCTTTTAGAGCAGGATCAGCGTCCGCTCTCTTTATTCTTTCAGCTCTGTCAGCTAATCTTTTTTGATTATACTGTTCTCTGGCTGATAATTTTTCTTGTTCAACTGTTTTTTCAATGCCACTCTTTGCTTTCATTTGCATTAGAATTTGATCCATCAAATTTTCTCCTGCTGTCGTCAGTTTCCCTTCAAAATAATATACCCTCCTTGGATCCTCACTCAGTCCGAGAAACATCGCTATTTTATTTGCAAATTCGGTTTTAACTCCTTCGAGAATATCATTCGCTACCACATATTCTTTTCCACCTCCAATACTTATAATTGTAAATCTTGAATCTGTATGTGCTTTTGAAGAAATCATTGCTTTTGCTTTTTCTAAATTTTGTCTCTCAGTCTCATGTTGTTTTTGCGCTGTAATCAAATAATTCATTGCTATTTCTCCTTGACTTTTCAATTCGCTCACGTCAATTTCAGGATTTTCTTTCATAGCGATAACCAAAGCATCTTCAATGCCCTTTCTTATCGCGTCTAAATATTTTGTATAAGCTTCGTCTGCATCCCCTACTGAATCGCCTGAATACTCTTTCCCATTAATAACAACTTTTTTGTCCTTCATTCCTTTCACAAGTACCTCTAATGCAATTTCTCTGGCTTTCTTCTGTTGCTCTGGTGAAGTAGCCGCGTCAGGCCCTTTTGCCTGAACATCAACCTTGTCGCCTCCTGATTTTGCTTCTTGAGGCGCATCTGTTTTGAACACCAACCTGTTTTGTTTGAATAGTTCTGTCATTTTATTTTTTGTTATTATTTTTATTTTAAATAATTAAATTGTTTGTAATATTTCTTCCATTCTCTCCATATCTTTTTCCTCATCATTTTTAACTTTAGCCTCTATTTTTTCCATAGCATTTTTACTACCCACTTCAGCTAAAATTTTTAACTCCTTTAAAAATTCCTTATTGTATTTCAATATAAAATCTAAAACTTCGTTTTGCTTATCCAAAACAGATTCTATGTATTTCGCAAAAACTTTTAATCCTTCTGCATCTATAAGCTCTAGAGTTTCTTTTAATTCTTTTTTCATACCAGGTGATACCAAAAAAAATCCATCAATCATTTCTTGAAGTTCTTTTATGGTTGTAATTTTAGTGTTTTCTTGTGTTTGTCCCATATTTATTTTTGTTTTGATTTTTCATTATACCACAAAAAAAAAATCCCGCAAAGGCTTTTTGCTAAATTTAACGACTGCTACTGCCACTGCTATCATATCTATATCTATATTTATATCTATATCTCCGCTCCACTACCCAATCATTTTGCGAAGTTTTTTTGTTGCGGCATATGCGCGATAAAGCAGAGGCTTGAATGCAAAATCTTGTGGGGGCAGATACTTTATATATGTACCTCCAAATTTTCTTTTGAATTCGGTGACGCCGCGCCAGTGGTGATTTTTTGGGCCGAGTGGATCCTGTGGCGTCTCTGGTGCAATACCTAGGAGATCGTATTTTTTCAGACCGAGCGATTTGGCGAGCCGGATCGCGTGCCATTGCAGAAGATATGGCGCCATTAGATTTCGGTATTGATTTGACGAAGCCCCAAAATAATAAATTCCTGTGTCTTTGTAGAAAGTAGCTATAATCCCCGCCAGAGGAATTTCTTTTTTTGTTTCCGGGTCGATGTAGTAGGCAAGGAGCATTCGCGAGAAACCATCTTTTGCACTTCGTGCGTCTTTTTGCGTATTTTGTGTTTCTTTTTGCGTATTGGGTTTTGGCGCAAGTTTTTCAACCATGTTTTTGTAGAATGAAATACCGTGACCGTGAAATTTATCTCGCTCTAAAGTCTCTTGTAATATATTAAAATAATCCTGGATTTGGCCTTGTGCATGCGGAGAAGACGCCTCGACTTCAGTCACTTTTACTCCTTTTTTTATCGCTAGACGAATATTATATCTACCTTTTTCTTTCATTTGCGCGAGGATTTCATTTTCTGATTTTTCAATATCAAGAATGAGAGTGTCTTCCGGCTGATAGCCTAAGTGCGAGAAGTGAAATTTCGAGAAATGAAGCTGTTTTCTTTTTGAGTTTTTGTGTGATTTTTTATTTGCTGTCAGTTTTTCACGTGATTCGCCTTGAATCTGTACCAATGGATCTATGCGGAAAAATATTGTCTTCTCGTCTTTTGCAATTTCTTTGATTTTTACTAAAAGAACCTGCATCTGCTCGTGTGCTTTTTGCGGATCGTCGTACGTGAAGAGTGGTCCGCGTGGAGCATATAGCCATGTATATCCTTTTGGCATTTTGTGACGGATCAGGACGGTGCCGGCGATCAATTTACGGTCATCAAAAATTCCAATAATCCAAAATTTATCCCTCGCTGCAACATTAGATTGAAAATGTGCCCAGCGGGAAGTTTGATGAATGGAAGAATAGGGATGTGAGTAAGCAAAACTATCCCATTTCTCGTACTGTTCTTTTATTAAAATTTCAGCGCGCATGGGGAGATTATAGGAGAGTCCGGGACTCAGGTAAAGGGGTTGGTTAAGTTCGGGACTCAACTACGCTTGAATTAATTAGCGAATTTTCCTTCGTCGCAACCTGTAATATTTTTTCTAATGGGTTATTCGCGATATATCGTCGAATTTCTATATAATATTCTTCTGTCGTGACAGCCTTTGCTTTAAATCTAGATATAAAAAGTGGCCCCTTTCTAGAATATTTCACATTAAAATACATGGCATGTGACTGTTGAACCTTTGTCATAAAATTTCTCGTACTATTATCTACTTCCTGCATTAACAAAAAATGAAAGTGATTTGACATCAATGCATAGCTAATAATTCTTACCCTAAATTTCTTCGAATACTTTTTAACATTTAAAATAAATTTTCTACAATCATTGTTTCCTCTAAAAATATCGCATAAGCCTTTGTTGTAGACATGATACAGCTGGTCATTTAAAAGTTCTTGCTTTCTAATTGGCATAAATTATTCGTCAAAATATGCCATTATTTTAAACGGTCGACTTTTCAAAAATCTTTCAAAAACTATAATTTTTTCTAAAAAAGATCTTAAATTAAACTTAAGTCCCGGACTCGGCTACCCCTTTCAGTAGAGTCCCGGACTTATTGCATCTTTTGTCTGATGAAAGCTGGAATGTCATATTCATTCTCTGCAGTTTTGATCGGAGCGACCGTGCCGAGTGTGTGTGATTTCACCATTGGTCTTTCCATGTTTACCATGTCAAAGCCAGTAGCGATAACGGTGATTTTTATCTCGCCCGTGTATGAATCATTGATAACAGCACCAAAGATGATATTGGCTTCTGGATCAGCAGCTTCTGTGATGATCTTGGCAGCCTCGTCAACCTCATACATAGATAGGTCGTTTCCACCTGTGATATTGAATAGAACGCCTTTTGCTCCGTCGATACTCATTTCCAAAAGTGGACTTTCGATCGCCGCTTTTGCCGCCTCTGAAGCACGATTCTCTCCAGCACCATAACCAATACCCATAAGAGCAGATCCAGCATTTTCCATAATTGCTTTCACATCCGCGAAATCTACATTTATCATTCCGTGGACTGTAATCAAATCTGCAATACCCTGGACGCCTTGGCGAAGAACGTCATCTACGACTGCGAACGCGTCGTTCAATGGAGTTTTTCTATCGATGATTGCAAGGATTTTATCGTTTGGAATTGTAATTAATGTATCTAATTTATTTTTCAAGTTTTCCATACCGTCTTGGGCTTGAGATGCACGTCTGTGGCCTTCAAAACCGAATGGTTTTGTCATTACACCTACTGTGAGGATGCCCATGTCTTTAGCAAGGCCAGCGATAATTGGGGCCGCGCCTGTACCGGTTCCTCCTCCAAGTCCACAAGTGATGAAAAGCATGTCTGCTCCTTCTAGAGCTTCTTTAATTTCTTCGATTGATTCTTCTGCGGCTTGCTTACCAATATCCGGGTTCGCACCTGCACCGAGTCCGCGTGTTGTGGCGCGGCCGATGTTTAATTTGGTCGGAGCGTCGTTGTGGTATAGAGCCTGAGCATCTGTATTAACCGCGATAAATTCAACGCCTTTCAAACCTGATTTAATCATCCTGTTCAAAGCGTTACATCCTCCGCCTCCTACACCCATAACTTTAATATTAGCTACCGGTGTAATGTCTGGTGTGATTTCCAAAGTTCTGTTTCTTTTTGGAGCCATTGATCCTCCTCCTGCTGAGAAAAGATTTTTGAGGTCCAAATCTGGATTTTTTCCGTTTGCCATATTAATTAGGGTGAAATGTTATTTAGGTATATATGTTGTGCGCTTTAATGCGCTGACTTATCTTTTAATTCATGAGAGCGTTCAGAAAGGTTGTAATTATCTCTATGATTTGACACGTTGTCAATGTTTGGTGTTGTAATTTTTAACAGGAGTGCGAAGATCGACTTCCCAAACATCAATTAATGTTTTATAGTAAACGACTACAAGTTTCCGAGATGTTTTTATAAACATTCACTTAACAATTACTCTGTCGTTGTTGCCGTGAATTTCCGGCACGAATTTTTAAGAAATCAAGCCTTTAAGCCACTTTTTGACACTACCAACTCCCTTCTTTAAGTTCATAGATTTTCCTGTACCATACGGATTGCCTTCATATTTAGAGCCCCAAATTAAAAGACCTATCGCTGTAGCGTAAGAAGGATCATCTATCTTGTCCACAACTCCGTCATAGTTCTGTGGAAATCCAATCTGTACAGGTAAATTCAATGTCTCTCTTGCTAAATCTATAGCCCCCGGAATTTTTACAGCCGCACCTGTGAGAATAACTCCCGCAGGAAGCATTCCGTCTCTGTGAATTTTCGCCAATTCATCTTTTACAAGCATAAAAATCTCTTGATATCTAGCTTCAATAATCTGACACATCTGCTTTTTGCTGACTGTGTGTGTGTCGATTTTACTTACTAATGAAAGATCAATTGTTTCACGTTCGCCCAAGTCTTCCGGCAAACAGGAACCATATTCGATTTTAATCTTATCAGCTGTGTCGATAGAAGTTCTAAGGCCGATCGCGATGTCATTTGTGACATTTTCTCCTCCCACAGGAATTACGCTGGTATGAAGAATGGTGCCGTCTTCGAAAACCGATACCGACGTGCCTCCACATCCCACATCGATTACTACAACGCCGAGTTCTTTTTGTCTTTTTGAAAGGACTGCTTCGGCTGATGAAAGGCAGTTTGGTATAATGTCGTTTATATCAACTCCCGCTTGGAGGACGCATTTTTCTATGTTTTTGATGGTTGGAACCAATCCACTGATAATGTGCGCTTCAACTTCCAAGCGAACTCCCGTCATGCCAACAGGATATTTGATTCCTTTTTGTTCATCTACCGTGAATGTTTTCGGGATTATTCTTAAAATTCTTCTATTTGGTGGAATTGTAACTGCCTGAGCGGCTTCCAGTACGCGATCCACGTCATCTTCTGTAATCTCATCCTCTGCTTTCGCGACCGCAATTACTCCTTTTGAGTTCATTGACTCGATGTGATTTCCTCCAATTCCCAAAAATACGTGATTGATAGGTTCTCCCGCCATTCTTTCAGCATCTTCGAGTGATGCTGCTATCGAATTGATTGTTTCTTCAACGTCAATTACAGCGCCTTTTCTTAAACCTGTTGATGGCGCTATTCCGACACCTATTATGTTTGGCATTGATGATTCCTCGTCCATAGTCCCGACTACGGTTCTAATCTTTGAACTTCCTATATCCAAACTCGCGACTAGTCTTGATTTTCCCATTTTTTTATTTTTAAAAAAGCGTATAGAAAAGCACTTTGGAATATACCCGAAAACTTTTTGCCTTACAATTTGATTTGATTTTTGTTTTACTAAAAATGTGTTCAGCGAGTGGTCGTCTTAGCGTGACGTTCAATTTTATTGTTCGGTCGTTTTTGACTTATAAGAGCACTTTATCGTGTCTTATTTGTCAGGCCGGAGAAGCGACTTTTGCGCGCTGTTTTTTCTAATTTTGTAGCATTTTTGGTTTGATTTTTGACAAAAAGGCTGTTGCAGTTGTATTTAAGATTTTTATTGCGGACGGCTGTGTTATGCCATTTTTTTCTGCCAGATTTTTTCCAAGGCATCTTTTCTATGTTGTTGATTTTTTGTTTTTGATTTTTGAGCTTCAAGTTGTTGATTATATTTTTTCTGCGCTCTATATTTTTTTGATTTAGTGGGTGTTTTTAAGAGTTTTTAAGAAAAATTTCAGGTTTGTTGTGTTTGGAAAGATAATTATATTTTTCGCATCTTAAATCTCTCAAAATGCGTTTACATGAGCTTTTGGTGGTGCGATAGTCGATGTACTTGTATCGCTGTATCGATACAGCGATACAAGGGAAGTCTTGAATTACTTATTAAAATGATAAATCAGTCACTTATCTCATTCTCTTCTGCATTTAAGCACATACGGACGATTCGTGAGATATCTTTTTTTCTTACCGCTCTTCTTACACCGCAAGAAATTATTCAAATCCCAAAAAGATTAGAGACTCTGAAGATGATAGCGGAGGGGAGGGACAGAAGAAAAATTGCTGAAGATTTAAAAATTTTTTCTTGAAATAAGCTCTTCTTAAAACAAACTCTGTTGGCTCGAGTCCTCGATCTGGCGGACCTGGGAGTAGTGGCCGTTGAAATGGTTTAGCTTGCCGAGAAGCGACTTGAATTCCAGCTCCTCGAACAAACGCATTATTTTGTCCAACTCAAAATTATGTGTTTTGCAATTCACTATGTTTAACTCGATCGGGACGTCGCGCATGATCGTAGCGAGATGGCGGGAGAAAAACGCGTTCTCGCGGTCGTTTGTGAGTTTTTTGCGGAGCGAGTCGCGAAGTTCGGAGAGGTGGTCGTATATGCCGTCGAGCGTTTTGTATTTTTGTAAAAGATCAACGGCTGTTTTGTCTCCTATCCCCATAACTCCCGGTATATTATCGGATGCGTCTCCTTTTAATGCTTTAAAATCAACTATTTGGTTTGGCTCGAGTCCGTATTTACTTAAAACTTTCGCCGAATCATAAATTAAATAATCTAAAACTCCACGCTGTGGTGCAAAAACAAATGTAGTAGGGGATATAAGCTGCAAAGTATCCATGTCACCCGTTACTATGAATGTCACTATCGTATCGGCGCCCATTTCATCATTCTTCTCAGCAATACATCTTCCATTAATTTGTTTAGCTTGCTCCGCAAGCGTGCCCAAAATATCGTCCGCTTCGTATCCGTCCATTTCAAAAATCGGAATATTGAATGCTTCTACAACTTGTTTTATACGCGGAATTTGTTCATATAAATCATCCGGAGCCTTCACGCGCGTCGCCTTGTACTCCTTGTATTCTTCGTGCCTGAATGTCGGAGCTTTTCTGTCAAATGATACCGCTATGTACTCGGGTTTTTGGTGATTGATTATGTTTAATAGCATTGATGAGAATCCATATACTGCATTCACGAGTTCACCTTTGGTTGTTTTGAATGGAGGCAAGGCGTGGTATGCCCTGTGCAGAATTGCATTTCCGTCAATTAGAAAGAGTTTCTTCATACTGTCAATAGGTGTGATATAGGAAAAAGTCATTTTTTATGATATACTTTCTTAATTCAAAAAACAAAAACTAAAATAAAAATGGGCGAAGAACAGATCGTAGAATTTATGAAGAAAAAGGAAACTGCAAAGAGTGCTCTTTGTAAAAAACTTTCTTTTGACTGCCAGATGCCATTAATCGGCCTCGTAATCGATCGTGGACTTGATGCCTCTCAGAAAGCAATGATCGAAAATTTTCTTGAAGGAATCGGTTCTCTGGATGTTGAAATAGTCGTTATCGCCGACACTGACTTGGACTCTTTTTCATTTCCTTACGTTCATCACATTCCTTATAGCGAAAAAAATCGTAAAGAAGCGATGCAGGCTATCGACATGATGGTGACTCTTCCTTTTAATGATTTAGAAGAATTGTGGCTGAATGGAGTCGTGCCGATCAGCTGTAAACGAAAAGGTGTAACCGACTACGATCCAAATCGTGAAACCGGCAATGCGTTCGTCTATGGAGAGGCTGAAAAATCCAACCATTGGAAAATTTTTGCCGGAGTTGTAAGAGCTCTTGAAACATTCAAATTCCCTTATGACTGGCAAAGTATAATAATTAACGGCCTCGAAAAACTTCAAAGATCCTAATCAGCCGAACCTCTTTCAAATAACTCAATCACGCTCAAATATCCGAGCCTCATTCAGATAAATTCAAAATAATTAACTGGTCTTAATCGAGCGACTGCACTCCTCCGGATGACATACTACTATCTCCAGACGTGACGCTTTTTATAGTTTCGATCACCTGGCCGAAGTCGATGTATTTAATAATATCAAGACCCATCGCCTTACCAACCGTCCCGACTATAACAACCGCCAAGATCGTAACGATAAGACCAATAATTGCATAGCGGATCGTTGATACTGCGGATTTAATTTTATCCTCGGCACCTCCTGATAAAATAAAGGAAATACCTCCGACAAAGATGAATATAATTGAAAGAAAACCCGCTATGATAATCGCATATGCGAAACCTCTGTTTATAATCTCCAAAATATCATAACTTTGAGCGGCTTCCACTATTGATGGTGTTTCCATAATAAATTTGTTTTATGAAAATATGAGGGCGCTTCCTGGCGTTCTTGTAATACGAATCCAAAAGCTATCGGATTATAATCCTAAACTGCTTCCGGTTCAACTATCTTTAGATTGACACGTGCGTTGTTCTTTGAACCGAGAACTCTCAATAGAACTCTCAACGCTTTTGCTGTCTGTCCTTCTTTACCGATGATCTGTCCCATGTCCTCTTTGTTTGCTTTCAAAGTTAAAAGGACACCCATTTCATCAACTTTTCTTTCAACAGCTACGTCGTCCGGATGATTTACTATCATCTTGACTACGTACTCTAAAAACTGAAGATCATTTTCCTGTTCTGCCATAGGATGGTTAAGTTAAAGAGTTATGTGAATAAGGACTAATTTTGAATTTTATGAACTGTAAGTAAGGTACAAAAAATTAAGCCTGTGGAGCTTTAAGCTGAAGGAGCTGGCTGAGCCGGTTCCTCTGTAGCCGCAGGAGCCTCTGGCGCTGGAGCTGGCTCTGGTGCAGGTTCTACAGTGGGTGCTGGTTCCTCTACCTGTGCTTCAGGAGCTGGAGCTGCTGCCTCTGGTGCGGCTGCTGGAGCTTCTGTTGGCTCTTTTTTGCTCTTTCTTTTTTTGTCGCGAGGCTCTATGAATTTCTCCATTCCTTCTACGCCTTGTTTCTTCAGTAAAACAGCTAAGCTGTCTGAAACCTGGACGCCTTTTGAAAGCCAAAATTTGACTCTCTCAAGATCAATTTGAAATGGTTTTGCCTCTTCGGCCGGTCTGTATGATCCAAGGATTTCTTTCGCCTCTCTCTTCACAGGATTTGTGTGTTCCTGAAGAACTATACGAAAACTTGGCTGACCTACCTTACCTGTTCGTTGCAATCGAAGCTTTAACAAGATTGTTTAGATTAACTGATAAAAGCGGGCTTATTGTATCTGAGGATGATTGGAAGTCAAGAGGAAGTTGTTTTGCTTTTACTGACTTAGGATTTAAGTCGTCTGTTTATTTATATTTGATATTGCAGTTTTGAATGCTGTGACTCCGTTTGCGTCATATTTTTTTGGAGAAACTCCCTCGTAAGAGGTTCCGTTAATTTGGATTGTTACCTTTGTCCCAGTTCCAGCTCCCGTCCCCACGTTAAAATCTGCTACCCCTATAGATATATTGGCATCTGTAGTATATTTTTGATCAAATATTTTTCTCGCGAGCTGCGCCCTGACAACTGGCGTATCCAAACCTTTCGCATTTTTTGGAAATACCAGTTTATCCTTAATAACATTAATAGTTTGCCTATCGCTTTCCGACAAAGGCGTTACTTTTTTTATTTTCTCCATCCCTGTTATCAATTGACCCAGTGCTCCTTTTGCATTGAGACCTGTAGCTTTGTATTCCACTCCATCGAGCGTCATTTCTACTACGTGATATGTTATAGAGCTGTCTTCATATGTTCTTGAGCTCATTATTATTTCTGTATTTTCATCGTAACCTTTGTCTATAATTGCTCGCGAAAGCTTCTCTTTGGACTGAGGATCTGCTTTCAAATCAGCCGTGTCAAAGAACGATAAACTATTTATCTTTTTTAATACCGCATCGAATGTCTTTTGATTAAATTCATTGGCCTCGGCAGGTCGTGCGGCTTTCGTCTCGTTAATAGGTTTTACTTTTGTTTCTGGTGTTTTAAATGTTGAAAAGTCTGGAATTGTACCTGTTCCCTCGAGAGTATTCGCAATTCTACCAACATTTGATAAATCCATACCTGCCCACCCATCAGACGGGGTATGAAAATGAAGTTTTTTGTCCTCTCCTTTAAATCCAATTACATCTCCTTCTCTTGAATAAACTAAATTATTATACGGAGACCAATA
Source organism: uncultured Candidatus Peribacteria bacterium (assembly GCA_964525485.1). Classification (GTDB taxonomy): domain Bacteria; phylum Patescibacteriota; class Gracilibacteria; order UBA1369; family LOWO2-01-FULL-3; genus DAONBD01. The sequence continues at coordinate 28,208 of CAZGHH010000007.1, read as the reverse complement.
AGCAACAGCACCGTCTTTTATCATAGTAGTGTACATACGGTTTTGCGAATCCCTTGCTCCTACGCTAGCACTTCTCCATCCTCCTTCTACTCCTTCATTGACCGCTTCTGTTGCAACAGCGGCTTCCTGAGTTTCCTGCTGAACCGGTGGCGCATCACCAGGCTGTGGCGAGCCCTCAGTGTTTATTTTGGGGATTTGAGTAACAGCGGCGATTTTGAAGGCGGTTGCGAGATCAAATGCCGTACCTTCAAATTCTTGCCCGTCCAGTTTTATTTTTACTACATATTCTTTACCTGGAGTTCCTGTCCTGTTTTCATCGACTTCATTTGCCGTTATTACGATATTTTTTATTGTTCTATACCCTTTTTGATATAACAGCTTGCCCAACTCTTCCTTTGCATTCGCTTGTTCTAACTGATTACCTATATTACCCTCAAAAGTCCATTCTGCTTGGACTATTGCTTCCGAGGCTGAGACTGTTTCCGCTGGAACTGGTTTTGGCTTTTGTGTCTGCACATCTGGATTTGCGGCTGCCTTTGCATCTGCCTCTAGAGGCGCCTTCTGCGCATCTGGATTTGGAGCGGGCTTTGACGTTATTGGCAGTTCGGGACCATCTGGTTTTTTGGCTTCCTCGGCTGCTTTTTTTGCAGCGGCTTTTCTTGCGACCTCTGCTTGTTCTTCATCTGAAGTTTTAATTAATTTCACAGCTTCTGCAAATGCAATAGTTGGATCTTTATTTACACGCGCGTCGGTTCTTCCTATGTATTTATATGTTCCAATAGTAATATATACTTCATACAATTGTTGATATCCATTAGGACGCGTGTTGTATGCTTCTATTTTGACCTTTGTATTTTGTCCATAACCCTGTTCCGCCATTTTTGATGCCAACAAATCATCCGCTTTGCTTCTGTCTATTTTCCCTATTGTGCTATCTCCCGTAAACGTCCAATTTTTTCCTTTTTCTCCAAGGATTTCCGCCTTTCTTTTTGCCGGATCTGCTTTCTCCGGGGCTGTGTCTGTGACTGCCGGGGCACCTTGAGCTACTTGGGCATCTTTGGATTGGTCGACACCTTGTGCTGCTTGAGCAGGTTGTCCTGCTACTACATCTCCGTTTGATGCTGGGGATGGAGATTGGGTGGGTTCAGAGTCATTTCCTGTTGCGGATTCGGGCGCAGGCGTCATGACAGGTCCTTGACTAGGAGCTGATTGAATTTGCCCAGACGGCGCATCTACAGCCGGATCGGTTGGTGCGTTTTCAGGACTACTTGCTTCCGCATAGGCTTTTTTGTAGGAGGCCGTGTCCTGAATGTACATGCCTATAGGCGGATATTCTTTTTCTGTTAATTTCGCGTGAAATGTCTCTACTACTTTTTTTGAATCCTCTCCATCATAACTTGCTTTTAAAGACATTTTTTTGTCTACCGAGATACTCATTTTTTTAACATCTTCCAGAGTGAATGAATCTCCCGATTTTCCTTCATTCAATAATCGTGTCATCTTGTCGTATTCCGCATCCGTGAATTCAATTTTTACAAATTTATCCGGTGCATTTTCAACACTATCAGTGACTCCATTTAGATAATTTTTTAACGCTTCCATTGTTATCGGGCCGATTTTTCCGTCTGATTCGACCTTCAACATTTCTTGCATATTTTTTACAAAATCCATTACGGATTTGTCATCTCCTTTTCCTTCGGGTCCATTAATCGCTTTCATCATCTCCGCGTTTATAGCAACCCAGTCGTGTTTTTTATATTCAGAATGCGCATCTATAACTTTCAAAATGTCCGCTTTCTTTTCCTTCAAAGTATCTACCAGTGTTGTTTCGGCTTTTTCGGGCGTTGCGGCATTTTCAGGTGCAACCGCTGTCTCGGAAACTGTCGCCGCAACTCGCGGATCACTAACACTGCCGCTCGCAACAGCAGCCGCGTCAACCGCTTCAGCAGTGCCTGCAGCTCCGCTCACGGTAGCAGCCTCTCCAACTGCCACAGTAGCACCTCTCGCAGTAGCGTCCGCAGCCGCGTCAGTAGTGGCACCTCCTTCTAAGTTGCCTGAAAATCTTTGAGCCATTGCTTCCCAAGCTTTTTGGAATTCTTCCGGACTTTTAAGATCAGGAAATGGATTTTGTGCCTGAGCTGCTTCGAATCCTTTTTGATAAGTCAGCATCAATCCCGGGAAAAAAGATTTAGGTTTAAAAATTTCATCTCCTATTTTTATTTCAGGGTTTTGAAAAGATAACTTCATCGCAGATTCAACCCTCGCTAAAACTTGTTCATCAGTTAACGGCGCAGACTCATCCGGCCTTTCAGCACCGGTATCTACTGTATCTGCCGCAGAATCATCGCCTCCGGGGGTTTCTCCTCCTTCCGGACTCATGAATACCAATCTGTATGGTTTAAATAATTCTGACATTGTGTTTTATAATTTACTTAATTCTTTTTCTAATGCGAGCAGATCTATTTCATCCTGCTCCCTAAACGCACTTTCTATTTCTTTAATATTTTTCCTGTCCGTTGAAGCATTAAAAGCCCTCAATTCAGACAGAAAATCGGGATTATTTTTAATAATATAAGTTAAAATCTCATCCTGTTTTTTTATAATTTCCTCTATGTACGCAAAAAATTCTTTTTTCATATTTTCGTCCATCGACGGATATGCCTCCTCGAGCTTTTGCTTCGTTTCAGGAGACAACATAAATACTTTATTGGTAAGATCTGCAATCTGGGTCATCGTATTGTGATTTGAGCCATCGTTTCATTATACCACAAATTGAGCCTTTTTCCAAGAGTGTTTAGTATATTTTCTTTCGTGTTTTGCATTGGTTTATTTTATCTGACGATCGTTGATAAACATTTAATAAACCGTGGTTCTCAAATCTTTCACCTGAATTTTCGTAGGGGATTTGGAGAGTTTTTCATTTAAAGCAGTGAGAAGTTGCTGTTTTTTTACCATTAATTCAGAGGCAATAACAGATCCCGCCACTCCCAATGTCAAAACACCGTCTTTAAAAAATCTTATACGAATTTCATCTTTGATAGTGGGATAGCCTTTAAAAAAATTCGTGAGTACAGACTCGAATGCGGAACAAACTGAAATGGCTTTGAATTCTTTTGAGATGCCTTTTGCGGCAGCGGCTCTGGGAATCAAGTTTTGGATTGGGACGAAATTCATACGCAAATTTATTATTGAGAAGTGTTGTATATTTGCGCAATTTCTGTCGCCATTTTTCCCCAAGAAAAATCTTTCACTCTATTAAATCCATTCTGTATAAGTTTCCATTGAAGCACAGGATCGCTTATCGCTTTTTCAATTTTTTCAGCCATATCTTCAACATTTAAAGGATCAAAAAACACCGCGTTTTCCGCTCCTGCAACCTCCGGAATCGATGACACGTCTGATGCGCAAACCACAGTTCCACATTGCATCGCCTCCAACAACGGCAACCCAAATCCTTCATATAAAGACGGGAAAACGTAGGCCAGTGAGAGGTTGTACAAGGCGATCAAATCATCCTCGGAGACAAGTCCCGTGAAAATAACTTTGCCCTGGACTCCCTGATGAAAAACTTCCTCGTTCACTTCCGGGTAGAGAGGGTCTTCTTTGCCCGTTATCACGAGCTTTAGATCGGGATTTTTTGTTGAAAGAATTTTGAATGCCGCAATAAGACGTGGAAGGTTTTTGTGGTATCGATGAACACCGGTATATAACAAATACGGCTTAGTGACGCCATATTTCTCGTTTAAGATTTTTGAATATTCTGCGCGTTGGTCGTCGTTTAGGGGGTGGAACTCATCGTTAACGCCTTCATAAATGACTTGTATTTTGTCGCTTTGCGCTTGAAAGATATTTTCCAAATCTTTTTTTGTGTTTTGCGAAACCGCGATGATTTTTTTGGATTTTTGAATCGCGTTCTTAATTACTTTTTGGTACGCGAGACGATAGGGAAGACCCGTCATCTTTCTACCTGGAAATAGAGTGTGAGTGATGTCGTGGATCGTAACTATGAATGGTTTTTTGTAGAGGATCGGCGCATTGAAATGCGTGAAATGCATCAAATCCAGACTTTCTTTATTCAAAATTTTTAGGAATTTTGTCTGTTCGGCGACCGAGTAATGCTCCGCATTTACAAGCACTTTTTTGAAGTTCGGCTGGCTCGGTGTGAATGCTGAATATTCCGGATCATTGAAGAACAAAACATACTCATTTTTCGCTACAGGTTCGTAACCTTCACTGGAAAGTCTTTGTAGATTTTTTACCAATTCAAAAGTGTAGCGGCCTATGCCGGTAAATGAGCTTTTAAACATTCTGCAGTCGATTCCTATTCGCATCGTTAGAGTCCGGGACTTTACTGTAATGGGTATCCGAGTTCGGGACTCGACTTTCCCCCTTTCCCAGAGTTAAGTATTAAATTATAGCGCAAGTTAGATTTATCACAGTTGCCGTTTTAAGTGAAGATTTTCGGCTGGACGCGCGGAAGCGTAAATTCTCTTGTGTTTGAACGAGAAATCCTTTAAATTCCTCTTGCGTTTCGGTATACTCGAAACAGTAGGTGACATTTTTTTGACAATACGAAGGCAATTTTAAGGAGCGGTAGTTCAGTTGGTTAGAACGCCACACTGTCACTGTGGAGGTCGCGGGTTCGAATCCCGTCCGTTCCGCCATTTAAATACTTAATGGCTTTTTTAGGCGAGCCACACTGCTACTTTAGGAGGTCGCGGGTTTAACGTCCCGTCCGCTTAAGCCATTTAGACCATTAATATTTTACGAATTTTGATAGCTATATGACTTTTTCATTGCTTTCCAAAAAATATCTTTGTCGATGCAGTGAGGGTTGGAGCCGTCGCAACTTTTGTTTTCGATGAGGTTTCCGTATTTGGCAAAAGTGTTTTGGTCTTCGTATTCGTATGGATTGGAATTTAATTTCGCGACAACGGCAGCATGGGCTTTTTCGACACTGCCTCCGTGTTTGGATAATTCTTCTTGCATTCCTAGATTGTATGCACGAACTAAGCCGCGGAATTCTTTTGATTTAGCTTCTTTTTTGACAGTGTCAATAGCCTCACCCAAAATCGCGGTAACCGGAGCTTCCGCAGGAGAATTTACCAGTTCCAATAGCTCTCCAAACGCTTCTTCTTTTGCATAATCCATCGCCTTACCCCAAGCTTCGTCTTTTAAATAATCTTTTACCTTGTCGGCATTTCGCTCAAAATCCTGCTGTTTCTCATTCAAACCTTTTTCGATCGCAGCCTGACGCTCTAGCATGCGTTCATAAAATAAAAGCTGTTCGTCTAATTTTTTCTCAGTTTCTGTCGGATTTGAATTCCAAAATTTCAAATAATCGATGCCGTTACCAAGTTTTTCATCCCAACGAAGTTTCACAATCTCGCGCGGATCCATATTTTCAATATCGTTGTTTGGATCGTTCTTGAACGCCAACATGTCACGCATCGTCTCGTATTCTTTTTGAGTCATACTATTACCTTGTTCGCGAAGACGATCGTTGAGCGCGACGAGCGCATCTTTTGTTTTTTCATCAATTTTTCCGGAGTAGTAATCCATTCTGGTTTCTTTGTTCATTGGGTCCGACAGCGAAGCATATTCGTTTTTCGTTTCGTCATTCATCACATCCAAAATATCGTTACGTTTTTGCTCAAGTTCATCGAGCTGTTTTTGCAATCCCTCATCCGGTTCACGAGCCAATTCTTCTTTCAAAATCGCAATTTGCTCATCAACTTCGAGCACATTTTTTGAAGTCACCTTGCTTGAAAGTTCGCTCTGGCAACGAGCTTTGTCAGAGCCTGTGAGTTTTTGGCAACCGCTTGGATTTACATTTTTAATTGAAGCCTCCAAATAACATTCTTCTTTTGTATATGAAAATGCTCCGCCTTCAATATTTTCACAAACACCTAAATCTCCCGTATTGGCTGCAACTTGCATATAACATTTGTCTTTGGGTGGATTTGACCCTGCATCAGCGAAATCCGCTCCTTTAATTTTTTCACAGCCCGATGCATCTCCCGCCTGAACAGCCGCCGATTGATAACAGTGATCGGAATCCGGAATAAATAAACAAGAAATTTCAATCGCTTCACTCATACAGCCCGTCATAAAAATCATTAACACCGGCAGAGTCAAAAACTTTCCGGTTTTTTTGAATTTTAAAACAAGAATGAGAACAAATAAAATCATAGTCACGACCAATAAAAATACCGCCGTAGGAAGCAGAGGATAACCAATATATGAAATAACAGCTTTGCCAAGCTCCGTGTATCTATTTTCGTGATTTACAAGCTGATTCCCCAAAAACACCCAAGGCAGAATCGCTATTACCAAAGCGACAAATCTCGCGATGCAAGTATGTTTTTTAAATAGGCGCGCAAAAAGATTTAAAATTAAAAATATCGTCGCACTCAAAAATCCAAAAACAAATCCGGCATATAAATGATATTTTCCGAAAAGATTTTTGATTTGATAATTCGAAATATCGTCAATCGGACCGATGCCTCCTCCGCTCGCATTGAAGGCAAAAAGACCCCCGAAAGCCAGAACGAGAAATAGCCAAATAAAAAACGTCTTTTTCATAGTGTTTAGGTTTAAGATTTTGTTGAGGAGAGTATAGCATCTTATGCAAAAAGACACCCACTTTTTTGAGGCGGGTGCCTTTTGAATATTATATATGCATAATCTACTCTAATTTACGCTGCCGCTTTATCCTGTCTCTTCAACAATGCTGCGAGAATCGGCGGAGTGAGCAGGGTAGAGAAGATGACCATCACGATGATGACTGAGAAAAGTTCGTCTGAGACTACGCCGAGTGCTTTTCCGACATTCGCGAAAATCAAACCGACTTCACCGCGAGGAATCATTCCAAATCCAACGATCATTCTCTTTGTTCCTCCCCATGTTCCGAGGCCGGCAAGAATTTTACCGATGAAGGCGATCGCTGTAACAGCCAGTGCAACACCTAAAACTTTTGGATCGAATAATACATCTAATTTCACCTGCAAACCTGTCATAACGAAGAATAATGGAATGAATAAATGTCCAACAGTATCTACCAAATCTTCTACGTGTTTTTCTTCAACGTGTTTTAGCAAGTAAACCGCTTCGTCCATTTTGTTTCCAAGAGGAGCAAGTTTTTCTTTAATTTTTGCGATATGTGAAGGACTTTTGAATGTTTTGAAATGAACATTGTCAAGAACCAATCCGGCTGCGAAAGCACCGACGATAGGAGCCAATCCAACTAATGCCGCCAAGTACGCTATTAAAAGAGCAAAAGATAATGCGAAAGTGAGTTTCATCCCAACTCCTGAAGAGATTTTTGAAAGACCTTTTCCAATCCATGGAGCTGCAAATTGACCAACGACAATCGCCGCGACAAGAAATCCTAAAGCTTTGCCTGACAATATTAAAATTGTCATTGGATCCAAGGCTCCGGAGCTCGCTATAGATGTCACTACCGCCAAAATTAAAAGGCCCAAAACGTCATCTATAACAGCCGCACCGAGCACGACTTTCGCTTCTTTTGTCTGCAATTTTTTCAAATCTTGAAATACACGAGCGGTAATACCTACTGATGTAGCCGTCATCGCCGCACCAATGAATAATTTCGTTGCGAAAGAAGAGTCCGCATAAAATAAATTTCCAACCAATAAAGTACCTCCCAAGAAAGGCAATACAACGCCTATGATAGCAACAAGAAATGCCTGTAATCCAACTTTCTTCATTTCTTGAAGATTTGATTCCAAACCAATTCTAAATAGCAACAAAACAACTCCAAATTCAGCCAAGAAAATCAAATACTGATTTGTCGCTGCCGAATCAAAAATATGAAGACCCAAAAGTCCGAGGTTTCCCAGTATCACACCTACGATTAACTCTCCCAACACAGCGGGTTGCCCCAATTTTTCAATCAAAGTTCCAAGCTTGCTCAGTACAAAAAGTACCGAAAGCCATAAAAAAGTCAGCGGAATAGCCATACTGTGACCAGCTTCCGCACCTTCCGCACTTGAGGCGAGAGCCGGGATCGAGAACATCAGGAATGCCACGAAAAGCGGTAGAATAAATCTAAAAGCTTTCGGGTGGCGATCCAGTAGTCTTGTGAGCATTTTCGGATTGTTAAATATTATTTATTAAATTTTGTTGGGATTTTTGTTGGGAAAATTATACAGACGATTTTCGCCTTGTGAAGGGTGATTTTAAATATTTTTAATTTACCTGGCGTCCGATCTCGGCGTCCGATCTAAGCGTCCGAAGATTGACTGAGCGTCGATGTTTTACGTGAGGGTCTTAGAGTTATGTGATATATTGTTGGCGTGTTAATAATCAATATTTTATGTTCATAAATAACATTCCATCAACTTTGGTCGTAGGGTCTTTTGAAGTCCATTATTACAGTTTATTTTTCGCTTTTGGCGTGATTTTGAATTATTTGATTTTGGAAAAATTGTGGAAGAAGAACGGATGGAGTCCAAAAATTCTTGATAGTGCTGTTATTTATTTATTTTTTGGACTTGTAATAGGCGCCAGACTTGGAGAGGTATTTTTTTATAACCCTGAATATTACCTTTCCGACCCTGTGAAAATTTTGAAAATTTGGGAAGGAGGGTTGTCGAGTCATGGAGCAACTATCGGTCTTATCGTCGCTTATGTTATGTTTTTATTGAAAGAAAAACATAAAAAACACGGTGGTTTAAAAGAAAATTTTTTGAAATATGCCGACGTTTTAGCCTTGCCAATGCCTCTTACCGCGGCTCTGGTGAGGATCGGAAACTTTTTTAATTCTGAAATAGTCGGGCGGGCGACGGACTCTCCTCTAGGCGTTGTATTCGCCAAAAACGGTGAAAATTTTGCAAGACATCCCGCTCAACTTTATGAAGGTGCCTTGTTGCTATTCGTTTTTGTCATTTTACTTTTAACTTCTTTAAAGAAAAAAAGGCCTGAAGGATTAATCTTGTTTTTGTTTATAGGACTTTATTTCCTTGGCAGGTTTTTCTTGGAATTTTTCAAGGAATACCAAACAGACATGGAAAGTCTTCTGCCATGGGATTTGACTATGGGCCAAGCTCTTTCGATAATCCCCGTATTGATAGCTCTTGGATATTTTATTTATATCTTTGCACGTTTTGCGCGTGTGAATTGCGCGCGAAGAAAAAGAGCTTAATTATCCCTCATTCATACCTCATTCATACCTAACAGTTTTTTCGACTTCATCGTATTTTCCCAAAAATAAATCCGTGTTACTACCTACATCTCTCGTGTGATTTACTTCTGTTATCACATCTTTCACCAAGTCGCCTATAACCGGAATAAAGCTGAGCTGAGCAAGGAGATAAACAAAAATATAAATAAAAAGTGTAGCACCCAAAACCGATCCGAATCCGACCATTATTCCTTTCAATAAAGACATTCCTAAAAACTTCCATTTGTTTTTAAATACTCGAATAACTTCCATTTCTTTCATTCTAGCTATTTCTTTTGAAAGAAGTTTTATTTCTTTGGCCAGTTCCAATTCCAGTGAACGCTCTGATTGCGCTAAATGATGTACTTCTTTTATAAGAGCGGAATCTGTATGGATGGTGGATTTTTTCTTCATTTTGAGCGGGCTAAATTTTGTAGCTTTTTCTTATTGTATGTGTGAAAATCTGAGTTGTCTAACTTTTTACATGACTAAAATTTATACAAAAACCGGAGACAACGGCGAAACCTACCTGTATGGAGGTGTGCGCGTAAGTAAAAATTCAAAAATAATAAAACTGCTCGGTGAAATAGATGAATTAAATTCTTTCATAGGTTTCGCCTGGAATGCATGTGAGGATGAAATCGTCGGTAATTCATTAAAAAAAGTTCAGAAAAAATTATATGAAATCGGCGCTGAATTGTCCGGAAGCACTGAATTCGCAATCGATCCCTCCGACGTAGAAAAACTTGAAAAATTAATAGATGAATTTATTGGTAATAAAGATTTTACGCGTTTTGTAAGACCGGGAGAGCGTGGAGAATTCTCTGCAAGAATCCATGTTTGCAGAGCCATATGTCGGAAAACCGAACGCAGCGCTATAAAATTTATCGAAGCCGAAGCGCGGGACTGCAAATATATTTTACAATACTTAAACAGACTCAGCGATTTACTGTTTGCGATAGCTGAGATAGAATAGGCGTCACATGACTACTTTAAATATTTTAATAGGTGGACCGGCGGGCAGCGGCATCGAAAGCGCGGGACAAATACTCGGGCAGGCTTTGAATAGGAGCGGGGCATCCGTCGTCGTCACAAACGAAATAATGTCCCAGATTCGCGGAGGACACAACTTCAATAAAGTGCGTTTTTCTTATGCGGAGAAAGTTTTTGCGCATGAATGGGAAGTGGACATCGTGATGGCTTTGGACAGAATGAGCGTCGCGGACCATTTAGATGAAATAAAAGACGGCGGATTATTTATTTTTGATGAAAGTATAAATGTGCAGGATTTAATTTCCGAAGAATTGAGAGCGCGTGGCGTTGAATTTTTACCAATTAAATTAGAAGCTTCTATAAAAGATCTCGGTGGGGATATTTATAAAAATGTTTTAATGATAGGAACTATCCTCGGACTTACAGGTATAGATCCTGTTTTCGTGGAAAAAGTTATCAAAGATAAATTTGGCAACAAGGGTGTTGAAATTATTGAAAACAATTTAAAAGCATTAAAAAAAGGGCTTGAAATGGCCGGTCGTCAAAGATTTCAAATTAACACTACGCGAAAAGATTCTTCAGCAAAAATGCTATTAAACGGAAACGATGCGGTTTGTCTTGGAGCGGTAAAAAGCGGATGTAAATTTGTAGCCGAATACCCAATGACCCCGTCTTCTTCTGTTCTTCACACGATGGCAAGTTGGGCAAAAAGTCATGGAATAGTCGTGAAACATACTGAAGACGAAATTGCCGCAATGAATATGATAGTTGGAGCCGGATTTGCCGGTGCCAGAGCAATGACCGCCACTTCCGGCGGAGGATTTGCGTTGATGACTGAAGCCTGCGGAATGGCTGGCTGTAGCGAGACGCCATGCGTTGTCGTTGAAGCTATGAGAGCAGGACCTTCGACCGGACTTCCGACGAAAACCGAACAAGGAGATTTGAGACAAGTACTACATGCTTCACAAGGTGAATATCCGAGACTCGTTATAATTCCCGGAGATGTAAAAGAGTGCTTCGACATGGGATTTGAAGCGTTTAATTATGCTGAAAAATATCAAATACCTGTATTTGTTTTAACTGACAAATATTTATCGGAAACATATGTGAACATAGAACCATTTAAAGTCGACGAATTGGCTTTGGAAAGAGGAAAACTGCTTAATGAAAAAACCGTGGAAACTCAAAGTGAAAACGGATTTTATAAAAGATATGCCGACAGCCCGGACGGAGTTTCCGGACGTGCGTTGCCAGGCACCGCCGGCGGATGCCATGTTTCGACCAGCTACGAACATGATGAATTTGGAGATTTAATCGAAGACGCTCCAAATAGAATTCTACAAGTTGAAAAAAGAATGCGAAAAATGACGGCGTTAAAATCCGAATTGCCCGCGCCTGTCGTCGATGGAGAGGGGGACGGAGATATGTTATTCGTGAGCCTTGGCTCCATGAAACCTGTCTTACAAGAAACTGTGTCAAAATTAAAAAAGCAAAACAAAAATGCTCACGTTTTGCTGATACAATATCTGATTCCATTCCACTCGGAAAAAATTAAATCGATACTGGAAAAATATTTAAATGCAGGCAAAAAAGTAGTTTTGGTTGAGCAAAATTTCACGGCTCAGCTCGGTGGAATTATCGCGGAAAATACTGGAATTTTATTAAATGAAAAAATTCTAAAATATGACGGATTTCAAATGGACAGCGAATATATTTTAAATAAACTTGCTTAATGGAAATGAAAGATCTGCAAACAAGGCAAAATCCAAACTGGTGTCCGGGATGCGGAGACTACGGAATTTTGGCGGCTTTGAAAGCGGCTCTGATTGAGTTGAATTTTGACATCAAAAACGTCGTAATAGTGACCGGGATAGGATGCGGATCAAAAATAAATCACTGGGTGAAATGCTATGGATTTGAAAGTTTACACGGACGTCCGATACCTGTAGCGACTGGCGTAAAGCTAGCCAACCCTGACTTAAAAGTAATAGCTATTGGTGGAGATGGAGATGCTTATGGGCTTGGAATGGGACATTTTATACACGCAATGCGCAGAAATTTGGACATCACTTATATCGTCCAAGATAATCAAATTTATGGCCTTACAACAGGACAGGCCTCTCCCACTTCGGAGCGTGGGACAAAGAGTAAATCCACGCCTTTTGGTGCCATTGAAGTCCCTGTAAATCCAATCGATTTAGCTTTTGGCTCCGGTGCCACTTTTATAGCTCGAGGCTACGCCGGAGATCTGAAACATTTAACTTCCTTGATAGTCCAGGGGATAAAACATGAAGGATTTTCTTTGATAGATACTCTTCAACCATGTGTGTCTTTTAATAAAATTAACACTTATGAATTTTTCAATAAAAGAATTTATAAACTCGAAGAAGACAAGAGTTATAAAATGCCATTTATCGATGAGAATGGAATGTTCGATACTTCGATAGGCGATGCGATGAAACGTAGTCGCGAGTGGAATGAAAAAATCCCTATAGGTGTTTTTTATAAAGGATTCCGTCCAACTTACGAATCCAGCGAAATAGGCTTATCTGAAGGAAGACCTGTCGAATTCAACAATGATATTGATATTGAAGATTTAATGGTCGGATACATGTAATTCTAGCCTGTTTTTTTTGATGTTATTATTTTTGCCGTACGCCTTAGGCCTTTTAATTTTGCACGCATTATTGGCGAGCCCGCGAACAGTTTTAGAAATTCTTGTTCGGATTTTATGACGAGAATTTTTCGTAGATCCTGTGAGTCGCCGGCTATTTTTTCGGTTGTAAATTCTTTGTGGCTGGATTTTTTTGCTCGACAATTGTGTGGGCAAACTTCTTGGCAAACATCACATCCATAAAGACGTTTGGAATTTTTAATTGCTTCAATTATTGGTTGTGGAATTTTTGATTTTGGCCCTTTGTATTCAATCGTCCAATACGAAAGACATCTCCTTGCATCAACAAAATATTCACCTTTTTCATTACGCATAATCGCATGAGTCGGGCATGTATCTATGCAACGCGTACATTTGCCACATCCCATTTTTAGATCATTTGGCATCAATGAGATTTTCTTATTCTGCTCTACCTGAGATTGAACTTTTAGATCCGTAATAATTTCTCCCAATAGCATCCATGACCCGAATTCCGGAGTTATCAAGCATGAATTTTTACCTACAAAGCCCAGTCCCGATTGCGCCGCAAAACTACGTTCCAAAACCGGACCTGTATCTACATAAGATAATGTTTTTGCATTAAAATTTAATTCTAAAATTTTTTCCAATTCCTTCAATTTGCCTTTCAATATTTTGTGATAATCACGTCCGAAAGCATACCTAGCAATACGGCCATGACCTTTTAAAAGAGGCTTTTGTTCGTGATAATAATTAATTCCAAGACTTATTACCGACTTTGCATTTTCCATTAAAAACTTGGCGGACTTCCTCTTGCGAACTCTCTCTTGCTCACTCATATAAGACAGGTCGGCTTCCGCCCCGACTTTTAGCCAATTCTGAAAATGCGCATAGGCTTTTTTATCGATTTCCACATCTGAAAATCCGATCAAATCGAACCCAATATTTTTCGCAGCTTCTTTTATTTGCCTTGAGATGTCCTTCATGTAACTTAATTAATCGACTACAAAGTTGTCTATATAATGCTTCAAATTTATAGCAACTCAAAGTGCAAAATTCACTGTTCACCAAACCAACTCAAAAATGTTAGAATTTTCTCCTTTTAGAATAAAAATTTCAGCGAAGAATTATGGAAGGAATGCTAGCAAAATTCAGTGAGGCAAAGCGCACGCTATTAAATGCAGAGAACATATGCATTATTTCGCATAGGAGCCCCGATGGAGATGCTGTCGGCAGTAATTTGGCACTCAGGCTGTCGCTGGAAAAACTAGGGAAAAATGTTACAAGTGCCTGCGTAGACCCTGTTCCTGAAAACAGTTTGTGGCTCAAAGAAGCCCACAATTATGTCACTGATTTCAATTACGAAGATTTTGATGTGATCGTAAGCGTGGATTGTGGAGCAAAAAAACTTGTCGCTTTTCATGAGAAAAAACCGGAATTATTTGAAGGAAAAACGGTTTTGGAAACTGATGAGCAAGGAGATGAAAAAATGGTTTTAATTAAAAAGCCTTTCGTTAATTTTGATCATCACGAATCAAATGATTTGTTCGGAGATATCAACATAGTCGACTCACAGGCGTGTGCCACTTCTTTCATAATGTATTTTTTTATACAGCATGCTAAATGGGAAATAGACAAAGATATCGCCACAGCTCTTTTGCACGGACTGTATTTTGATACCGGAAGTTTCATGCATTCAAACGTGAACGAATATGTGTTAAAAGTGGCTTCTGATCTAATGAAACGTGGTGCAAACTTCAAAAGAATCGCAAAAGAATTATTTCATACCACCCCCGTGAACAAACTGAGACTTTGGGGTCGTATCCTCGAGAGAACCTATGTCAACGAAGATAACGTGACGGTTTCTGCGGTGAACAGACACGATTATGATGTTTGTAGTGCCTCTTCACGTGATACTGGAGGTGTTATCGACTTGCTAAACGCCGTTCCCGACACTAAATATTCCGTCCTTCTAACAGAGGATGAAAAGGGTATCGTAAAAGGATCTCTGCGCACTCAGCGTGACGACATCAATTTGAGCGAAGTTGCATCTGCTTTTGGTGGAGGAGGACATCCGAAAGCTAGTGGATTTGGAATTCCGGGGCGACTGGAGCCTCACATCTCATGGAAAATAGTGCCGGAAAATGGCGCTGATGCCCATGGAAACGACTTAAAGTTTTAGTTTTATTTTCTACCTAGTGCTAAATTGCCTATTTTCAACGTATTTGCGTCTTGTTAAAAATGTGTTTTTGTGATAGAATTTACAGATAAAAATAAATATAAAAACATGTTCATTTCAGAAGAGCTTTTAAAAGAGAAACTTTGTTCTCAAGAACTTATAACTCAAGAGAAATTCAATCTACTCTCAACTCAGTCTAAAAATGAGGGGAAATCACTCGTGGAAATGCTGTTTGAAAAAGAGGTGATTTCTGATGACAAATTGGGAAAAATTATCGCTGAGATATTAAACGTTCCATTCGTCAGACTTTCAGAAACCACACTAAAGGAAAATCTTTTAAAGATTATCCCTTTCACTCTTGCTTCGCATCAATTCATTATGCCTTTCAATCAAGAAGGCAAGGTATTACATGTCGCGATGTACGACCCTCTGAATAGAGAGATGATCAACTTCATCGAGCAAAAAACCGGCATGAAAGTGATTAGTTATTTCACTACAAAAAAAGACATCAAGGCTTCTTTAAAAATTTACAACAGGGATATTAACGAAAAATTTACAAATCTTTTAAAAAGCGTATTGGCGGATCCTTCAAAAATCGAATCGTTAAAAGATGCCGCAAAAATCTTGGATACGATCATACTTTTTGCGTATCAAAATAACGCTTCCGACATACATATCGAGCCACAGAACGGACTGCTAGTCGTGAGATACAGAATCGATGGAATTCTTCATACGATTACCGAGCTTCCTCACGAAGTAGAAGAACTTCTTATCACGAGAATAAAAGTCCTTGCGAATTTAAGGACAGATGAACACAGAGCTCCGCAGGATGGCCGTTTCAAAATTGACCTTGAAGGCAACGAAATCACTCTTCGTATTTCAATACTGCCTGTATATGAAGGAGAAAAAGTTGTCATGCGTTTATTAAGCTCTCAAAAACAAGAATTGAATCTCGACACCCTGGGGTATTCCGCAAACAATTTGTCGATTATTAAAAGCAATATCGCAAAAACTCATGGAATGCTCCTCGTCACCGGGCCGACCGGATCAGGTAAAACAACCACGTTGTATTCTGTCTTAAAAATGCTGAATTCGCCCGAGGTAAACATCTCGACAATTGAAGACCCGATCGAGTACAGACTCGAGGGTATTAATCAAATTCAAGTAAATCCAAAAACAAATTTAACTTTCGCAAATGGCCTGAGATCTATTTTACGTCAAGATCCGGATATCGTGATGGTCGGAGAAATCCGTGATGAAGAAACCGCCGGAATCGCTATCAATTCGGCCCTAACAGGACACTTGGTGCTCGCAACATTACATACGAATAATGCGGCAACCACTCTTCCTCGTATGCTTGAAATGGGCGTTGAAGCCTTCCTCGTGGCGGCAACCACAAACGCGGTTATAGCACAAAGATTGGTGCGAAAAGTATGTCCCCATTGTAAAGAGGAATACAGCGTCACTAGGATTTCTTTGGACGAGATGAGCAAAAATGCGCGTATGAAATATAACGTTGTTGAAGTTTTTGATAGCGTTATCTCTACTCATCCGGAGTTGGCTGATAAGAAAACAGCTGACGGATTTGTAATCGTAAAAGGTAAAGGCTGTGAACGCTGTGGAAATACCGGATTTAGTGGACGACTTTCAATTTCTGAAGTCATTGATATTACGGAAGAATTAAAAGGTTTGATTTTAAATAATGGAAACGCAAACGAAATCGAGGATCTAGCCGTCAAACAGGGCATGGTTCCTATGTTTGCTGACGGGATGATCAAGGTTTTACAAGGATCGACGACAATTGAGGACGTACTGAGGGTGATGAGAGAGTAATTATAAATC
This sequence comes from uncultured Candidatus Peribacteria bacterium, assembly GCA_964525485.1. Taxonomy (GTDB): domain Bacteria; phylum Patescibacteriota; class Gracilibacteria; order UBA1369; family LOWO2-01-FULL-3; genus DAONBD01. The sequence goes on along the minus strand of CAZGHH010000007.1, from coordinate 11,378 downwards.
GGTAAAAATTAACAAATAATATGCCTAAATTCGCATACGTATTAACTTCAAATACAGGCAGACATGAAGAGGGGGAGATCATCGCTCAAAATCAAGAGCTCGCGATCAGAAAGCTCCAGACGGAAGGGAAAATAATCCTTTCGTGCAACGAAATTACAAAACCAAAAAGAGAGTGGTTTTGGGAAAAATCAAAGCTTTCCTTTGAAGACAAAATGCTTTTTACGAAGCACCTGTCCGCTATGATAAAAGCCGGCATCACGATAAGTGAAGCTTTTGAAATATTGATAGATCAATCGCAAAACAAGGCGACGAAAAAAATGTATGAAAACATAATGACCGCCATCAAAAACGGGCAAAGTTTGTCTAAGAGTTTGGCTTTGTATAAAAATAATTTTTCCGACATTTTTATAAGTATGATCGCGGTTGGAGAGGAGGCTGGGACGCTGGAACAAGTCCTTGAATACTTAGACGTACAGATGGAAAAAGATTACGATCTGAGAAAAAAAGTTAAAGGCGCCTTGATTTATCCAATAGCAATATTGTCGATCACTATACTTATGGCACTCGGTATCGTATTTTTCATAATGCCAAAAATCACAAAAATATTCTCAACTTTCAAAGTGGCACTTCCTTTGCCTACCAGAGTTTTGATATGGATGAGTGACAACATAGGGATTACGGTTGGAGCACTGGTCGGATTTGTATTATTTATATTCCTTTTGTTTAGAATCAAACCTGTAAAAAAGGCTTGGCAGAGATTTTCTTTAAAACTTCCCGTCTTCGGGAAAATTTTTACAAAAACTTATCTAGCCAGGTTCGCTAGAAATTTACATTCTCTTTTGCAAAGTGGACTCGCGATGACCAGATCATTGGAAATAGTCGCAGATACTATCGGTAGCGATTCATATCGCAAGGCAATTCTTGATGCTAAAGAAAGGGTTGAACAAGGCGGATCACTTGGTGAAAGTTTTTCTTACACTCCAGATTTGTTTCCCGTGATTATGGTAAAGATGTTGATGGTCGGAGAAAAAACTGGAGGAGTTGAAAGTTCGACCGAACATTTAGCTGAACTGTACGAAAAAGATGTTGATAATATCACTAAAAATCTTTCAACACTTTTAGAGCCTCTTTTGTTGATATTCATGGCGGCCGTAGTCGGGGGACTTGCGCTCTCTATCATCATGCCGATCTATCAATTACCTAATTTGATTTCAAGATAATTTATGAAATGTGCTCAAAATAAAAATTCGGGATTCACTATAATTGAGATCGTTTTGGTTCTGACTATTTTGGCGATACTGTTTGGGCTTTCAATGCTCTACTATCAAACCACTCAGGTCAGAGCTGATTTGAATGCTCAAATTTCTAATTTTGTCGGACTTACAAGACTGGCGCAAAGTAGTGCAGAAGCCGGTCTTAACGGAACGTCTCATGGTGTTCATTTGGACGAAGATAGATATATTATTTTTGCGGGAGATACTTACGATGCCGATGACCCTTCAAATTACGAAGTTGTTTTACCCCCAACTATAACGATCGACGACTATATTTTGAATGACGGAGGAAGTACTGTTCTTTTTTCTCCACCAAACGGCAGTACTAACGACTATGGAACTATCGTTTTTTTGTCCGATCAAATTAATCAAAGTAAAACTATAACAATTACTAATGCCGGCTCTATCTATTATTAAAAATTTGCTTAAGAAAAAGGCTATAACAATAGTCGAAGTTGTTTTGTCGATAGGGCTGTTTTCCATATTTTCCACTTCGGTTTTTTATGTAACTTTGAGTGCAATAGATGGAGATGAAAAAATTGAACAAAGCAACAAAGCGCTTCTCTATGCACAAGAAGGCTTGGAGGCGGCTAGGCAAATGCGTGACAGAAATTTTTTACTACTTACGGACGGAGATCACGGCTTAGAAATGATTGATAATGAATGGCGTTTTATACAGGCTCCTGAGGATATTGACGGATACTATTATAGAACGGTAACGGTCGATGATGTTTACAGGGATTTGAACGGAGAAATTGCTGATAGTGGAGTACTAGATCCAGACATGAAAAAGATTTCCTCTCGCATTGATTGGACGTATAAAACCGTATTGCCAAGATCTATAGAGCTTCAGACTTATTTATCCGACTGGCGAGGGGATGACTGGCTCGAGACCGACTGCGCTGAATTTAGCGCAGGTTTTTTTACAGACACTGAAACTATAGAGACCGCAGGGCCTCCAACCGATAACTGTGCTATTAAATTGACATTGGAAGAAGAAGAAAGTTCATTCTTGGTTTCTGCTAATGTCGGTTCGCATGGAAGAAATGTGATAGTAAGTGGTGATTATGCATACGTGGCAGTGAATAGTAATAGTTATGGACTTATGATAGTTGATGTTTCGGATCCACAGAATCCATCTATAGTAGATGAAGTTAATATTGGTGGAAAAGGCATGGCGGTTGGTAAAATTGGAAATTATGTATTCGTCGGAGTTGAAAATAAATCAAAAGGACTCGCCGTAGTGAACGTTTCAAATCCATCTAATGCAACCTTGGCAAAGCAGCTTAACATCGGAGGATATGGGTCTTCTGTCGCGACAAATGGTTCATATATTTACGTAGGACTTCCAAGTCCTTTGCAATTATTGGCAATCAACGTATCAAGTCCTACAAATCCAGTCATAGCATCTTCCACCTCTATTCCCGGAGCAATATACAACATGAAACTTGTTGGCGCATATTTATATGCCGGCCTGGATTATGACTGGCAGGGTTTTAGGATATTCGATATTTCTAATCCGGCCGTACCAACAGTTGCATCAAATCTTGGATTAAACGAAGAGGTGAATGCTGTTGAGACTCAGGGCCCATACGCATTTCTCGGCACTGAAGCCCGTTCTTTTTATGTCGTAGATATTTCGGATCCGTCGACTCCTTCAACCATTACAAGCATTCCTGTCCCTGCAGAAATTCAGGATCTGGCGATTTCCGGAGATTATATTTATGGAGCGATGAATGATAATGGCGCAAATCTTATTTCGATAAACATTTCCGACCCTACCGATCCTTATGTCGTTTATTCAAAAGACCTCGGAGGGAAAGGAACTAGTATATTTGCCGATGATAGTCATATTTATCAAACTATTGAAGTTAACAACAAAGGCTTGGTTATTAACGGCACAACTGTAATATCAAATGCCCTAACCGGAAACTATATCTCTTCGCCTTTGGACACCGGCAGTCCGGATCCAAAATATAATTACATCAAATGGTCTTATGAAGAAACGCCTGGGTCTACAGTAAAAATTCAAATTCGAACATCAGAAACCGCAGAGGGACTTGAGTCCGCTGAATGGGTTGGGATAGATGGAACTTCGGAAACTTATTACGAAGCCTCAGGATCTTTTATCGCAACAGATCCTTCTGCTGACGGGACTAGATTCTTGCAATTTAAAATATATATAAATTCTGATGGCGTTCACACTCCGCAAATAGAATCCGTAACTATAAATTACAATTCTTAAATGAATAAATTATTGCAAAAAAATGGGTTCACGATGATCGAAATAATGATGTATTTCGCTATAACAAGCGTTTTCTTACTTTCAATCACTCTTTTTTCAATACAAATCATGACCGCTTTTCGATGGTCGGAAAATATGCACGAAATCCAAACAAGCGGCAATTTTATAACCGATAAATTTGTAGAAAAAATTCATTCAGCGGAAAGTATAGACGCCGGAACCAGCGTTTTTGATTCTGATGATGGAGTATTGGCTTTGAATGGAGTAGCCGCTTCCAGATTTTACCTTGATGCCGGAAATTTATATTTAATTGAAGGCTCTGGCGACCCAATGCAATTAAATTCCAGCGACGTAAAATTTAATTTTCTAAGATTCACAAGAGTTGTTTCACCAAAAACTCCTGACCAGGTAGTTATCGATGCCGAGATAGAATCCGTATCCGAAATCACAAGTTATAATCGCTCTTACCCTTACCATTTATCATTATCACTAAGAAGATTTTAATGTTTAAACACTTACAAAATACAAATGGATCAATCGCGCTTATCAGTACTTTGGTAATATCTGCTTTTGTAGTGATACTCGCTGTCGCTATGACTGAAAACAGTATTTCTGTCGGCTATCAACATGTGAACAATGCCGCAAGTAAATTCTCGCGAAATTTTGCAGAGGGATGTTTTGAAGAAGCCCTACACAGACTGGAATTAGATACCGGATACACAGGCTCTACTATAAATTTTACTGATGGAAGTTGCGTGATAACAGTCGCCGGAGATAGCTCAAAAACTATAAACATATCGTTAAATTATTTAAATTACATTCAAAATTTCCGTGGTGAGGCTAGCATATCCACTCAAGGCCATGCCACAAACGCTTCCCTTTCTACTTGGGAAGAAATCTAATATAATGACTGTCGATGTCCCTCATCCCTAAAAAAATTGTTGGTTTAGATTTCCATGACTACTACGCTCAAGTTGTAGAGTTGTCGTCGTATGGAAACAAAGTTTCACTCTCGTCTTTTAACAGAGTGGCTATTCCTCCTCAAATTATCAGGGACGGAGAAATTATAAATAAAGACGAATTAAGAGGCATTATAAGATCTCTTTTTGATACTGCAAATCCTCAATCTATAAAATCCAGAAAGGTCGTATGCAGCTTTCCTTCAAAAAAAATCTTTACTCATATTTTTAAATTTCCGCTTGTTCTCGAACCTAAGGAAATTAAAAAAGCTCTACCTTTTGAAGCCGAAACGGTAATCCCTTTTTCTATCAATGATGTTTATTGGGATTTCAGGGTACTTTACAAAGATCTACCTAGTGAAAAACATGCTTCTCAATACGTACTTTTTACTTGCGTACAAAAAAGTGTCGCCGACGGATATGTTTCTTTTTTAAATTCTTTAGGACTCACTCCTTTTGCTTTCACCATCCCTTCTGAATGTGCAGAACACGCCTTAAAAACCCAGCTAAAAAGAGCTCCCGCGTCTCTCGTAATTGACGTAGGCTCACTTGTTACAACTTATTCTTATTTCAAAGAAGCCGATTTAAAAGATGTTTATTCTTCACTTGAAAGCGGAAGAAGTCTGATTTCAAATATTGCACAAAAATCTCAAATGACAGAAGCCGAAGTTATCAGACAAAAGGAAAAAAATACTTTTGATAAAAATTCTCTTCAATATGTAGATGAGTTCGCAAAAAGAGTTTTTGCCGAAGCGAAAAACTTTTTAGGCGCAAATGATATAAAAACAGTTTTTATAACTGGAGAATTTTTAAATCTTCCTAATTTTTACGACCTTGCAAAACAGGCTTTTCCAGGAAAAGAAGTTTCTTTTGGCGACCCGAGAATTGGCATAGCCATAGATTGTAATAAATTCATCCCTCTTGATCAAAAAGATGGATTCATCCCTTATTCAATATATTTCACTCAAGCGTTCGGACTTGCTCTAAAAGGACTTTCAACAAATGACATGGGGATTAATTTATTACCCGACTATTTAAGAGATTCTTTGTCTTCGAAAAAACTATCATTGATCCTCGCCGGCTCCTCTATTTTATTGACAGGCCTGACGATGCTTACGGCTTTGAATTTGACTATAGGGCATCAAGATCTTGTCTATGCGAGAATCCAAACAGAGGCTGAAAGAAATTCAATGCAGCAGTTGATATACGGAGCCAGGTATCAAGAAATTAAAAATGCGATAACGGATTTTAACAGTGAGGTTTCCGCACTAACCGCTGTTCAAAATAAATTATTTTCCACTCCATACTTGTTAGATGAAGTTTTTAAAGTGATTCCGAATGGCATCACTATTTCTTCTTTGGAATTTTCAAGCGACGCACTGAGCATAAACATCAGTGGAGTCGCTTCTGATCGCGATCTTTTATTGAATACTCAGAAAAATCTGGAAGCACTGCCGTTCGTAGAAAAATTAATAGCACCTCTCTCAAATTTCGATCAAAAGACAAATATTTCCTTCTTGATGAGATTAAATTTAAAATTCAGTGAATTAAAACCATACGCGTATGCCGGAAATTAACATCCCAAAACAAATAGACATAGGTGTAGGAAAGATATCTTCAAGAGTTATCAAATTTTGCTTGATTTTGGCTGGCATTAGCGCTTTTACAGCTGTATTAATGGGAAGCTCAACTATCACAATCCAAGAAGAAATTAGAAATAACAGGAATTTTATCGACACCGCAAAAGAGATGCGTCCAAATTTTGAAGACAGCCTTTCTTTGTATACTGGAGACACTCAAAAAGTTGTTGATTATTTACTTGCCCTGCGTCCTGCCACAGAAGAAGAATTCATCACTTTCATCAGTAGACTCGAGAATCTCGGACAAGAGCTATCTTTAAATTTATCTATCAAAAACATTGAAAATCTCGGATACAACAATGGGAAACCGATAAAAGCGAGTAGTAACATGATCGGATATCATGTTAGTTTTTACGGAAGCATTCGCGATCTCAAATCTTTTATACGTAGCTTGGACGCCCTTCCTTATTACATAGAAGTTTCAGATATTAAATATTCGAATCCTGCCTTCCAAGAAGACGATGAATCCGCAACTGGCCAACAAATCGCAAACACGGAAAAAAATATTTCCATCATGTTAAGATTATTTACCAAAAGTAGAAATGCAGTCTAAAAATTACTCGAAATATTATCCATTTATATTCGTCGGACTAATCGTCCTCTCTGTTGTTGTTTCTGTTTTTTCCGCGGCTTATGTATATTTCGGAATTGATGATGTTGAAGCAACAAATGAGAGTGAGGTACTGGAAGTCAAATTACCGATTATGAGCTGGTCTCAGTATTCCGTATTGTCAAAGAAATACCAAAATGGTATCGTTTTACCTGATAGAAAATTGATGGACGGTGAGAATACGGAGAATAAAGAGCCTGAACAAATAAAGACTAGCGATGACGTAGAGAATACTGCCGTCAGTGGTACTGAAGACACAGCTATCGCCGGCGATGCAGATAGTAATACTAATTAATTCTATTCTTTTAATACCTTAACCTTTTTCCTATGAAAAAGACTCTCAACAAGAAAGGATTCACGCTTATCGAGGTCCTTCTTGTAATCGTGATTATTGCGATCTTGGCGGCTATCGTCATCGTTGCAATCAATCCTGGCAGACAGATCTCTCAGGCAAACAACACCCAGAGAAGAGCTGATGTCCAAACAATCTTGAACGCTGTTCATCAATTCTCTATTGATAACAGAGGAACTCTCCCATCTGACATCGACGGCACAGCTACAAACGTTAGTGTTGCCGGAGCAGACATATGTGGCGATTTAGTTCCAACTTATATCGCAGCTATGCCTTTTGATCCTAATGCTGCTGGCGCAGGCTACACAGACTGTACTACTTATGACACTGGATACACCATCAACACTGATGCTGACGGCCGCGTTGTCGTAGCCGCTCCTAGTGCTGAACTGTCTGAGACAATTAGTGTTACAAGATAGTTTTTCTTTCTAAAATTTAAGCGGCCTTTGTTGAAAAGCATGGGCCGCTTTTTTTTTGCGCTTTACAGGCTTACGTTTGAGCGAAGTTTTTTTCGGTTAATTTTGTAGTCTGGATCGAGCTTGGAAACCAAGTCATAAAATTTACGTGAATGATTTTTATGAACGATATGGCAGAGCTCATGAATCACTAAATAATCAACTATCGGCATAGAAAATTCCGCCGCCTTCCAGTTATAAGTAATAACATTGTCACGAGCACAAGTTCCCCAACGAGATTTGTACGCCCTGATTTTCACTTCTTTTGGGAACGTTCTTTTGCCTTGAATTTCCGACAGTATCGCCGAATAGAGTGCTGTCCGTTCAACGAAAACTTTTAATGCTTTATTTTTGTACCATTCCTCAATTTTTCTTACATCATCTACCGGTAACTGAATATTTTCTCCCAAAAAAGGATACAAACCGCCCGGCTCAAATTTTTGTTTGAGAGATTTTTTTTGTAATTTTATTTCTTCAAATTTTTTGAGATGTTTTTTTATCCAAATTTCTTTTTCTTTTAAGAACTCTTCAATTCTGCGTTCCGACATAAAACGGGGCGCACGAACAATTACACCTTTTGAAGGATGTACTTGGATTGAAAGTGTGCGACGAAAAGATCGAATTGTTTCGTATTGAATAGGCATAACAATTATGACTATATATTAAATTTGAAAAATTACAGACAGAATTTTTATTCAACAGAAGCGTTATCCAATCGGCGTAAATAAAACTCTGCTTCCGCAGTCTTGAGACCCCTCGTCTTCTTTTGGCTTATAAAACATCTTTTTTGTTGGAGCAAAAACTGTTACTTGGCTAGTTTTTGCAGCAACCTCCAAATAGCCATCATCAACCATTTTCAAAAGCACATCTTTTAAAGGACTGCCCTCTTGTCCGTCAGACGTAAATTCATTATATGCAAGAATTGAAACTTCCGGCTCTTCTTTTTCCTCTATATATTTTTCTCTAATCCCTATCTTCGCCAAAAATCCGCCCCTTGTAGCATTTTGTTGTTTAATAATCGCATTTTCATTTCTAACTTTTTCGGCCAATTTAACTTGCTCTAAAAGTTTTTCTCTTATCAATGATTCTTCTACAGCAACAAATCTTCCCGCCTCTCTACAAAAATTGTAAATAATTTCAGTCGCTTCTTCGTCCGCATCTTCTTCTCTTACAGACGGTTTACACGCGCTAGGATTTCCGAATTCTTTATCCAAAGATCTCGTTCCCGATGTGGTATGCATACCAGGTTTTAATTCGCCTAAGTCTATACCTCTCATTTCTACTGTATCCATATAATTAATTTTTTAATGACTGGCGCTACATAATACCATTTTCGCGATATACGTCAATAATAAGCCCCCTTCCCCTTTCTTGGGTTTTAGTATCTTGAATTAAAAATCTTTGTGGAATAAATTATGGGGGCTTTCCATAAGCCGCGGTGGTGAAATGGTAGACACGTAGCGTTCAGGACGCTATGTTCGCAAGGACATGAGGGTTCAAGTCCCTCCCGCGGCACCAAAATTTTTGCCTGGCGAATTAAATACCCCGTGAGCCTCACCCTTCCAATGTCTGAAAAATATCAAAAGCGACCTCCTCGTATGGATGGTTTTTTTTGATTTCTTTTATGACTTTTGAGACTTTTGATTTTGGGCAAATGAATTCTATCTTCACTTCACGAACGCGTTCCGGTTTTGGGCTTTTTACTGATGATTTTGCGACTTTTCCTATGAACGGATTGGCGCCTTTAAGCGGAAGAAAATAGCCTGTGCCCGGAGTAACGAAAACACAATGGCTGTAATTTCCAATGTGTCCACCACCCGCATCCCCAATCGCTAAGCGAACTTTGTCCGCATGACTGATTGGAACGAATACCGCAATCTTTACATTTTTACTAATTTTTAGTGACATTTGGTTTTGGCCTTATTATTAAATTTTTAAAATACCACAAATGATCCACTACATGAAAAAACGCAATCAAGCTAAACACAGAACCCGCCAGTGAATGTAAAAACCAAAATCCGCGACCAAGAAACGGTTTTTGAAATTCATTCGCCATAAACATATTCACAACTGTCACCAAAAGCGCGATGAAGCTCAAAAGAAGCAGTGTGTTCCAGATTTTTCTGTGAATTAAAACAGTATAAACCTTCAACTTAACGAACAAAAAACTTAATACATACACAGCCAGAACGCATAGAAGAGATATTAAATTTAAAGACATTCCATTTTGTTAAAAAATTTTTCCGATAACTTCATGCTAATTTTTATTGATTATTTTTACAATGGAATTTAAAATCCCTTGTGAACAATTCAATATGGCAAAGAAATCTCTTAATACCGGCCTTAAAAAAAACAAGGCTTTGGTATTTTCTAAAATTAAAAAAGTTTTGGTACTAGGTAGTGGAGCTTTGAAGATCGGCGAAGCCGGAGAATTCGATTATTCCGGGTCACAAGCCATCAAAGCCTTAAAAGAGGAGGGAATTCAATCGGTTTTGGTAAATCCAAATATCGCGACAATTCAGACATCCGAGGGACTTGCTAACCAAGTTTATTTTCTCCCTGTGAATGCTGATTTCGTGACGAGAGTAATAGAAAAAGAACGGCCTGACGGAATATTTTTGGCTTTTGGCGGACAGACCGCATTGAATTGCGGAATTGAACTGTGGAAAAGGGGAGTTTTAAAAAAATTTGGAGTTAAAGTTTTGGGAACTTCCGTTGAGACAATTTTGGACACGGAAGACAGAGAATTATTCAAAGAAAAGTTAGATGAAATAGGCGTAAAATCTGCTCGGAGTCAGGCGGCTCTAAGTGTAGAAGAGGCAATCGAGGCGGCTGAAGAAATCGGATATCCCGTGATTATTCGTGCGGCATTTGCACTTGGAGGGAAAGGAAGCGGATTTGCGCGAAATGCCGATGAGCTGGGTCCTTTGCTTGAAACCGCATTTGCTTACAGTCCGCAAGTTTTGGTTGAAGAAAGCTTGAAAGGCTGGAAAGAAATTGAATATGAAGTTGTACGTGATTCCGCCGATAATTGCGTGACGGTTTGTAATATGGAAAACTTCGATCCTCTGGGAATTCATACCGGAGAATCTATCGTAATAGCACCTTCGCAGACATTAACAAATTATGAATATCATAAGCTTCGCGAGATTGCGATCAGGACTATCAGACATCTAGGCATAGTTGGTGAATGTAACATCCAATATGCGCTAGATCCCGAGTCTGACGATTACAGAGTAATTGAGGTTAATGCGAGATTGTCGCGATCTTCAGCGTTGGCTTCAAAAGCGACCGGTTATCCCTTAGCTCATATTGCTGCGAAATTAGCGCTCGGATATACACTGCCTTCATTACGAAATGCTGTAACGCGTGATACCTCTGCGTTTTTTGAGCCTGCTTTGGACTATGTTGCATTAAAAATTCCGCGATGGGACTTAAATAAATTCAGAATGGTTTCAAAAGAAATTTCATCTGAAATGAAGAGCGTTGGGGAGATTATGGCGATCGGAAGATCTTTCGAAGAAGTACTACAAAAGGGCTTACGTATGCTACAAGTTGGACTTCATGGAATAACCGCGAACGAAGATGTCGTAATAAAATCCGATGAAATTAAATATGACATTGAACACCCTACTCCGAAAAGGATTCTTGTAATTGCACAGGCTTTTCGCGAGGGGTGGACGGTTGAGGAGATTGCTCGAATTTCGGGAATTGATCCGTGGTTTTTGGGAAAAATTAAAAATATAATTGAGCTGAGAAATAAAATTCAAAGCGATGGAAAAAAAATCGGCGCTAGTGCTGTTTTGAAAAATAACGAGTTGCTTTTGAAAGCAAAAAAAATGG
>CAZGHH010000006.1:42115-45155 GCA_964525485.1 uncultured Candidatus Peribacteria bacterium | reverse complement strand
GGAGCTTACGCCCCTAACAGTTTTCAAGACTGCCGCTTTCGACCGCTCAGCCATCCCTCCGTATATGCACAAAGCGTGGGAAATATAGGGAAAAATTCTATAAAAATCAAGTGAACAGTTAAGTCCCGGATCTATTACATTTCTTCCAAGACCTCCACCTGAAGAAGAGCTAATCCATTTTTCAATACCTGTGCCGCAGCTTTTACGAGATTTATACGGCGATCAAATTTCTCCTCTTTATCGGCTTTTATAACAGGCACGCCGTTGTAGAAAGAGTTGAATTTTTGACCTAAGTCGTACAAGTAATTCGCGAGTAGATTTGGCTTGTTTTCTTCTGCTGCCAATGAAATAAATTCACCAAATTTAGAAATCTGTCTGATTAGCAAGGTTTCTTTTTCTTCTGCTGATTCAGGATCCGGAAGAATGTCTTGACTGAGATCTCCTCCATTGTCGAGATGCTCGATGGCTTCGAATAACGAAAATTGCTCTTTTTTCGGCTCTTTTAAATTTCTTCTGCGCTTTGGTGAAATAGGTTTTTCGGCTTTCAACCCACGAATTCCCGCTTCCGTGAGAGCCTTCGCTTTGCGAAGGATGCTTTTTGCTCTCGCATAAGTGTACTGTAAATACGGTGCGCTATTTCCTTCTATCGAAAGCATTTTGTCCCACTCAAAAACTATATCGCTCGTGCGATTTTGACTCAAAATGTTGTATTTAACAGCTCCGATACCTATGATACGTGCGGCCTCTTCTTTGTTTTCCAATTCAGGGCTCTTCTCTTCAATCACAGCCATAGCTCGTTTTGTGGCTTCTTCCAGCACTTCATCCAACAAAATTACATTTCCTTTTCTCGTACTCATATTACCTTCCGGCAATTGCATTCTGCCAAAAACCACATGTTCTCCAACCTCATATTTCCATCCTAGCTGGCGAGCTGTTTCAAATAATTGTTTGAAGTGAAGACTCTGCGCGACATCCACAACGTATAGAATTTTCACCGGATCAAACTTTTCAATCCTATATTTGAATGTTGATAAATCACGTGTCGAATACAGAGTTGCACCATCCGATTTTCTTATCACAAATGGAGCCATATTTGGATCATCAAATTCCGCTATCAAAGCGCCTTCTTCCCCTTCTTTAAAGACTCCTTTATCCATACCTTCGTCTATGACCGACTGCATTTTGTCCTCGTAGAAACTCTCGCCGGTCGTATAGTCAAAGTGAATATTCCCAAGTTTGTCGTATGTTTTTTGTGTGTCTTTTAAACTCACATCCACGAACCATTTCCATAATTTTTTATTTTCCTCATCACCATTTTCCAGTTTCTTAAATTCCTCGCGAGCGGCATCCTCCAGCTCTTCGTGACGTTCCGCTTCATCGTGAAATTTTACGTACAATTTCAGTAGCTCAGGGATCGGAGATGCATTAATAGCCTCTTCATTTCCCCAGGTTTTGTATGCGTAAATAAGTTTTCCGAATTGAGTTCCCCAGTCACCGATGTGATTCACGGAAATCGTCGTAAATCCAAGTTCTTTGTATATATCGTATAAACTCTGCCCTATAATTGTAGATAATAAATGATGAACTCCTAGAGGTTTCGCAATATTCGGTGAAGAATAATCCATAACTACCGCTTTTCCTCTACCAATTTTTGATTCTCCATAATCGTCTCCTTCTTTTAGTACAGATGTCATAGTTCCATCAAATGCCTCTTCCGCCAGATAGAAATTAATAAAACCAGGGCCGGCGAGTTCGATCTTGTCTATGTAATCAGGTTTTTCTATTGTATTTATGAGCGCCTGCGCGACGTCACGAGGGTTGAGGCCCGTTTTACTGGCAATTTTCAATGAAATATTCGATGCATAATCTCCATGAGATTCCTCTTTTGGATATTCGATTTTTAGCGTTGCCGCCTCTTCCGGAAATTTCCTTCCGACAACTTCTTTTAAGAGAGAAGTGAGTCTGTATTTGTATGATGTTTTGTCTAAAAAGTCCGGATTATTTTGCTCATCTTGCTGTTGTTTTTTTGGCATTTTTCGTTGTGTTGTTTTTGGTGTATCTACTGATTGATTTGCTTCATTTTTGATCTCTACGGACTCTGCGTTTTTTGTGGAGGATTCATCTATTTCTTGGTCGTTATTGATTTTATTTAGATCTTTTAATCTTGCTTCTTTTTTGCTTTGTTGGCTTAAGAAAAACACTTTTTCTTTTTCTGAAATTTTTGAATCATCAGCTTTTTTTAACCCTTCAACCTCCAAGTCTAGTTCGTGATTGTCTTCGTTTAGTATGTACATAGCTACGTCACCTCCAATGTATCTTTCTATTATATCTTGAAAATCGTACAAAATTTTCTCAAATTCTTCTATCGGAATATTGTTTAAATCTTCCAAAACAATTAATGCATTTTGGGTCTCTCGGATTACTTTTGTGCGCTCCGCTTCGCGATAATTCCATCTTCTGACTACAACACCTCCTTTATCCTTATATATTATCTCTCCGGGTCTTGCTTGTTGAATTTCTATCGTTCCTATTGGCCTGAAATACTCTTCACCCATCGCGTAGGTGAGCTCCACGTCTCCATAAAATTTATCCATATCTTCAGCTCCCACAGGAATTACGTATTTCAAAGATATGTAATTAGCCATATCAACCAAAGAATTGGTTGAAGGAATTGACTTACCTTCCATTATTCTTGTAAGCAAAGCCTCTACAGAACATTGGTATTTCGAAGGTTTTGCACCAAATAAAGCATATGCTTCTCGCCATCTCAAAATCCTCGGATCGCTATTTAAATCCTTTTTATCAAACTCTTTTTTTCGCTCCATTGAAGCTCCGCGAAGAAGGCTTTCAATCGCTGAAATCCTTTTAATGTTATTTACGTTTTTCGCAGTCAAAACACCTATTTTCAGGTTTGGATGCTCGTGAAATACTTTTTGATCTATAAAAAACTTCATCCTTTCTATCATTTATAGGTTTGGAGTGTATTTTACTCTATTCATTGTAATTTTCCAGCTTTTTGTTCCGACCCCTTGATTTAAAG
>CAZGHH010000006.1:19233-42015 GCA_964525485.1 uncultured Candidatus Peribacteria bacterium | reverse complement strand
TAAAAGTTACCGGTTATAAGGTGTATTCCGGTGTAACATCTGTATCAAAAGGTGGAGATACATACACTTTTGAACCTGTGAATGTTGGAGACGCTCTAAAAGCTGAGGTTGCGGGTCTTGAAAATGGCACTAAATATTTCTTCGCTGTTACCGCTTATGATGCGGCCGGGAATGAAAGTCCGAATTATAGCGTTGAAGTAAATGCAACTCCTTCAGCTGATGCTGTTTGTGAAACAAAAGATGAGGAACCTCCTAGAGTTTCCGAAGCTGTTTCAATCAGTAAGATTGAAGTCGATATTGAATTTTCCGAGACTGTAAAACTTCCTGAAGACAAATCTGAACAGGCTTTTACAATTGAAGATCAAGATACATTCGAGCCTTTAGACATTGTTGGAGCAAAAGTTTTGACACTGGAAGATGCTGAAAAAGGATTAATTGAAACTGAAAAGGTTGGAAAAGTTGTTAGATTAACGACTGTCGAACAGAAAAAAGATGCAAACTATATATTAACAGCAACAATAGATGTAGCAGATGAAGCTGGGAATCCTATCGTTAGCGGAACATCCGATACTGCAAAATTTATGGGCACCGATACGGAACCAAAAACAGACATGGTAGGACCTCAAGTTGTCGGTGTTGAATTCGTAGATGCAACTCACTTGTTGGTTACATTCAATGAGCCTGTCGTTCTCGGATTGGCTCCGGCTGATAATTTCAAAGTTTCTTTTGTTGGAGGCACTGACCTTTTAAAAGTTTCCGAAGTATCACTTGGAAAAGATTCAAAAACCGGTCTTGAGAATGCGGCCGTAATGCTTGCGGTTAGTGAAATGGCCTCCGGCACAGAATACACTGTTACTGTTGTTGGAGTTCTAGATGAGGCCGGAAATGCTGTAGATGATTTGAAAAATTCATCAGTTGTTGCCGCTGCAGGGACTTCAGATACAACAGAACTTCCTTTGGATACAACTCCTCCAGCTGATGCTACAAACTTCACGGCAAAACAAATTAACAAAGATAATGTATTATCAGTAATCCTATCTTGGTTATTGCCAAAAGATACTGATTTGGATGCTCAAAAATTATATGTAAGTACAGATAACGGATCTACTTATGTTGACCTTCAAACTCTTGGTAAAGATCTTACTCAATATGAAGTGAAAGATGGATTACAAGCCGAGAATGAATATTGGTTCAAATTAACAGAAAAAGACACTGCCGGAAATGAAAGTACAGGTGTGATCGCAAAAGTAAAACTTGCTGAGACTGGCCCTGAATTACTTGGCCTTCTCTTGGTTTCAGCAGGACTGGGAAGATTGATCACAAGAAAGAAATAATCGTTCACCTCATTCTTTAAATTAAAGACCTCCAGATAAAATGGAGGTCTTTTTTTGTTTTTGATTTTTGGATTATTTAATAAATTGTTTAGAAAAATTTTAAGTTTTTGAAAGTTTTTTTTGAGGTTTTAAGTTTAATATTATTCACGATTATTCACGTGAGATTAGTTATATGAAAAAATATTTCCTGATTATTTTGGGGCTTTGTTATTTTGGAATTTTTTGGATGTTGAACGAATTGCCTGATGGGAAAATTCATGTTGATTTTTTGGATGTTGGACAGGGTGATGCGGTTTTTATTAAAAGCTCATATGGTCATAATGTATTGATAGATGGCGGACCAAGAAGTGATGTACTTGTTGAATTAAATCGGAGAATACCTTTTTTTATGAAAGAGATTGATTTGATGGTTTTGACCCATCCTCATAGCGATCACTTGGATGGACTTATAAAAGTACTTGAAAGATACAAAGTTGAAAATGTTTTAATTACCGGAGTTGAATATAAAAATTCATATTACAAAGAATTTTTAAAAGATATCGCTGAAAAGGCGGGGCAAAATTCACTCAAAATTCATTTTGCTGAAGCCAATTTTGATTTTGTTGTTGGAGATATTTATTTTGACACCATCTATCCGATTAAAAGCATTGTTGGAAAGAATTTTAAGAATATAAATAATTCATCTATCGGGTTTTTAATTAAATTCTCGGATAAAAATGCGGAAATCCATCGAGTTTTATTAAATGGAGATAACGAGAGAGGAACTGAAGAGGAGATCATAAAAAACTATTCCGACAATTATGCGGATATTGAAATTTTTAAAGCTTCTCATCATGCATCAAAGACCGCGAATACTATCGGCTTTCTAGAAAAATTTCGTCCGAAAAATGTGGTAATTTCTTGCGGTGAAGGAAATGGTTTCGGGCATCCTCATCAAGAATCTTTACTAAATTTCCAAAAAATCGGAGCTACAGTTTTTAGAACAGATTTAAGCGGGACCGTTCAATTTGAATGGTAGCTGAATTTTAGCAGAGCGAAGTTGTGCACTATTCGACACGTTGAATGTCTGCACCAAGTGCGCGAAGTTTTTCTTCCAATTTTTCGTATCCGCGATCTATGTAGTTGATATTACCTATTTCGGTTTCGCCTCTGGCTATCAATGAAGCAATTATCATAGCGGCTCCGGCTCTTATATCGTAGCTTGATATTGGAATACCTTTTAATTGTTCAGGACCAATTATTATAGCCTGATGAGGATTTAAAATTTCAACCTTCGCCCCCATGTGTTCCAATTCCGCCAAATAATTAAGTCGTCCTTCAAATAAAGTTTCGAATACTTTTGAGACACCTTTCGCTTGAGTCAAAAGCACAGCGAATGGAGCCTGAAGGTCTGTCGGAAAACTCGGATAAATAGCTGTACGAAGCATTTTTGTCGCTTTCAATTCTTTGTAGCCGAATATTTGCGCTTCATTATGTTTTAATGAAAATTTCACACCTATCTCTTCCATTTTTTGCCAAAAAGAATCAAGTTGGTCCGTTTCAAATCCTTTTATTACAACATTCCCGTTTGTTATCGCTGCCGCAATCGCGAAAGTGCCGGCTTCCAAGTAGTCACCTGTAATTTTGTGAGTTGCTCCGTGTAAAGATTTCACGCCTTCTATCTTCAATGTGCTCGTTCCAATTCCAACTATTCTCGCGCCCATCTTGTTCAACATTCTGCATAAATCTTGAACATGTGGTTCGGCTGCTGCGAGTTTTATGATAGTTTCTCCGTCCGCAAGTACCGCCGCCATTAATAAATTTTCCGTGGCTGTAACCGATGATTCCTCCATAATAATGGTAGTGCCATGAAGACTTTTTGCTTTTAGTCTGAGGTATTTCGAATCCTCAATTATTTCACATCCTATTTTTTTTAATGCACCTGTGTGTGCGGAAACCGATCTTTTCCCCAATATACATCCGCCCGGGAATGCCATTTCCGCTTTTTTGAAACGTGCTAAAAGTGGTCCCAATAATAATATTGAAGCCCTCATTTTACACACCTTTTCATTTAAAGGTTTTTTTGAGCTGACTTTTGCCGGGTTTATTTCAATTGTATTGTTTTCAAATGTGATCCTTGCCCCTAAATCTTCCAAAATAGCTATCATTGATCTTATGTCCGCGATATCCGGAACATTTGTTAAAACACTTTTGTCTTCAGTTAAAAGACATGCACACATTATCGGAAGAGCTGCGTTCTTCGCGCCTCCGACTTTTACTTCGCCGTTCAAACGGCGCCCTCCTTTTACTATAAATTTTGACATGTGGACGTTATACTAGCATTTTTTTTATTTTTAGCAAGCGGTAACAGGAGTACGAGCGTTGAGAAAGAGGCGTTTTTTTGGTATAATACTTGGATTTGAAACAGTGTCAAAAGGCCCAAAAAAACAAAAATGAAAAACAAAAAATATTTATTAACTTCGCTATTGGCTTTGATTGTGACCGCAGGGTTTTCATATCATTTCGTAAATGGTGGAGATTTCAAGGTAAATGTTTTGGGAGCAATCAATAATTATGTATTTGGTGTAAATGAAAATACTCCGGATATCGGCATCAGTAATATATATGCGACAAAAATTGATGAGCCAAAAAATGACTTTCCTTACTATAAATATCAGGCAACTATAACTTTGAGAAATTATGGTGCCACTTATCAGGATTCATCCTTGATTCTCAATGCAGGTGAAAATCAAAAGACTGCTTTTGTTCGAAATTCTGTAGATGGTTTTACGTTGGCGAAGGGAGAAATTTTTACATTTGATGATTATGAATTTTTGATGGATGCAAAAGCGAATTACGCCGAGCTTACATTCAAACTGGAATCTAAAAACAATATAGATGGTGACTCCGACAATAATACTTACACTGTAGCTGTTTTTGAACTTCCTGCGAGTCTTGGGACTTTGTCCGTTAAAGATTTTGATGGAAAAAATCTCACGGTAGAATCGGCTTATAATTTGGATTTTTCCGAACATCTTGGAAATTTAACAAAAGAAATTTGCAGCCTAAAAGTGGACGACACTGAAGGGCTTGGTGACTTGAGATATGCTGAAACGGATACCTCAAATGATGTTTTCAGTTATTACAAATTAAAAATTTCCAAAGATCTTTTAATGAATGAAGATTTAAATTGCGAAAAATCTTTTGAGATCGAAAGTACGGAGGAATTTGAACTTTTTTATGATGACAATCGTGTGTATTTTTTAATGGCTAGAATTGATGAGAATTCTTTTGCATTAAGCAATGCAATTTTCCTCCCAAAGCAAGAATTTATTGATAAACAAAGTTTTGCAAAACTCTTTGTTGAGTTCGCGGAAGTACCTCAGATTACGGCAAATTCTTATTATCTCGATGTACCATCCAATTCTGAGTATTCACCTTATGTACAAGCCATGTATGACAATGGTTTGACCTCGGAATCTATGCAACTTGAGGATAAAACATTTTCTTTTTATCCAAAAAAAGTTGTGACAAGAGCGGACGTTCTCGAACCTTTATTGAATTATTTCGACGTTGATTTGATCGAAGGCGACGGAGCTCCTCATTTTTCCGATATAGATAATTCATCAAAAATTTATTATTTCGTTGAGGCTCTGTATGCAGATGGGAAAGGGCGTTCTTTCTCACAAAAATTTTCGCCTGATAAAAGGGCTTCCACAGAATTTGTTAAATATCTAATTAATGGATTTAAAGATGCGTAAAATAAAATTCAATGTGCGTGGAATAATTATAAATCCTAAATCTAATCAAGCGAGTGGAGTATTTTTGAAAACCGTGTTTGCGTGCTTGGGGGTGTGTGTGCTTTCACTGTTCGCTATTGTTAATGGAGGATTTTTCTCACATGCTTTTTCTTCTGTTATTAATGCTTTCAATAATACTGCTTTGACTGCGGAACCTTTAAATATTGAGAAGGTGACATTAAATAAAAATTTTGCATTTTCTTATAAAAGCGCGCCTATTCCGTATGTGATACCGAATGCAAAAATAAATAATGTTTTAAGTTTTTCATTTAATAATCCTGTCGATTCTTTCATTTTCCAAAAAATTAGTTTTGTGGTTGATACTGGGTCTTGTCAGTTTATTTCACTGGCCGAGCTGAAAAATGATGACGGAGACGTGTCTCGCGGAAGATGTAAAAATGATCGCCTGGAATTCAATCATATAGATGAATTGATTTTTCAAAATACGATTAAAAATTATGTTCTTAGTGTATCTCTTACAGATACTATAAAAGTAGGGCAACACTTGAATTTTTCAATTAATAGTCCTCGTGATTTGGGAATTTTGATAAACGGTGAAAGCGCATATGTCGATGGGGTTTACCCAATGAAACTTGCGACTATTTATGTCGTAGGATTGCGGTATTTGCTGAATTAATTTTCTTTTTTTCTGTACTGAATCGCCTCTAAAATGTCTTCTATCGTGATGAAATTTCTATTTTCAATATCAGCCATTGTTTGCGCCAGTTTAATTGTTTTTAAGTAGCCGCGATTGGAAAGTTTTAAATTTTCAGCCGCCTTGTCCAGCGTCTCGAGCGCACCTTTTGAAAACGAACAATGTTTTTTTATATCTGTCGCTTGTAGGTTTGTATTCAACATATAGTCGCTCGAATAACGTTCTTTTTGTCTTGCTCTTACAAGTGCAATTTTTGATTTAAGTTCTTGAAATGACGTATTTGGTGACTGGGTTTCGCCTTGCATAAAGCCTCTTAATGAAACTTGTGGGGTCTCTATAAACATATCGAATCTATCGATAATCGGGCCTGAGATTTTATTTTCATATTTTTTAATTTCCGAATAAGTACATTTGCACCTGTTTTTTTCATCAGAACTTTTGAGTCCGCATGGGCAATTATTCATTGCCGCAAGCAGAATAAACTGACATGGAAATTTGACTGAGTTTTTTGCCCTGCTGATAATAATAAATCCGTCTTCAAGCGGCTGACGTAGAGACTCTACAACATCTCTCGGAAACTCTGAAAATTCGTCCATAAAAAGCACTCCTCTATGTGCGAGTGTTATTTCTCCCGGTCTTAAATTTGCCCCTCCTCCTATGATTGAGATTTTTGAGGCTGTGTGGTGGATTTGTCGGAATGGCGGGGTTGTAAGTAATGGACTTCCGTGGTCTGTGCCGTACAATATTGAATATATTTTTGTGACCTCAAAAGATTCTTCTTTTGAAAGCTTTGGCAGAAGGGACTGAAACGCGCGCGCCAAAATCGTTTTTCCCGTTCCCGGTAGCCCTTTCAATAATATGTTGTGTCCGCCTGCGGCGGCGATCGTGAGCGCGCGCTTTGCTTTTTCCAATCCGACTACAGAATCAAATGTGAATTCTTCTGTCTTTTCTTTGGATGACGTATTATTTTCTTCGATGTTTTCTTTTTGGGTGAATGACAATTCTTTTTGTCCTTTGCAAAAACTCACCAAGTCTTTCAAATTGTCCGCGCCGTATGGAACGATCCCCTCGACTAACAATGCTTCGTGCATGTTTTTCTTTGGTAGAAAAATTCTTTTAAATCCCTTTTCCTGCGCGAAACGCGCTATCGCTATCATGCCTTTTATTGGCTTTAGTTCGCCACTTAATGAAAGTTCTCCTACCACCATGGATCTATCAAATATTTTTTCAGTAATCTGTCCCGAAGCGCATAAAACTCCTATTGCTATCGGTAGATCAAACATAGATCCTTGTTTTTTTATTTCAGCCGGAGCGAGATTTACGGTTTTTTTCGTGATCGGGAATGTAAGCCCGGAGTTTTTTATCGCCGACCGTACGCGTTCTTTTGATTCCTGAACCGAAGTATCACCCAGTCCTACTATTGAAAACGAAGACAGCCCTCTGGATATATCCGCTTCGACTTCGACGAGCTCACAATTTATTCCAACCGTACATGCTGAAAATATTTTTGCAGGCATTTTAAAAAATTACACATTAAAATTATCTGCGAAAAATATAATGCTAATACCTTAAATAAAGTTTCCAAAAAATTAAATTTTAACTTAAAAAATTCTTATAAAAATTTAAAAAACAATCTCGTATTTTTCCTCACCCGAATCAAAGAAAACGGTATTTGTTTTATCGCTCACCTTGATATTTCTCGGAGCCAGTTCCCCAATCATCGTATCTGTTGTAAATAAAGTTCTTTGGTTTAAATCTGCCGGGTTATATTCTTCAAAAACATATTTAACCGTGGTAATACCATCATCGTCGGTGATACTTTGCTCATACCAAATCACCAAAGTATTCTTAAGAGTCCAATAGCTTTTTTTTATTTCTTTTAATTCATTTATCATCGTGAAACCTGATTGATTTGCCGCAAATATATTTTTTTCGCGAGTCTCCAATATAAAATATTTCCCGTTGGGCGAAACACTCGCTTTTGCAACCGCAGTAAAAGGTTTTGCCAACGACTTTCTTTGTTTTGTTATTGTGTTGATATAGAAAGCTTTACCGTTTTGTATATTTTCCACAGCCAAAACCGCGTCATTTGATCCTATTAAAAACGGCTTTTGCAGTTTTCCTCCGAAATATGAAACGGCCAAATTGTATTCATCGCCTTCTTTGACTATGGCGTAGTTGTTGTGAGAAACATCATATATGAATTTGTATGCTACTTCTTCGGATGTTACTTTGCCTTCCGGGATTTCTTCAACTTTTCTGATATAAGGCTCAAGTTTTAGAACAGGCTTTATGGTTTTTGTGTCCCATAAAATCACTTCTTCCTCTACCGCTTCGGCAGTGAAACCCACTTTGCTTACATCTATAAATTTTTCACCTCTTGTAAGTTTTATTCTGCATGGAGATACGGAACAGGATTCCTCTTTTTCACCTATTACGTTCACAGAAAACGGAGCTTGTGCTACGACTTCAATATATCCAAAATTTATATAATTCGCCCACACAAAATAAAATGCCGCGAACAATATAACCGCGCCCACTATAAGTATTCTGCGCCAATATAATTTGCGTTCCTCTTCAATTTCAAACTGTTGAGGAGTTTGCTGTTCCTCCTGTTCATCATATATTTCGCTCATAGGATTTCTGTGAGGGTAATTTTATGCAAACGGTACTGCGTTGCTTGGTCGAGTGGCGCATTCGGATAGATTGATTTAGGAATGTCGGTCGGTGTATGCGCGTCGATCCGTCTTTCCAATATTATTCCAATAAGTGAGATTCTCCAACTTTTTCTTCCGTATTCGTGGTGATTTGAGTTAAGCATTTTTTGAAAAAAAATCTGTGCAGTTTTTATGATTCTGGTGATTTTTCTTTGTGTTATCGATTCTTCAGGTTGCGTGAATGAGTTTTCGGTCCTCGTTTTAACTTCAAAAAAATAAATAGTTGAATCTTTTTCCGCGATTATATCTATCTCTCCAAACTGTGAATGAAAATTTCTGCGCAGTATATTATAAGAATTTTTTATAAGATATTCCGTGGCTATATCCTCCCCCATTCTCCCTGTTTTTTTAATGATTTTTTCTCTGTTCATTCTGTCTTTATAGCCCAAAATGTATTGTTACGCATTAAATTCAGGAAATGTTAAGGAAAATTTAAGTTTTTTTTGAGGTTTTTGGTTGTAAAATCCGTATCTGTGTGCGATATTTGAAAACCCATAGGGCGTGGGATTAATATTTTTTGGAACGTTATGTCTAATACTGTAAAAAATTACAGTTTTGCTGGCAGGAATGCCGGTGGTTTGAAAGGCTCCAGTAAGGATAGCTCCGGTTTCATGGTCCCTCCGCATAATCTTGATGCTGAAAGATCAACTATCGGGTCACTTCTTGTGGACAAAGATTCAATTTTGAAAATTTCTGATTTTTTGAGAAGTGATGACTTTTATCATGATTCTCACAGATTGATTTACGATGCGATTCTTTCGCTTTATGACAAAAGAACTCCCATTGATATCGTGACTTTGAGCAATTATCTCGAAGAACGCGGACAATTACAGATGATAGGCGGAGTTTCTTATCTGGCTGAATTAGCAAATGAAGTACCAACTTCCACACATATTTTTCAATACGCTTCTATAGTTAAACAAAAAGCAGTATTGAGAAAATTAATCATCGCCGGGGATACAATAAAAGGCTTAGGCTACAAAGAAGACACTGAATTGGATGAGCTTATTGATAATGCTGAGAAGTCTTTATTCCGAGTTTCCCAAGAACATATTAAGGATAAATTTGTCCACATTAAGGATATTTTGAATAAGACGTATGAGAAAATTTCAGATTTACATGATCCTGATTCCAAGGATAAATATCGCGGTATTCCAACAGGGTTTCGCGACTTGGATAATCTTTTGTCCGGTTTACAGCCTTCAGATTTGATTATTTTGGCGGCCAGACCTTCTATGGGTAAGACTTCTTTTGCTTTGAATATCGGTCAGAATGTCGCAAAGCGTGGATTTAGTGTTGGCGTGATTTCTCTGGAAATGGCGAAGGAACAGTTGGTGGAAAGAATGTTCTGTTCTTTACTTGGAGTAGATAGCTGGAAGATGAGAACCGGTAAATTATCGGATGATGACTTCGCAAGAATCGGAAATATTATGGATGAATTGAACAATATGAAAGTGTTTATCGATGACTCTATCGGTGGATCTATGCCTGAATTAAAAGCAAAGGCTAGAAGACTCAAAATGGAACATGGATTGGATTTATTGATTATTGACTATTTGCAATTGATGAGCGGAGGTACTTCTGGTGCTTATCAACAAAACAGAGTTCAAGAAATTTCTGAGATATCTCGCTCGTTAAAGGAATTGGCGCGTGATCTTGCTGTGCCTATTATCGCTCTTTCACAGCTATCCCGTGCGGTCGAGATGAGACCTTCGAAAATCCCTCAACTTTCAGACTTGCGTGAATCTGGAGCGATCGAGCAAGATGCCGATGTTGTTATGATGATGTACCGCGAAGATTATTATGAAGAGGATACGGATCGTGTCGGTATTACTGATCTATTTATCAGGAAACACAGAAATGGTCCGACCGGTAGAGTAGAGCTCGCATTCAAGAAAGAACAAATGAACTTCCTGACTATTGATAGAGAGAGAAAGTCCGGAGATTATGGAATGGAATAGTATTAATTTTATGATTTGGCTTTTAGCTCACTTTTAATCTATAATTGCGGCACTAATTTCGTAATTTTAAATTTATGTTCTGGGTAGATGAAATGGTAGATGAAATAATTGCAAAATATCCTGAAAAGGAAGAATTCATCATAAGAGATGAAAAAACTCCTTCTGGAAGAGTACATATCGGTTCGCTTCGCGGAGTTGTTATTCATGGAGTGATCGCGCAAGCTCTCAACGAGCGTGGGAAGAAAGCACGATTTATTTATGAATTCAATGATGCCGATCCGATGGACGGCTTGCCTGTCTATCTCGATGCAGAGAAGTACAAGCCTTACATGGGAAAACCTTTGAAAGATGTACCATCGCCACATGAGGAGTTGGGCGGTGAGCCGGCTAAAAATTATGCTGAATATTTTTCTAGAGAATTTTTGAAAGTTATTAATGATTTGGGATTTCAACCTGAGATAATTTATTCTTCGGATTTGTATAAGGCTGGACATTATGATGAATGGATTAAAAAATTACTTGAGAACAAAGATAAAGTTCGACAGATTTATAAGGAAGTAAGTGGAAGTGAAAAGCCTGAGGATTGGTATCCATTGCAGGTCGTTTGTGAGAAATGTGGGAAAACTGGGACGACGAAAGTGACCGGATGGGATGGTAGTCAGGTGACCTATGAATGTATGCCGAATATGGTCGAATGGGGAGTTGGATGCGGAAATAAGGGTTCGTGCACTCCATTTGGAGGACAGGGAAAATTGCCTTGGAAAGTTGAGTGGCCTACGAAATGGGCTTCGATGAATGTCGATATTGAAGGTGCCGGCAAAGATCATGCCGCCGCAGGTGGATCACATGACATCGCTGAACGAGTTTGCGCTGAAGTGCTCGGCACACATGTTCCATATAATATTCCTTACGAATTTTTCTTGTTTGGCGGAGCAAAAATGAGTTCGAGCAAAGGTCGTGGGGCGTCTGTGATGGAAGTTGCTGAATTGATTCCCGGCGAGTTGATGAGATTTTTGATGATTCGCAAGAAACCAAATCAACCGATTGATTTCAATCCGGATGGTCCTACTATTCCTGTTTTATTTGATCAATACGACGAATCTGCCGGATATTATTTTGATAAAAAAGGTGAGTTTCCGGATCTCGAAAGAGCGTTTCATTTCTCTCAAGTTAAAGGAGGTGCTGAGGGCGTGGAAAAACACTATTATCCTCGTTTCACACGCATCGCTTTCTTCGAACAAATTCCACATGTGGATTTGTATGAGGAAGTTGCTAAATTAAAAGGAAGTGCGCTGACCGACGCGGATAAAGCAGAGGTTGATTTACGAAAACATTATGCTTCATTATGGCTCAAAGATTTCGCGCCAGATGCTTATCGATTTACTGTTCAGGAAACAGTTCCAGTTGGAGCTTCTATGTTATCGGTTGGTCAGAAAAAATTTCTCGGAGATATTGCTGTGGTTTTGAAAGATCAAGATTGGACCGGAGATGAACTGCACGGAAAAATCCATGAATTAAAAGAAACTTCAGGGATGCCACCAAAAGAGGCTTTTGGCGCCATTTATATGGCATTACTTGGCAAAGAAAGCGGTCCTCAGGCCGGATGGTTTTTGGAAGCGCTTGATAAGAATTTCTTGATTGAAAGGTTTAATGAAATCGCTAAGTCTTAATTAATTATTTTGATTTATGGATAAGATCGCTGTTTTGGATTTTGGAGGACAATACGCACATCTCATTGCGAATAGGGTGAGAAGGCTCGGCGTTTATAGCGACTTGTTTGATGGAGAAGTTAAGGCTTCTGTTTTAAAAGAAGGTGGATATAAAGGTGTGATTTTGAGTGGTGGACCGCAGAGTGTCCACGCAGAGGGGAGTTTGGTTTGCGATCCCGGCGTTTTTGAACTCGGAATTCCGGTTCTCGGACTTTGTTATGGACATCAAATAATAGGACATACGCTTGGTGGTCGCGTGGAGCCGGGTCAGGTACGTGAGTATGGCAAAGCTACTGTTAAGATTTTAAAAAAAGAAGGAATTTTCGAAGGACTTTCTGATAATGAAGATGTTTGGATGAGTCATTTTGATCAGGTTACAGCTATACCTGAAGGTTTTGAATTGATTGCTGAAACGAAAGACTGTCCTATTGCGGCGATGCAAAATGTAGAGAGAGGATTTTATGGAATTCAATTCCATCCCGAGGTAACTCATACTAAACATGGAATGAAAATTTTGGAAAATTTTGTTACTATAACTGGGGCTAAAAAAGAGTGGAGTATAGAGAAATTTATTTCATCGGAGATTGAGGCGATTGTAAAAAAAGTTGATGGCAAAAAAGTCTTTATGATGGTTTCCGGGGGAGTCGATTCAACTGTTGCATTCACATTGCTTGAGAAAGCATTGGGGAATGAACGAGTTTATGGATTGTTTGTAGATACTGGTTTTTTGAGAAAAGATGAGAGGGAACAAGTGGCTGGAATTTTTGATGAGTTGGGTGCGACGAATGTTCGCATTGAAGATGCGTCAGCGGAATATTTTGAGGCACTTCGTGATGTTTATGAGCCTGAGCAAAAAAGAAAAATAATCGGAGATATGTTTTTGACAGTGCAGAGAAGAGTTTTTGCTGAGATGAGATTGAATAGCGATGAATGGATTTTGGGCCAAGGGACTATTTATCCTGACACTATTGAAACTGGTGGAACTAAGCACGCAGACAAAATAAAAACGCATCATAATCGCGTTCCTGAGATCCAAAAAATGATTGAGGAAGGCCGTGTGATAGAACCGATCGCCCAATTGTATAAGGACGAAGTGCGTGAGGTCGGAGAGAAATTGGGATTGCCTCATGAGATGGTTTGGAGACATCCGTTTCCAGGACCGGGATTGGCTGTGAGATGTTTGTGTAGTAGTGAAGAAATTCATAGTGATACCGTGGTCGCGTCGGAGTTTGAAAAAAGGCTTGCGGATGCGGTTTCTTTTGGGTCTTATACTGTGAAGGTTTTGCCTATTAAGAGTGTCGGAGTACAGGGAGATGTGAGAAGCTATAAACATCCTGCTGTATTTGTCGGAGGAGTACATGATTTCGATAAATTATCCTTAGCTTCTACGACTGTCACAAATGGATTCCCTGAAGTTAATAGAGGATTATATTTATTGTCTGACGAGTCGATTGAAAATGTCAGTTTATCTAAATGTTATCTAACTCCTGATCGAATTTCGGTGCTTCAGGATGCGGATAAAATCGTCATGGATTTCATTAAAGAAAAAGGAATTGATAAAGCAATTTGGCAGTTCCCTACTGTGCTTGTGCCGTTGTCGGTGAATGATGTTCCTGGTGAAACAATCGTATTAAGACCTGTAGAAAGTGAGGAGGCAATGACTGCAAATTTCTATAAAATAGACTGGGCTCTTTTGAATGAATTAGTTGAAAAACTTCGTAAAGTTCCAGGCGTTTCCGCCGTGATGTATGACATCACAAACAAACCGCCTGCGACTATCGAGTGGGAGTAGAAAAATCTTAAAGGCCTTGTTTCCCATAGCATTCACTCAAAAATCCTTCTAGTAACATTCGAAGTGATCTTTGACTGCAAAGTCTTTCTGGAGCGCATATTGATAATGCCGCTTCTACGGAAGCTCTTTCACATTCCGTTATTTTGGCTAATTGTTCTGCGTCTTGTATGTGAT
The DNA here is from genome assembly GCA_964525485.1 of uncultured Candidatus Peribacteria bacterium. Classification (GTDB taxonomy): domain Bacteria; phylum Patescibacteriota; class Gracilibacteria; order UBA1369; family LOWO2-01-FULL-3; genus DAONBD01. The sequence continues at coordinate 27,894 of CAZGHH010000006.1, read as the reverse complement.
TTGTATCCACGGATATATTTTCACCTGTATGTCCTTTTAATTTTAAACAATTTAAATTTTCTATATCCCGAAGTCTTTCTGCGCTCTGTCCTAATTCTCCTTTTGTTCTATATACTGTCGCTGCGAATGTAAGCCCTCTTTTATCGCATTGATCCATATCAGAACCTGGCTCTGGCACATTGCCAGCAACACAATCCCCCTCAATTGTTTTAGCAACATCTTTCAACATATATGGACCACAAAATATTTTTTCACATACCTCCAAGGCTCTATCATGTGCGTATGATGCACATGTATTAACTTCATGGCTTTCGGGCTGCGGGTATGCAACTTCTTTTTCTTGGGCTTCTGCACAAGCTAAAGCTCCCGATAAAACCGCTGCTGCTAAATTTGAACCTTTTCCCATATAATTGTTTGTTTAAAAATTGGGGGCTATTTTGCCTTTTTCATCTAAAAATGTCTAGAGAATTAGATTGTTGTAGCAATCTTGACAATAAATTATATATCCGCTTTTTGGGTCAAATGTCGTTTTTGTTGATTGTCCGCATTTTCCACATTTAACATCCCAGAAATGTTTTGGATTTCTTTTTTGTTGGCGGTGGACATGTCTGCATGTTGGGCAAATTACAGGAACCGGCGCATTTATTTGCCTATAAAATTTTAATTCTTGAGCTATAATTTTGTAATTTTTGTTACACTCTTCACATGCTAGAATTTCTGACGTGATTGAATCTGAGATAGCTTTTATATCTGTTGGTACATTGTATATTTGCGGGAAATTTGTTCGATCTTTGTCCGTCCACTTAAATCCTTTTTTTAACGCTTCCTCTTTTGTTAGGGGAAAATAATCCATAGCTATTGTTTCATTGTATCCGAACACTTCCAATTCCTGTGGGAAAAATTCCCCATACTCCCCTGTTTTACGCATGTGTGAGATGATTTTTTCTTTTAATTTTGAGTACTCTTCTTTTGTGTATTGTTTATTGAATATGCAGTATTTTTTACTTTTTAAACCAAAGCATCCAAAACAATCGCTGGAGGTAACGCATTGTTCACAGTATTCGCAGTCGTGCACATCCCTGACGCATGTCGAACAAAATTTCATATTATATACTTTGTCTCCGCAAGCGGAACATTGATATATCAATTCTGCGCCAATACCCCAGCCATTGTAATCCATACAGTCTTTAACATTTGTCGTAACTTTCGCGCAATATTTACAGTCCTCCAAATCCTTGCAATCAAAACAATATGTAGAATTTTTTGCGTTGTATAAATGGTCTCCGAAAGAATTTTCCAAATGCTCTTGTTGAAGATGTTTGTGCGGTTGCGTTTTAAAAAACTTCTGAACTTGATTTGAAAAAGTTTCTATATTTGCCCTCGCCCCTGAATTAAATTGTTTCGCCATTTTTTCATACTCTTCTTTCGTATATTGTTTATTAAAAATCATGTATTGCTTCTGACGTTGATTGACACACCCAATGCAGTTTTTGCACGATTTGCAATCATATAAAAACATGCTATCTCTGCAGGTAATACAGTCTTGTGAATACTTGAGATTGTAGCAATTTTGACAGTCGATACATTCATAACAAAGCTCGGATTCATAACAAATCGAACAATCCACTACATTCGTACAATGAACTAAACGATTTGCATAATAACAATCTTCATTGTAATCCGATTCTCCTATTAAGTAGCAATTTTTTAAATATCCGGCGCAGTTTGTATATTCGCTGTTTTCCATCGTGCCGTCTACTGTGAATGTCGCAAAATGCGGAACCTCATCCTGCAATTCTTTGAACTGTTCGAAAAACGGCCGCGTAAAATCAAAATCCTTTCCGTAATCCAGGGCATCCCATTTATCACTCCACCAATATTCTGATTTATATACCGGAAACTTGTGATCGGAATGATATGGAGAAATAATATTTTCTCCGGTCGCATCGCATTTTCTGGCGTATAAAGTTTTGGCGTTCCTGACTTGTAACCGACGGATCAAACGACAATCCGGACAATTCTTTGGGGTCGGGACGTCGATGCGATTGTAAAATTTCAAATCTTCATCTGTAATTGTGAATTTTGATGAGCAAGCTTTACAGACTTTGTTTTCCATTTGTTGAATTTAATGAGTATTCGATTTTATCACCTATTTCTTTGCTAGTGAAACCTTTTCAGGAGATTTGATCTTTGCACCTATATATTTTTCCGCGAAAGATTGCAGGTGTTTCGGGTCGTCTGTCGTGAGAAATGTGCAGTGGGCGTGAAGTGGCTGAGATTTTGACTGGGCTTGAGACTTGTTTGAGAGTGTTGATTTGGCTTTTGCAAGCTTGCTTTCGATTTCCGGGTGGCGTGAGAGGTAGTGTTTTAATGAAGATGCTACTACTTCGCCCGTGTCGAAAACTTTTACTTTTTTGCCCATTATTTTTTTAAAACTTTTGTGCATCAGAGGGTAGTGAGTGCATCCGAGAATGAGAGTATCTATATTGCATGACTTGAGCGGTTTTAAATATTTTTTCAAAATTGAAATCGCTTCCGGCTTTGTTTGCCAGCCTTCTTCGATGAGTGGAACGAGTAGAGGGCAACTTTGAGAATATACTTTGATTTCAGGATTAATTTTGTGTATTTCGGTGTTGTAGCTCTGAGAGTTTATCGTGGCTCGAGTTCCGACGATCCCTACCCTACCTGTTTTCGTCCGATTTGTGACTTCTTCTGCGAGCGGAATCAAAACACCAAGAATTTTCCGATCTTTTTCATCTTTGCCTTTGAGATATTTTTGTTGAACATGGCGAAGTGCTACCGCGGATGCTGTATTGCATGCAAAAATTATAAGCTTCGCTCCCCTATTGAACAAATACTCCACCGCCTCTTCGGAAAATTGTTTAATTGAATCTTCGGTGCGACCACCATATGGACTTCGCGCCGAATCACCTAAATATATATATTCATATTCCGGAAGATTTTTTAAAATCGGTTTTAGAACCGTAAGTCCGCCTATTCCTGAGTCAAAAAGTGCGATCATAGTCGGTTTGTTATTATTGGCTGGTTATTTTGAAAGGATAAGTAGCCAGATCGGCTGTAGAGCAAGGATGATTAACAAAACTGTGAACAGGACTTTCTTATTATATTTCTCAAATTTGAGCTTATGACTGATTATTTTGATAGTAGAGTCGGCTTGCTCGAGTTTTTCGATCATACGGGCCTTTTCCAGTTTCTTCTCGGAGGATTCTCTGTGATATTCGAGCAGTGGAATTGAGTTTTTGAGCTGAGCTTCTAGTTGTCCGACGCGATAGTTCGCGATTTCGAGGCGTTCTTGTTTCTCTTTTAACTCCTCACGAGTCTCTTCGTAGAGTTTTTTGTAGAATTGGCTTCCGGATGCGCTTTTGACGTTTTTGAAAGTTTCCGAAGTAGACATTTCTTCATCTTCTTCGGTCGAGTTGTCACCTAAAATGTCGATCGACATCGACGGAGTAGACCGATAGACAGGCGTGTCGCTAGTCGATGGTTCGTAAAAAACCGGCTGGGATGCTTCCGCTTCATACGAATTTGCCTGAAACTGTCCGTTAATTGCCTTGCCGTTCCCTAATTTTACTACATCTTCTTTGCTTAACCATATTCTTCCGCCCACGCTTTGCGCTGTAAGCACCTTTTTCTTTATATAACGATCAACCGTTCTTACTGAAACCTTTAAAAGCTTACTCGCAGCCTTTCTGTCTATATTGTATTTCTGTGTAAAATTGTCCATTTTTGTCTTTTAATTGTCGTTTTAATGTCTAGGTTTGTCACTAGACAGTGTATTGACAGAGTAGACTCGTGTCGATAGGCATTCTATTCCAAAAAAAAAGAGAAGTCTAGTTTTATTTCAAAAAAATAATGATATAATTTGCTTAACCTTTTTCTATGAATAATGTTCGAATTTCGCTTTAAAAATAGTAAAAAACTGATTGCTTTTCTTTCTTTAGTGTCTATAGCTGTCGCGTCTTTTGTCGATAGTGCTTCCGTTTTGGCCTTTCAAACTTATTATAAATCCGACCTGACTACTGAATTATATAAGGTTGAATTTTTAGGGGAAACTGCCGGTGAGCAATTCGGGTCCAGTTTGGCAACAGGTGACATCAATGGTGACAACATTGACGACCTTGTCGTTGGGTCTCCTTTTTATTCATCTATTGATAAGACGTGGAATGGCAAAGTTTCTGTTTTCCTCGGGAAGTCTATTATCAAAAAAAATTCTTTTGACCTGAAATTCGATTCTCCGGATATAGAAATATATGGTAGGGGAAATGGAGATCAGTTGGGAATGGCTGTAGATTGTGGTGATTTTAATAGAGATGGATATGACGATATATTGATTGGAGCATATAATGCTTCATCAGGGGATAACAGGCCTGGAAAAGCTTTCTTGATATTAGGCTGGGAGGACGTTGCTTCTTCCACTATAGATCTTGTTTCCGGATCTGCCGATATGGAGTTCACTGGTGACAATAATGGTGATGCTTTTGGAATGGCTGTGAAGATGGCTGATATTAATCATGACAACATTGATGACATATTAATAGGAGCACCTTTTGCGTTGTCTACTGTGATGACAAATAATGCTGACACAGGTAATGTATATGTTTATTTCGGATCAAAAGGCTATGTCAACATTGTCGATGGTCCTATAAATTTTATTGGAGAAGGGAGCGCCAGTATTGTCTTTCACGGACAAAAAAAAGGTGAAAGGTTTGGTTCCGATATAGATGTTGGGAATTTCATCGGAAACACTTTTGATGATATTGCAATTTCCGCTTATTTCGCCGATGGAGAAATCGGAAAACAGGCTGGAAAAGTTTATCTGTATTCCGGCATGAGACGTTATAAAAAAGATATTGTTACTTATGATGATGTTCTTGAAGGATCTAAAAAATATGGATGGTTTGGGTTTTCTATTACTTCAGGGGCTATAGGGGGAGATAATTATTCTGATTTATTTATATCTTCTTTTCCTTATGCTGATAGATCTCAAAGAGGAAGTGCTTATGTTCTTTTTGGCAGGGACCATTTTTCTGAATGGAATCCTGATGGTTTAACAAAAAATCCGTTTATCGTAGCTTTTGAAAATTCTGACTATGGGTTAAAAGGTGGACGAGGCGACAGTTTTTTAGGAGCTTCTGTGGTGATAGGGGATTTTGACAGAGATAAACAAAATGATTTTGCTGTGGGATCTCCCGGAATTGGTGTCCCAAAGGCTAATGATCCTGGAGAGTTGTATATTTATCACACAGGCAAATTCTCAAATAGAATGCCTCTTGAGGCAAAAAATGATGATTATACCTCTTTGGTTGTAGGGGATTATGCCGATGACTGGTTTGGGTCTAAATTGTTGGTTCTTGATTATAATCATGACGGATATGATGATTTGGCTGTTTCTTCGAGATATTTTGATAGACACGATCCTTTAACTTATAAAGTCTCCGAATCAAGTAATGGTAAGGTGACTATTTTACTCGGACATTCTCAACCTTTTGGAAATATCATTGCGAAACCAGAGCCCGGGGCTGAGCCTGTAACGAGAGGTGAGTTTGTGTCAACTGTTGTTGAAAAATTTAATATCAAAGAAAGTAGAAAATCTTTTATTGATAATTGCTACAATTATAGGGAATTTTGTTTTTATGCATTTATGGGATTTTCAAATTTTGACGGGATTAAATTGACCCCGGATATAGTTTTGTATCCTGATGTGCCGGTAGGAAGTGAATATTATGAGCCTGTTACAATAGCTACTCTGTTAGGCGCGGTAAGCGGTAATGCCGGAGAACCAAATACTCCTTTTAAACCTAAAAATCCTATTACAAGAATACAAGCTCTAAAAATTCTGCTCGGAATAAATCAGCTCGTAAAACCTATGTATAAATTTGAACTTGTAAGTGAATTGGGTGGAAATGTTGCCATGTCTAGTCAAAGAAGTGCTTACAGAGATGTTGACCCTACTGTACCGGGCAATTGGTGGTATCCTCGATTTACCAATTTTGTTTATGATAACAATCTTATCAATGACAAAATTTACTTCAGACCGGATGATGTTTTGACGAAAAACGAAATGAATGATTTGGTTGCTCGCACATTAGGAATTTTAGGACAATAAACATTATGAGAAAAAAATTTCCAATATATGTAATTCTTGAAAATATTAGAAGTCTTTATAACGTTGGGGCAATTTTTCGAACTTCCGACGGCGCCGGCGTGGAAAAAATTTTTCTTTGCGGAATAACCGGTCAGCCGACTGATAATCCTGAGATTGCCAAAACGGCTCTTGGCGCCGAAGAATCGGTCGAATGGGAGTATGAAGAAGAAGCTATCGATGTCGTGAAAAAATTAAAAAAAAAGGGTATTCAAATAGTCGGAGTGGAGATTTGCAAAGGTGCTGAAAATTATTTTGAGGCTGATATTGATTTTCCTATTGCGCTCGTAGTAGGTCATGAAACCGAAGGTGTTTCTCAGGATGTTTTGAATCTTTGCGATAAAGTTGTTTTTGTGCCAATGCATGGAGTAAAAGAATCGTTGAATGTTGAAGCCGCTTTTAGTACTGTGGTGTATGAAATGGTAAGGAAGTTTAAATATTCTTAAATGATGGGGAAGAAGTATAAAAAATGGGTTTTATATTCTGTTGTTGGGCTTTTTTTGTTTATTGCAATTTTGTTTTGGATATTCATTGTTGGTATCAAAGCCAGTGAAACAGGCAAGTTTTTTAACCAACAAAAAAATGCTGTCTGGATTGCGCATGGATGGGTAGATACCGTAAAGACCGATGCTGAAGTGACTGCTTTGGTTGCAGATTTGAGAGCACATGACGTAAATACTATTTTTGTGCATGTTGGGCCGCTTTCTGAAATTGGAGATATTGCTCCTGAGGTTTATAGTGAGGCTTTTAATTTTGTGGATATGGTAAAATCCGTCGATCCCGACATGAGGGTTTTCGCCTGGATGGGACAAATAAGAAATAAAATAAATCTTTCCAGTGCGCAGGTGAGACATAATATTTTGCAGATGTGTACGATATTTACAGGAGTTGTGGGTATGGATGGCGTGCAATATGATATTGAGCCGGTTTGGGATGAGGACGAAGATTTTATTTTGTTATTGGAAGAAACCCATGAATTGTTTGAGAGCATGGATAGAAGGCCTATTTTATCCGTGGCTTTGGCTGAATTTATTCCGCGTACTTTCGTATGGCTTAGCTCCGGATTTTTGAATCTTCAAAATTACAATACTGAAGTGAACTATCGAAATGTATCGAAATATGCAGATCAGGTTGTAACAATGGTGTACGATACCGGAATCGAGCGAGGTTGGATGTATAGATGGCTTGTAAAAGAACAGGTTATTTGGCTGACGGACCTCATGGATGAAGTTGAATGCGATAAATGTGTGGGGATGAAGCCTGAACTATATATAGGGATTCCATCTTATGAAGATGTGAAAAAAGGATTTAATCCTGAAATTGAAAATGTTGGTAATGCTTTGATCGGAGTCTTGAATGGATTGAATGATGTGCGCGCGGTACATGAGAATTTGACCGGGATCGCTGTCTACGCACATTGGACGACCGATGATAATGAATGGGACATTTATGATGCTTTATGGAAAAATTAAAAATATACAATGAGGTCTCTGAATTTAGAGTGCCACGCAAGGCTCTTTTGAGAGTTTTTGAGAGGTTTTTGAAGAGCGAAAGGGGATTGAGCGGTCTGAATGTTACTGTCGTGTTTATAGGCGAGAAAAAAATGCAGGAATTGAATGAAACTTGGAAGGGAGGAACCGGTCCGACGGATGTGCTGACTTTTGATTATGGAGATATTTATATTTGCAAAAAAGTCGCGGAGCGAAATGCTAAAGCGGATTGTATTCCTGTCGTTATTGAAATTTTAAATCTTTTTGCGCATGGACTTTTGCATTTAAAAGGCTATACGCACGAAACAGATAAAAAATATGCGATTATGATGGAGAAGATGAAAAAGATTGTTGACTAGCTTTGTTTTAACATTGACTTTTTTTGCTTTGGAATAGAGAATTGCTTCCTTTTTTAAATTTTTAATCTCAAAAATATGCCTACAGAATTGCAAAGACTTACTGACTTCCCGGAGGGGATGTATTCTGATGAACATCCTTATTCTGATAAAAACGACCCGGATCACTCAAAACTACTTCAAGGAACGACCTCCAGACTCCCTGCTTTGAAAGATTCTATTTTTAATATACTCTCTGTTGTAAATCCAAGTTTGGAAGAATTAAAACCTCTTAAAGGTAGTGAAACTGATAGAGTAAATTGTATTTTGGGATTATTAAAAAGATTTTTTGCGATGAAAGATAGAGGGACTTTGGGTGACCTTGCTCAAGGAGGAAAAAGAATCTCGGATTTCCAAATTTTAGCCAGTGTAAGAGATGCTGAAGAGTTACGCAATACAGATAGCTTCGTATATGATGCGCTAGTTCTGATGATAGATGATAATTTTGCTGTACCAAAAGGTATGATGTCTACAAGAGATAGTTTTGCTAAAATAGTGGATGGCAATGCTGGTACAGAAAATGCTGGGGCATAGGCTGGAGCTGGTGCTGGGGCGATGGCTGGGGCATAGGCTGGAGCTGGTGCTGGGGCGATGGCTGGGGCATAGGCTGGAG